>CAYYJM010000032.1:16562-34035 GCA_964471755.1 uncultured Alcaligenaceae bacterium
CAACCGCTGTACCCTCCCGCGCCGGACCAGACGCTCGTCTACCGGCTCCTGTTCCTACCGACCTTCCGGCAACCCGCCGTGGTCCGGCTCAGCGAGGCTGGCGGTGCTTGGCGGTCCGTGTGCAAGCAGAGCGACGGCCGGGGCGGATATTTCCCAGGCCAGTTGGTCGGCGAGGCCGAACGGGAACTGTCCAGCGCCGAGGCCAGGCAGTTCGCCCGCCTGCTCGAACGGGTCGGGTTCTGGGACATGCCGTCGTCGGAGGACACGGCCGGGCTGGACGGGTCGCGGGCGGTGCTGGAGGGGGCGCGGGTCGGCGAGTACCATGTGGTCGATCGATGGTCCCCGCACGCCACCCCCTACGCCGAGTTGGTTGAGTTCCTGCTCGGGCTGTGCCGGGATGTCGGCGAGCCGTTCGCATAGGTGGCCGAGAAGTTCAAGCCGCCGGAGTAATGGCACACCGAACCGTCTGCTGTAGACCGGGACACGATCGGATGCAAAAGGTGACCAGATGTCGGAAGAGACCCTTGAATATCCGCCGTTCCCGCCCCTGGTGTGGGATCTCTTCTTCTGGGTGGGTGAAGTCGCGCTGCCGTCGTGGGCCGGATTCGAGGTTCGACGGGACCGGGCGGGGCGACGTCTCCAGTCGATGCAGCCGGACGGGATCGCTCGCCTGTCGGTCACCACTCTGGACAAGGCAACCAGGACCCACCCGATCGCCGAACAGGTCGCCGCCTTCCGACACCTGCTCAACAACGAGGCAGCCGTCGCCTCCGCGGTTGCCGAGGCCCTGGCGGAATACTGCCCCGGCCACGCTTACGACGGCGACGACGAGGAACTGCTCGGAATCAGCGGGCCGGACGATCTCCGCCCGCTCGTCTGGCTCTCCGAAGTCCATGTGTTGACCGTCACCCGAGATGGCGTGGCATACATCGGGTTCGAGTTCGACTGCGCCTGGGACGAGGAGCACGGGGCTGGCGTGATGACACACCTGGGTCGGGTCGTGGCGACTGGCCAGGCGGCCGACTCGTTCCAGGCGTGGATCGCCGAGCAGGACACCGGCGAGGAGCAAGGCAAGCCGAACCTCAAACCTCGCGGCCACTTCCTCGTCGGTGAGTTTCGGACCAGCGTGACCTTGCCTTCGACGCCGCGATTCTGAGCGAATGGCGTTCCTGGCCGGGCGGTAGGCTGCCTCGGCGTTACCTGGGCTGGGTACGCCGCTTCGACCCGCGAAGTATGCTGGTTCCAGCGTTCAAGGTCTCTGCCCGCAGCGGCAGTTGAGTGAGGTCTTTGCCCAGGCAAGCGAATCGCGGGAACCCGTGTCTTGCGTGCGATTGGAGAATACAACGACTGGTGAGGAGGTGGTCCATGACGACGTTGCTCCAACAGGCCTTTGAAGCGGCGGCGAAACTCCCAGCGGAAGAACAGGACGTACTCGCCTCGCGGCTGCTCGCCGAACTTGCCGCCGAGGATGATTTCGACCGCGACATCGCCGCTTCGAGCAAGAAGCTCGTGGCGTTAGCGGCTGCCGCCCTGGCTGAGCATCGCGCCGGGCAGACTCAACCGCTTGACCCGGAACGGTTATGAACTCGCACACGACGCGTCAGTTTCGGGAATTGCTTGCCGCGTTGCCCGCGCAGGTGAAACAGCAGGCGCGGGCAGCGTACGCCCTTTTCCAGCAGAACTCGTCGCACCCAGGCCTCCGCTTCAAGCAGGTCGATCCGGGCCCGCTGCCCGTCTACTCGGCTCGGGTGGGTATCGCCTATCGAGCCCTGGGAACGGTAGATGGCGACACCGTCATCTGGTTCTGGATCGGCTCCCATGCCGATTACGACGGGCTGCTGATGCACCTTTGAAGAGGTGAACGACCCCGTTCGATGGCGCGGAGAGCTTCCGGAGGGGGAACAGGGTATGGAATCTTACCAGTGTCGTTTGTGGAGGGGCATCCGATGGATCAAACGCTGATCGTTCGGGGGTCGGTAAGTCGGCCGGGCATTCATCCCGGACGGCCCACTGCCAGATACGGAGGGGGACGGCTGAGCCGGTCGTTCGTTCGGCGGGGAAGCTCCGAGCCGGTGGATGGCTAGCCGATGGAGATCGTGCCGCACGTCAGGATTGGCAAGGTTTGCCTGGGCATGTCCCGGGAGGAGGCCGACTGGCTCCGCGAGCCGGGCATGCAGCTCGACTCGGCCGGCGACCCGCCAGTGGTCACATTCATCCAGGTCACTCACGGCACCGGAACGGAGTATCGCGGAGTGGATCTGTTCGATGACTCGGCCGACGAGGTAGTCGCGGCAATTGTCCGGTTGGAGGGTCTGGACCCGGCCGACTACCCGCCCGGCCGACACGAGTACACGTTCCCTGCCCTCGGCATGATCCTGTGGCGGGGCGAGGTGTCCGATGTGCCGGGCGACCAGGGGTACACGTTCCAGGCTGCCAGCATCCATGTGCCGGGCTACTACGATGGGTAGCCAGGTGCCGAGCCAGGCTCGGCACCTGGCCCGGCCCGTGCTGGCGGAGGTGACGGCGTTCCTGGCCCGGCGGTAGGAAATCGGCACGGGGAGGGATGTTCATGCGGAGCAAGACGACGGAAGACGCTCTGTTCCAGAGCATCCTCGACGAACCGGAAGAGGACGTACATCGTCTGGTGTACGCCGACTGGCTGGAGGACCACGGCCGGCCCGAGCGGGGCGAATTCATCCAGGTTCAGTGTGCCCTCGCCCGGATGGCCGGAGATGACCCACGCCGCTTCGGCCTGGCTCAACGCGAGAAGGAAATCCTGGCGAAAGACGGCCCGGCCTTCATGGCCGAGCTGCCGCAGGCGATCCGCGAACACTTTCAGTGTCGCTTCCGCCGCGGGTTCGTCGAGGAGGTACGGACGACGGCCGGCTACTTCCTCAAGAACGCGGGCGGCCTGTTTCGGCGGGCACCTCTCCGAACGGCTGAGTTGCGAAAGATCGATGCAGCCCGACTGGCCGAGTTCTCCGGTCTGGCCAGGCTCTCGGGCCTGGACGTCGTCGGCCTGCGCGCCGCCGGGCTGGAAACCCTGCTGGCCTCTCCGCATCTCTCCGGGCTGAAATCCTTGAACGTCTACTGGCCCTACGACTGTACCGTGGACCGGTTTCTGCACTTGCTGAAGGCCCCCGCCTGCGCCCGGTTGACCGAACTGGGCGCGTGCGGGCTGCCCAGCCAGGACGTCCTGGGCAAACTCGCTGCCGCTCCAGTGTGCGCGTCGCTGACCGGGCTGAGTTACTGGGGGACGTTCCCCCCGGAGGAAGTCCGTGCGCTGGCCGAATCGACCAACGTCGCCCGACTCACAACGCTTCAGCTGAACCATCACGGACATGCCAGGGAGGGCATCTTGCCGGCCCTGGCGGCCTCGCCCCACCTGGCCAACCTGACCCGGCTCACCCTCGACGTCGGGCCCATCTCGGAGGCGGACATCGAGGCCCTCGCCGCCACGCCGTACCTCCGCAACCTGACCGACCTGTTCTTCGGCTGGGCGAACTTGACGCCATCGAGCTGGGAGAAACTCCTGCGCTCGCCGCACCTGCCGCGCCTGACCCGTCTGCACGTCTACGGCATGGCCTTCAACGCACCGCTGTCCCTGGGCCTGAAAAGCCTGGCCGACACGCAGGGCCTGGCCGACACGCAGGGAAGCGTGTGGTTCTGGGTGCCGCGTTGAGAGCCTGCCCGGCCGCGTTCAGACGACCGCGGGAGCCGACTCGACGCGGCTGGCCTCCGAGCGCACCGGGAAGCAGGCCGACAGCAGGTAGAAGCCCAGGGCGACCAGGACCAGATAGCGGAAGCCCAGGATCATCGACGCATTCTCGGCCAGGCCGCCGAGCATGGCTCCGGCGATGTTAAAGCCGAAGGCCCGATCCGGCTCGGCCGTCCGGCTGAACGACACCGCGAAGATCACCCCCGCGAAGAGGATCGGCGCGAAGACCAGCAGGCAGGAGCCGACCACCTGCACCGGCCAGGACTGGCCGAGGAAGGCGTCGAGCGGCACCACGGCGTTGAGCCCGAGGACGACCGCCAGGCCGAGGTAGGCCCAGACGAGGTTGCCCGGCCGGAGCTTCAGCACGAACAGATTCGCCGCCAGGATCATGATCAGGATGGCGAAGAAGACGACGCTGTTGACCATCCAGGTGCTGCCGAAGAGCAGGGCCATGTGAACGACGGCCTTCGTCTCGATGAGCATGAAGCCGGCTCCGAGGAAGAACATCCGGCCATCGAAGGCCCAGCGGCCCACCCCCCGGCCCAGCGAGCGCGGGGCGAAGCCGCCGAGCAGCACCAGCGACAGGCCCGCCAGCAGGAGCATGCCCCGCAGCGAGAGCCAGGGAATCATCGGCTCACGCAGATAGAGGAAGGGCCAGTCGTCGCTGGCCAGGAGGAGCGGTTCCTTCGGCTCGGTGATGTGGGCCGGCCAGAAAGCGAGGAAGTCGGCCCGCTGCTCCGCCGGCGGCGTCACCTCGAAGCCGTTCGGCGAGCCGGGATGGGAAGCCACCGGGACGACCGTCTCGCCCTTCGTCTCCTGATTGCGGAGCCAGTAGCGCCGTTCGGGATCGGCGAAGGCAGCGCGGATGGCCTCACTGCGACCGCCGGCCAGCAGGAAGGTGAAGCCGTCGGCGCTCCCCTCCGGCTCGACGACGCTGACGGCCGGGAAGGTCATGACGACCGGCTCCGAACCGAACGCGGCCCGCACGGTGTTCTTCAGACGGGCGACGATCCAGCCCTGACGGAAGTAGTTGTACATGGCGAACAGGCCGTCCGGCTTCAGGACGCGATGCACGTCGGCCAGGGCCTGCTCGGTGAACAGGTAGCTCTCCAGGCGGATGTTGCTGTAGCTGGAGTGCAGCACGAGCGAATCGACCAGGGCGAAGAGAACGAGGTCGTACTTCTTCGGCGTCGAGCGCAGGAAGTTTCGGCCGTCGTTGAGATGGACCGTCACGCGCGGATCGTCGTAGGGCCGATCGGGATGATCGCGCTGGCCGATGTACTGGATGACCGGATCGATCTCGACGGCGTCGATGTGGCCGTCCGGGGCGCACCATTGCAAGGCCCGGCTCACGTCATTGCCGGAGCCTGCGCCGATGATCAGGATCTCCTTGAACGGTTCGCCGCCGGTGTCACGGTTGAGCAGATGGGGCAGCGGATAGGCCGGATGTGCCGTGTCGCGGCTGTGCATCTGCTGATGGCCGATCAGGTTCACGCTGATGGTGCCGGATTGCGACTCGTGGACGATGTGGTAGTACGGCGACCAGTAGCTGCTGGACGCGGTGAACCACGAACGCCCCTCGGACGGGACCAGGACGACCAGCGGCAGGAGCAGGGCGATGCTGCTGACGAACGGAGTCGGCGTGGCGTTCTGACGCAGAAAGTAGAGCAGGCCGGCACTGACAGGCAGCAGCCACCAGAAGGGCGAGAGCTGGAACCACGAGCAGAGGGCGAACAGGACGATGCCCGCGACGCTGCCGAGGATGTTGATCGTGTAGGCTTCCACGCGATGGGGCAGAGCGGCGAGCGATCGGCCGAGAACCTGGCCGGGACCGACCATGACCAGCGTGATGAGGACGAAGAAGAAGGCGGCGATCACCTCGACGGGAATGGCGAAGGTGGCCAGGTCGGGGGCGTGGTATTCGGTGCCGAAGAAGACCACCTGTGGCGAGGATTGCTGGCCGACGTCCACGACCTGAGCCAGCCAGACGCTGAGGGCCTCCATGCCGAGGCCGGCGAGCAGGCCGATCAGCAGCAACGGCGGCGTCCAGGCGAGGTAGTTGCGCCGATGTCCGACGGCCAGGCAGCCCAGAGACATGCCGAGGAAGCAGGCCAGCAGGACGGTATTGGTGAAAAACGTCAGGAACAGGACGTGGGCCGGAAACCACCGGATGCAGGCCAGTTCCAGGAACAGCAGCAGCAGGCTGACCAGGAACAGATCGCGCCGGGCGGTGGCTGGGATTGCGGAAGGTCCGTCGCTCATCTGGTGCGCTCCGTGGGCTGGTCCCGTCGGTCGTGAGAAGGGATTATCGGGACCGGCGGGAGAGCGGGCAAGAGAACGGGACCGAGTTCACGTCGCCGGCAGGAGCGGGCCTTTGAGAACGTCGGGAAACTGGTCCCAGGCCGTCTGGTACGTCGCTTCGAGCGGACAGGGGACGTGGATCTGCGGGGCCAGGAACACCGGCATTTCCGGCAGCGCATCCCCGACGGCCACCGGCTCGATGTAGCCCACGATCTCAGCGCCGGCTGCGTAGGCGGCGAGTGTCAGTGGCTTGTCAGATGGTAGCTCGAACGGCCCTTCTTCGATCCGATCCCAGATCACCTTGTGAATTCCCTGGGGGTCACGCCGACTCGGCGGAAACAGGTCGATGATCAGCAGGTGGACGCCGGCTCGCAGGAACCGGACCGCCTTTCGTGCAAAGGCTCGGAGAGCATCCCGACTGCTTTTGTTCCCGGGTGACACGATCTCGATGACGGCAATAACGTCTCCGTCCGGGTGATAGATTGCGATGCGGTTGGCTCGCCGAGCGTAGCGGTTCGCCGATGATCGAGTAATGAACCGTGTGGTGGGGACGGTGCTGACACCGGACCCTTCCGTGGCGGGCGGAGGGAGCGGTGTCAATTCCAGTGCGACGACGTCCGGCTCGGGGCCGCCGGTAACCTGCTCGACCAGCGCGAAGTAACCCTGGGGCAACACACCAGCGTTCAGGACGTTCCGGATGGCGATGCTCCAGCTCTGATGGAAATCGTGGAACCGGTTCGCTCGAACCCTTGTCCAGTCGTGGATCGGCATGAGAATCCTCCCGGCACTGGTCTTTCATTCCTGATTCTACCGCCAACCCGTCCCGCGTCGCAACCGACCTCGCATCCGTCAGGCGAGGCCTGGTAAACTCATCTTCCGTGGTAAGGGGAGGTGAGAACCGTGACGACGTCTACCCAGGGCGATCTGTTCCAGGCACCGGGCGAAGACGGGTCGCCCACACCCGTAACGGGCCCCTCGACGGGCCTGTTCGCCGAGGTCGTCTTCGATCGGCCGCTCGATCATGCCTTCAGCTACGCCGTCGGCGAGACGCTCGTGGACGCCGTCGCCGTCGGCAAGCGCGTCCGCGCGCCGTTCGGCAAGGGCGATCGGCCGACGATCGGCTACTGTGTCGGCCTGACGACCCAGGCCCCCTCGCGCTCGGTCAAGGAGCTGCTCGGCGTCCTCGACGATCAGGCACTGCTCGACGACAAGCTGCTGCGGCTGACCCGCTGGATGGCCGACTACTACATCTGCGCCTGGGGCCAGGTTCTGAACGGCGTCGTCCCGAGCGGGGCCCGCGATCAGGCCGGGATGAAGAACGTCCACCTTCTGGAGGCGGTGCCGGAGAGCGAACTGCCCGTGCCGCCGCCGCCCCTGACTCAGCGTCAGTCGGCGGCTCTCGGCGTGCTGCGTGCGGCCGGCGAACCGATGGAGCCGAAACAGGTCGGCAAGCTCGCCGAGTGCGGCTCCGGCCCGCTGGAATCGCTCGTCCTGAAAGGCTTCGCACGCAAGGTGACTCGACGGGTCGAGAACCTGCACGAGAGCCATGACGGCACGCCGAGCGAGGCACCGCCGGCCGACCTGAATGACGATCAGCGGCGAGCCTTCGAGGCGATGCAGCCGGCCCTACGCGAGGGCGGCTTCCAGGCGTTCCTGCTGCACGGTGTCACCGGCAGCGGCAAGACAGAGGTCTATCTCCGGGCCATCCAGGAGGTCCTCGCCCAGGGCAAGGAGGCGCTCGTCCTGGTGCCCGAGATCAGCCTGACGCCGCAGACGATCGCCCGGTTTCGTGGCCGCTGCGGCGAGGTCGCCGTGCTGCACAGCCACCTCGGCGACGCCGAACGTGGCGGCCACTGGCGGCGCGTCGCCAGCGGTCAGGTCAACGTCGTCGTCGGGGCGCGGAGTGCCGTCTTCGCCCCGACACGCAAGCTCGGCCTGATCGTCATCGACGAGGAACACGAGACGACGTTCAAGCAGGAGACGGTGCCGCGGTATCACGCGCGCGACGTGGCCGTCATGCGAGCCCGGCTGGAGAACATCCCGATCCTGCTCGGTTCGGCGACGCCGTCGCTGGAGAGCTATCACAACGCCCAGCGTGGTCAGTATCGTCTGCTGTCGCTGCCGAACCGGGTCGCGTCGCGCACGCTGCCCCAGGTGACGTTGATCGATCGTCGCCACGGCGAACCCCCGCGTGGCGGCCGCTTCCCGGCCCTGAGCGATTCGCTCGAAACGGCGATGCGGCAGGCGCTCAAGGCCGATGGTCAGGTCATCCTGCTGCTCAACCGACGCGGCTTCTCAACGCACATCCACTGCCCGGCGTGCGGCCATGTCGAGACGTGTCGGTTCTGCGACCTGTCGATGACGTACCACAAGTATCGCGACATGCTTCTGTGCCATGTTTGCGGCTACGAGCAGGCACCGCCGCAGCGCTGCGGCCAGTGCGGCGGAGCTGCCGTGCGCTACCAGGGGCTCGGCACCGAGAAGTTGCAGGAAGAGGTCGAGTCGCGCTTTCCGCAGCACGTCGTCCGGCGCATGGACAGCGACACGATGAAGAAGCCGGGCAGCCATGCGCGGGTGCTGAACGCCTTCCGGAACAAGCTGATCCACATTCTGCTCGGCACGCAGATGATCGCCAAGGGGCTCGACTTTCCGAACGTGACGCTGGTCGGCGTCGTCAATGCGGACGTGGGTCTGCACATGCCGGACTTCCGGGCGGCCGAGCGGACGTTCCAGCTTCTCTCGCAGGTCTCGGGCCGGGCCGGTCGCGGCTCTGCGGGCGGTAGGGTGCTGGTGCAGACGTTCACGCCGGAGCATCCGTGTATCGCCCTGGCGGCGACGCACGATTACGCCGGCTTCGTCACTCAGGAGATGGCTCATCGGCAGATGCACAACTACCCGCCGTTCCAGCGGCTGGCGCGGGTGATCCTGCGGAGTCGGGACCAGACGCAGGCCGGCGAGTTCGCCGAACTGATGGCCGGAGCGTTCAATCAGACGCTGGCCGCGCTGGCCGAGCGACAACCGCACGATCTCCGCCTGCTCGGGCCGGCCGAGGCTCCGGTGTTTCGGCTGAAGGGCTACTATCGGTTCCACTTCCAGATGCAGTCAGCGAGCGCGGCATTGCTGCATCAGGTGCTGCGCGCCGTGCTGCCGACGATGCGACCGCCGTCGGGCGTGGAGTTCACCCTCGACATCGATCCGTATTCGATGATGTGACGGCAAGATGACGAACAAGGGGACATTCCCAATTGAGACGATGCGACCCTCCCCATACAGACGTTCATCTCAGCGGAGGAGATCAGGTGATCAGCGTCTCGACAGACCTTCAAACACGCATCGAGACGATTTACCGGGAAGAATCGCGCCGGGTCTTCGCTACTCTGGTGCGCCTTGTCGGCGACTTCGATCGGGCCGAGGAGGCCCTGCACGAGGCGTTCGCGGCGGCCGTCGAGCAGTGGCCGCGACAGGGCATCCCCACCAATCCGCGCGCGTGGCTCGTGTCCACCGGACGCTTCAAGGCCATCGACGCCGGCCGTCGCCGGGGCAGCTTCGCCGAACGACAGCGACAGGTCGCTGAACACCTCGCCGAGGTCGCCGCCACGAACTCCAGCCGGGCGGACGAGGATATCGAGGACGATCGACTCCGACTCATCTTCGCCTGCTGCCATCCGTCCATCGATCTGAAGGTGCAGATCCCACTGACCCTGCGCGAGGTGTGCGGCCTGACCACCGAGGAGATCGCGGCCGCCTTCCTGACCGCCCCGGCGACGATGGCCCAGCGCATCGTCCGCGGCAAAACGAAGATCCGCGATGCCGGCATCCCGTTCGTGATCCCGCCCGCCGAGGAGCTTCCACAGCGGCTCGACGCCGTCCTCGCGGTCGTCTACCTCGTCTTCAATGAGGGCTATTCGGCCACGTCGGGCGCGTCGCTGACACGGGCCGACCTGTCGGCCGAGGCGATCCGGCTGGGTCGGCTCCTGGTCGAACTGCTTCCCGATCCCGAGGCGATCGGCCTGCTGGCGCTGATGCTGCTGCACGAATCCCGCCGGTCGGCTCGATCAACACCAGAGGGCGACCTCATCCTGCTCGAGGACCAGGACCGCGCGCGGTGGGAGGCGTCGCTCATCGTCGAGGGGCAGACTCTCGTCTTGCAGGCGCTCCGAACCCAGCAGTTCGGAGCCTACACCGTCCAGGCCGCGATTTCCGCTGTCCATGCCTCGGCGGCGAGCGCGGCCGCCACGGACTGGCGGCAGATCGTGGCACTCTACGACGTCCTCCTGGCGATCCACCCTTCGCCGGTGGTCGAACTGAACCGCGCCGTGGCTATCGCTCTGCGCGACGGGCCGGCGGCCGGACTTGATCTCATCGACGCCATTCTTGATCGAGGCGAGCTGTGCGACTACCACCTGGCCCACGCCGCCCGCGCCGACCTGCTCCGGCGACTGGGCCGGGATGAGGAGGCCCGGCAGACCTACGAACGGGCGTTGGCCCTCGCCCAGCAGGAGCCGGAACGGCGCTTTCTTCGTCGTCGGCTCGACCAACTCGAGGCGGCAGGCTGAGATTCCGAGAAAAAAGATTCGCTGCCTGTCGATCCACGATCTTCCCATTCGACCAGAGAGTGAAGTGCGGGCCAGAGGGGCCTCGCGCACGACGCAGTGGAGGCGACTCATGAGACAGAAGATCAAACCCTGCCTGTGGTTCATCAATCAGGCCGAGGAAGCGGTCCAGTTCTACACGGGCCTCTTTCCCGGCTCGAAGATCCTGGCGGTAACTCGCTACACCGAGGCCGGGCGAGAGATCCACGGAATGGAGCCTGGCTCGGTCCTGACCGTGGATTTCGAGTTGAACGGCCAGCCTTTCACGGCCCTCAACGGCGGGCCGCTCTTCCGGTTCACCGAGGCCGTCTCGTTCCAGATCTTCTGCGACACACAGGAGGAGATCGACCGCTACTGGGAGCAACTCAGAGCGGGCGGCGACCCCGAAGCCCAGCAATGCGGCTGGCTCAAGGACCGCTTCGGCCTGTCGTGGCAGGTCGTCCCGGCGATCCTGCCGCAACTCCTTTCCGATCCGGCGCAAGCCCAGCGCGTCATGGCTGTCCTGATGGGTATGTCGAAGCTCGACATCCACGCCCTCGAAGCGGCGGCCAACGCCCGTTAACCGGGGGAGGACGACATGCGCTACATGCTGCTGATCTACGGAGCCGAGGAAGCCTGGACCGAGGACGAACGCCAGGCGTGCATGATCAAATCGATGGGCATCTGCGCGGAGCTGGCCACCCGGGGGAAGTTCGTCGAAGCCTCGCCGCTGCAATCGGTCACGACCGCCGCCACGGTTCGGGTGCGGGAGGGTCGGGCGCTCATCACCGATGGTCCGTTCGCCGAGACGACCGAGCAGCTCGGCGGCTTCTACGTCCTGGCCCTGGCCAATCTCGACGAGGCGATCGCGGTCGCGGCTCGCCTGCCACCCGCCGCCCGGGGAGCGGTCGAGATCCGGCCGGTCTTCGCTCTGGACGGCCTGCCAGACGAGCGGCCACTCTCGACCGGGGTGAGCGGAGAACGGACGCCGTTTCTGCTGCTCTGCTACGACGACGAGGCGGCCTGGCAGACGGCCGGGGCGGAGGCGCTGGCCGCCGCTCAGAAGGAGGCCGCCGGCCTGGCCCGGCGACTGGCCGACGAGGGCCGCTACCTGAGCGCCTCGCCGCTGTACCCGGCCGCGACGGCCACCTGTGTCCGCGTCCGGGCGGGCCATCGTGTGATCACCGACGGCCCCTTCACTGAGACGCATGAGGTGCTGGGCGGCTACTACCTCATCCTGGCCGAGGATCGGGACGTGGCCGTCCGGATCGCCGCCGAGCATCCGGGAGCCCGGGTCGGTGCCGTCGAGGTGCGGCCGGTGTTCGACCTGGCCGGCCTGCGGACCTCGACCTGAAAAATTCCGGCGGGATGTCGAATCTCGCCGACCTCGATCGACTATCGGATGAACGTGACGTGGAACCTCAAAATCGAGATGACAGGGAGGAATCATGACTGGCACGACCATCACACCGTATCTGTTCTTCGCTGGCCGCTGTGACGAGGCGCTGGCGTTCTATCGCCAGGCACTCGGCGCGGAGGTCGAGACGCTGGTGCGCTTCAACGAGTCGCCGGAGCAGACGCCGCCCGGGATGCTGCCGGCCGGCTTCGAGAAGAAGGTCATGCACGCCTCGTTCCGCGTCGGCGGCGTGCTGCTCATGGCGTCCGATGGCTGCGAGGTCCAGACGCCGAATTATGAAGCGTTTCGGCTCGCCCTGAGCGTCGCGACCGAGGCGGAGGCTCACCGCCTGTTCGACGGCCTCGCCGATGGCGGCAAAGTGGATATGCCGCTCGGCAAGACGTTCTGGTCGCCGTGCTTCGGCATGGTCACCGACCGTTTCGGTCTGGGCTGGATGGTCATGGTCGAAGCGGCACCGGCGAACTGATCGAGCCGGCGAACGGCGAACGGCGAACGGCGAGCGGCGCGGCGTCAGCCCGCCGGTTCTGTCCGCGAGCGTCAGCCCGCTGTTTCTTCGAGGTGAAGAAACGGCGGGCTGACGCCGCGCCGCTCGCCGGGGGACCATGATAAAAGCCCAGACCCAGGCCAGGGCTGGCCTGTAAGGTTCGCCGTCCCTATCGTGACACGCGAACCGAATCCTGCGGAGGATGTGTCATGATCTCCCTGCGCTCCTGTGGCGTCGTCGCCGTCCTTACCCTGTGCCTCGCGGCCCGTCCGATCCCGGCCGAGGAACAACCTGGCGCGTCGGCCCTGATCACTCGGGGCCGTATCCAGCTGAATCTCGCAGGGGCCGAGAAGATCGTCGCCGAGGCACGGAAGGTGGCCGCGGAACTCAAGCTCCGGGTGAACGTCGCCGTGGTCGATGACGGCGGCCATCTGCTCGCCTTCGCACGCATGGACGGAGCCCGGCCGGCGAGCGGCTACACGGCCCTGACCAAGGCGGTGACGGCCGCCACGTTCCGCCAGGCGACCGGGCCGCTGCCGCCGAAGGGCGAGCCGGACCTGCTGCTCAACCTGAGCCTCCAGAACGCGGCCGCCGCCAGTGGGGCGAAGCTCACTACCCTGAAGGGAGGCGTTCCCATTGTCGTGGAGGGCCAGGTCATCGGTGCCGTCGGCGTCGGCGGCGGCACCGGTGAGCAGGACGCCGAGGTTGCCCGGGCCGGCATCCAGAAGCTCCTCGACGCCCTCGGGAAGTAAGGTCGGGAAGTTCACGGGGATGCCCTTCGGAGTCCTGCCATGCGTCTTTTCATTCTGGTCGTGGTCCTTGGATTCGCCAGCTCGGTCACGGCCGAGGATCAACCCAAAGTCTTGCGGGTGTTGAGCTACAACATCCATCACGGCGAAGGGACGGACGGCAAGCTCGACCTGGAGCGGATCGCTCGGATCATCCAGAACGCGAAGCCGGACGTCGTCTTTCTGCAAGAGGTGGACCGTGGCACGAAGCGAACCGGGAAGGTGGATCAGACCGCCGAACTGGCAAAGCTCACCGGGATGCACGCCGAGTTCGGCCAGGCGATCGATCTCCAGGGCGGCGGCTACGGCCTGGCGATCCTGTCCCGCTTCCCGCTCGGGAAGGTGCAGGTTCACAAACTGCCGGGCAAGGAGAAGCAGGAGGCCCGGATCGTGATGCAGGCGACGGTCGAGCCCGGCCAGGGTCGGCCGACCCTGACGCTGCTGAACACTCACTTTCAGCACGATGACGGTGCGACACGCGAGCGTCAGGCCGCGAAAATCGACGCGTTGTTCGGCCAGGCCGAGGGCACGTTCATCCTGGCGGGAGACCTGAACGCGATGCCGGGGAGCGTGCCGATCCAGACGCTGGCGAAGAACTGGACGTTCGCGACCCGGCCGGGAGCGGAAGACCTGCTCACCATTCCGTCTGCCGTGCCGAAGCACCAGATCGACTATGTGCTGTTCCGCCCGGCGAGCCGATTCAAGGCGATCGAGACGAAGGTGACCGCGGAGAAGGTTGCGTCGGATCATCGCCCCGTTCTGGCCGTACTGGAGTGGGCCGGGAAGTGACCGCAGGCCATTGATGGAGACGAGACATGGACGAGCAACGGCGGCTGATCCTGGACCAGTTCTCCCGGCAGGCGATACCGTTCTCGCAGATGCACGGCCAGGACGATGAGTCTCTCTACCGCCTCATGATCGAGACGGCGGACATCGGGCCGGAAGACCACGTTCTGGACGTGGCCTGTGGTCCGGGCCTGGTCGCCTGTGCGGTCGCGAAGGTGGCCCGGCAGGTCACGGGCATCGACCTGACACCAGCGATGATCGACCAGGCTCGCGTGCGGCAGTCGGAACTGGGTCTGCCGAACCTGAGGTGGCTCGTTGGCGACGCCCAGCCATTGCCGTTCGCCGATGCGACGTTCTCGCGGATCGTCACGCGGTATTCGTTCCATCATTTCACCGACACCGCCGGAGTCTTCGCGGAGATGGTGCGTGTCTGCAAGCCCGGCGGTCGGATCTGCGTGGCGGACGTATTCACGACCACAGCCGAGCAGGCGGAGGCGTACGATCGACTGGAGCGACTGCGTGATCCGTCGCACACTCACGCTCTGCTGCTGACCGAACTGGAGGGTCTGTTCGCCGGGCTGTCCGACGTGCGGCGAGAATACTACCGCTACCCGGTCAAGGTGGAGTCGCTGCTGGCACGATCGTTCCCGGTCCCGGGCGGAGCGGAAGGGTTCCGGCAGGCAGTCGAGGCGGACGTCGGCGTGGATTGTCTCGGCATCGCCGCGACGCGGGAGGGTGGCCTGGGGTTCTCGTTCCCGGTGATCATCATCTCTGGCGGCAAGTGAGGGGGGGGCAGGGACTCCTCGCTGGTTCGAGTCTTTCGATTACTGGCCCGACCGCTTGATCAAACCGGACGAGAGTGTATGGGAAGGTCAACCCGCTTCTGGCCCGCCTCTCTTTCTCCGACGGAAGTATAGCAGCAAGGCCAGTTTGCGACAACGCCAGTTGGCCGGGCCAAAACGACGCCGATCCGAAAATCGGACCCAAAATCGGACCTGAACACGGCGGGAGTTCAGCGTCTGCCCAGATGGACTCCCGCTCGCTCTACGCTACCTTCCCTGTGGCCTCGGGGATCAGGGGCGCCAAGCAGTTGACCCGGGTCATGCCTCGCACCCGGACTCGGCTGAACCTTGGTGGTGAGAAGCCGTCTATCTAGGTGTACAGTACACCTGGCAACAAGGGTGAGGTGCGGCGATGGCGAGGCGAGGCGGGAAACAGAAGTACGGGCCGTGCGCCTTTTGCGGTAGGCCGGGGGCCACCCGGGACCACGTCCCGCCGAAGGGGCTGTTCGGGGAGCCGCTGCCCAGCAACCTGATCACCGTGCCCGCCTGCCGGGACTGCAACAGCGAAGCGGGGTCGGATGACGAGTACATGCAGCGGTTCGCTATGGTCTACGGGGCCGAGCGGAACGGCGACGGGGTCGAGGTCGGTTAGAAGGTACTCCGGTCGATCTGGAAGCCCAACGCCGGGGCAAAGCGCAGCAACCTGTACAAGAGTTTGTCTCCGGTATCCCTGGTGTCTCCCGGCGGGCTCTACCTGGGGAGGTCATTCACGCTCAGAATCGACGGCCTCCGCCTGGAGCGCATCCTGACGAAGCTGATCAAAGGCATGTTCTGGACGCTGGGCAAGCGCCGCCTCCCTGACGAGTACATGACCTACGCTCACCTGATCGGGGCGTTCCCGACAGACGACGCCCGCAGCGCCACGGAAAGGAACATCATGCCGTTCAGGGAGTTCACCGTCGGCAACGGCGCCTTCGCCTACCGCCGGGTTGCGCTGACCGACGTGGACCCGAACATCAGCGTCTGGCGCTTCGTGTTCTTCCAGAGCATCGGCTTCATGGGTTACACCGTCCGGAAAGGTGAAACGGAGAGCGAACTGATCTGCCTGCTGGACGACGAGGACGCACAGGGGGCTGAAGGGGCGCCAGCGGCCCCGGAGGGCGATCAGCCCCACGCCTGACGAGGCGGTGCGCCTCCTTTCTGGCCCCGCCATGCGTCCCCATTCCGGCAATCGCTCACCCTCCAGAGCGTGATGACCCGTCGGAGGTCGTCTTTCACGCTTGTTGACGCAACGACTCCGCAACCTTCAGCCCTTCCTGGGCCGCCCACCGTTCTAAAATTGCCCGCTCGTTGGCACCCGGCAGGCGGTTGCACTTCCCCCGCACCTGGCAGATCGTCCGTTTCGGGATGTCCACCTCGATGGTCAGGGCTCGCTGCCGGCCACGCTGCGTCTCGACCTGCATCGACCAGATGGAAGTCTGGCGGCGGACGCAGTTCTCCTTGTAGGTCGCCACGCAGTGCCGCATCGCCTGGCCCTCAAGGAACAGCGCCCGGCTCGTCAGGATCTCGGTGATCGTCCAGACCCGCATGTTGCCCAGCGCCTCCTCCCCCTGGACCAGGCAGAAGTCGCTGAACGGGGCGTGCCGCCAGGAAATCGACGGCTGGTTCGTCTCCCGGCCGAGTTCCCTGTGCCACTCCTCGACCTGCCGCAGGATCGAGGCGATGGTGCGGCCTTTCATCCTGTAGTCGGGGCGGGGCGGGGGTTGCCTGCCGATCACTCCGCCCGCCGAGACGCCCTCCCTCCACTCGAACCGCTGGTGCTGGAGAAGTCCACGACCGGGCCGACCTGGGCGAGGTCGAGCGCCGGGTGGTTGACGAAGAAGTGCAGCACGCTCTCCCAGAACTCTTCGTTCCCCATCGCCTTGCCCAGGCGAGTCCCGACGACCGCCCGGGCCAGGGCCGGGCTCCCCCCGAGGCCACGCACCTGCGCCCAACGCACGGCGGCGACTGCGGTGTAGTGGTGCGGGGCCTGTGTGAACAGGTGCGCCATCGCCCTGGTCAGCCGCAGAGGCAGCCCGGCGGTGCGGATGTTCTCGCCCCGGCCCAGGTGCCTGTACCAGTCGTGCTGCGGCAGTCTCTCGCCCGGCGGCAGGCCGAACCAGGCCGAGGCCATGAAGGGCGGGACGGGGTAGCGGGCGAGCAGGTGTTGGGCGAGTGACGAGAACTGCGGCCACGCATTCTGTTGCACCGGCCGCCATGACTCGACGGGGCGCAGCCAGTCGCCGTGGTACAGGGCCAGGGCAAGCAGGCCGCTGTTGAAGCCGTTGCGGTTGTCCCCCGCACGGCCGGACGGGTGCAGCAGGGCGGCCCGGGCCTGGACGTGCCGCAGCAGGCGCTCGTAGGCGGGCAGCGCCCCGCCGTGCCTTGCCGCCAGCGACCTGCCGGCGTGGATCGAGTCGTCGAGTTGTCGCTTGGCCGTCTGGCGGAATGATCCTTCTGTGCGCATGGTGAAAGGCCCTCCGTGCCGTCCGGGGCGAAGGACGGTGAAAGGTGAAGGTGATCGACACGCCGCAAGGTCGTGTGCGATTACCAGCTTTCAGCGCAGAGGCGGATCGTCGTCATCATC
>CAYYJM010000033.1:0-13610 GCA_964471755.1 uncultured Alcaligenaceae bacterium
TCTCCCCCGGAGTACCGGGGGCGAGGGAGCCGCTTTCCGTGTAGTCTCTAAGACGGCGGTTCAAGATGGTCACGCCCGGGCGGAACCGCCATCATGAATCACCCGCGAGGCTTCTCCGGTGAAACAACCTGCTGGCGTCGTGCGCGGATGGGGGGTAGACTGTAGATGAGCCCTCCTCTGATTCCCACCGAGGCCAACCGTGTGGTCCTACTCTCGTTCTTGCCGTGTGGTCGCCGGACTGGCGCTGCTCGCCGTCCTGGGCTGTGATCCCTCGTCGGCCGAGAAGTCCGATGCGAAAACTCCCCCCGCGCCACTCACGGCACGGGTCCTTCCCGTCGAGCTGGTCCCCTGGCCCACTCTGGTTCGCGTCCAGGGGAGCCTGCAAGCCGACGAGATCGCCACGCTGTCCTCGCGCGTGGCCGGCCTGGTCGATCACGTCAAGGTCGATCGCGGTGCCGTCGTCAAGCAGGGCGACGTGCTGATCGAACTGCGCCGCGTCGATTTCGATCTGAAGGTGGCTCAGGCCGAGGCGGCACTCAAGCAGACCCGAGCCCGGCTGGGGTTGCGCGACGGACAGAAGGACGAATCGCTCGATCCGACCAGCGCTCCACCCGTTCGCGAAGCCCACGCCCAGCTTCAGGAGTCCCTCGGCAAGTACGAACGAGCCCGTGGCCTTCGCGGCACCAGGGCCATCCCGGAGGAGGAGGTCTACACGATCAAGGCGGCGGTCGAGGTCAACCAGGCCCGCTATCAGACCGCCATGAATCTGGTCCGCGAGATGATCGCGACCCTCGCCCAGAATCGCGTCGAACTGGCCCAGGCCGAGCAGGCCCGCAGCGACAGCGTGGTGCGGGCTCCCTTTGACGGCATCGTCGAGCATCGCCCGACTCCGCCCGGAACGTACGTCCTGCCCGGCACGCCACTGGTCGTCCTGGTGCGAACCGATCCGCTCCGCTTCACGGCCGGTGTGCCCGAACGCCGAACGCCGTTGATCCATCCGGGCCAGAAGGTCCTGATCTACCTGGAAGGCCGACCGAAGCCGCTGGAAGGCCCGGTGACGCGACTGAGCCCGGCCCTGGCGATGACCAGCCGATCGCTCACCGTCGAGGTGGACGTCCCCAATGCCGGCTCGACCATCCCGGCCAACTACTTCGCCGAGGCGGACATCCTCGTCGATCCGGAAGCGCGGACGATGGCGATCCCGCTGACCGCCCTGAACGAGTTCGCCGGCGTCGAGAAGGTCTGGCTCGTCCGCGACGGCCAGGCCATCGAACAGCGCGTGCGAACCGGCCGACGAACGACCGAGCGCGTGGAGATTCTCGAAGGACTTCGTCCGGGCGACCAGGTCCTCGCCGAGGCGCGACTGGGACGAGCCGGGCCGGTCCAGCAAGACCGTCAGACCGAGCAACAGGCCGACAAGGAGACGACGCGTGCAGTGGCTGGCTGAAATCTGCATCAAGCGTCCGGTCTTTGCCCTGATGCTGACCATGGCCCTCATCGTCGCCGGTGGGGCCGCCTATCTGCAACTCGGCATCGACCGACTGCCCAAGCTCGACCTGCCGACCGTCATGGTCCGCACCATCTACCTCGGCGCGACCGCCGACGAGGTCGAGACGGAAATCTCCCAGCCGCTGGAGGACGCCGTCGCCACGGTGGCCGGCATCGACGAGCTGCGCTCCATCTCCAGCGACGGCCAGTCTCTGCTGCTGGTGACGTTCAACCTCGATCGACCGATCGACATCGGCACCCAGGACGTTCGCGACGCCATCGGCGGGGTTCTCAATCGGCTGCCGCCCGGAGTCGATCCGCCGGTGGTCCGCAAGCGTGACACCGACTCGTCACCCGTGATGACGCTGGCCGTCTCCGGGCCGCGTGAGCCGCGCGAGCTGTATCAGTTCGCCGAGCGCTACGTGAAGAACGTCATCGAGTCGGCTCCAGGCGTCGGCGAGGCCCTCGTCATGGGGACCACGGATCGGGCCGTCCTGGTCAACATCGAGACGCGACGACTGGCGGCGTACGGCCTGTCGATCATGCAGGTTCGCGAGGCCCTGGCTCGACAGAACGCCCAGATTCCGGGCGGCCGGGTCGAACTTGGCCGGCGTGAACTCGGTCTGCGAACACCGGGCCGGTTCATCAATCCGCGCGACTTCCTCAACCTCGTCGTCGCGACCAACAACGGATCGCCGGTTCGACTGCGCGACCTGGGCGACGTGGTCGATGGCCAGAAGGAGGTTCGCAATCTTGCCCGCCTCGATGGTCAGCCGGCCGTCGTCGTCGAGATCCAGCGCCAGTCCGGGGCGAACACGGTCGAGGTGATCGCCGGCGTCAAGGCTCGGCTCGACCAGGCCCGGGCGCTGCTCCCGGCGGACGTGCAGCTCGATGTCATTCAGGACCAGTCGCGTTACATCGAGGCCTCGCTGCACGAGGTGCAGTTTCACCTGATCACCGGCAGCATCCTGGCGAGCATCGTCGTGCTGCTGTTCATGCGGTCCTGGCGTTCGACGTTCATCGCCGCGGTCGCCATCCCGGCCTCGATCATCGCGACGTTCGCGTTCATGCGTTTCCTCGGCTTCACGCTCAACAACGTGACGATGCTGGCTCTGGTCCTGATGGTCGGTGTCGTCATCGACGACGCCATCGTGGTGCTGGAGAACGTCTTTCACTGCATCGAAGAGAAGGGCATGGACCCGATCCAGGCCGGCATCGAGGGCACGCGCGAGATCGGTCTGGCCGTGCTGGCCACAACGCTGTCTCTGGTCGTCGTCTTCCTGCCGGTGTCGTTTCTGTCAAGCATCACGGGCCGGCTGCTCTACGAGTTCGGCATCACGGCGAGCGTGGCGATCATGGTGTCGATGCTGGTGAGCTTCTCGCTGACGCCGATGATGTGTTCGCGGCTGCTCCGGCCGGCGAAGAAGACGCCACACGCCAACCCCGACGAGGTGCCGGCCTCGCGCAAGGGCTTCTATCACTGGATCGAGGTCGGCTACGACTGGTGTCTGCGCGGAGCACTCCGCTTCCGCTGGGTCGTTCTCGTTCTGTGCCTCGTCGTCATCGCGGCGAACTGGCCGCTGTACCATTTCGTCCGCCAGGACTACATCCCGACCAACGTCGATGAGGGTGAATTCGAGGTCAGCGTTACCGCGCCGGAAGGGATCTCGATGCCGGCCATGGACGAGGCGATGCTCGCCGTCGAACGCGAAATCCTGGACATTCCGGGGATCGTCCACGTTCTCTCGACCGTCGGCTCCGGTCTGGGCCGGATCAACAGCGGTCGGATGTACGTCCGGCTGGAAGACTTCCCGGTGCGGACGTTCTCGCTGGAGCGTCTCATCGGCGCGACGCTGCGCGGCGACCCGATCGCGGCCTTCCGCAACAACTACAACCAGCGCGACAAGATGAACGAGATCCGCGCGCGGATGAAGAAGTTCGCCGACCTGCGCGTCTCGGTGCGGAACCAGACCTCGCTGCGTCAGGGGGCTCCGGTGGACATCGACTTCGTCATCACCGGGCCGGAACTGGTCGAACTGGCGCGCTACGCCGAGGAACTGCGTCAGGCCCTGAGCAAGACCGAGGGCATCGTCGATACGGACACGACGCTGCGGCTGAACAGCCCCGAACTGGTCGTCCACATCGACCGCGAGCGGGCCGCCTCGCTCGGCGTGGACGTGCGCGAGATCGCCGAGACGCTCCGCGTCGCCGTCGGCGGTGACGATCGAGTGTCACGCTACCGCGATGCTCGCCTGGACGATGTCTTCGATGTCGAGTTGCGTCTGACCGGCATCGACCGGAGCAGTGCCCAGGCGATCGGGCAGCTGTACGTCCGGGCGAACGTCGATGGCGAGCAGACGCCAACGCGGTTGGATAATCTGGTGCGTTTCAAGCCGTCGCTGACGCCGGCCCGGATCGACCGGGTGGACCGCCAGCGGATGGCGGCCGTTCGGGCGAACATCACCAGCGGCTACGCTCTGGCCGACCGCCTTGAGGTGGTGCATCAGAAGGCGGCGGAACTGGGGATGCCGCCGGCGTACAGCACGCGCGTCTTCGGTCGAGGCCGGGAGCTGGAGCGGACGTTCCACGATTTCGGCATGACGTTCATCCTGTCGTTTCTGTTCATGTACATCATCCTGGCGGCGCAGTTCGAGCATCTGGTACATCCGCTGACGATCCTGTTCTCGCTGCCGCTGGCGGTGCCGTTCGGTCTGATCGCCCTGTGGCTCGGTGGTGAGTCGCTGAACCTCTACTCGGCGGTGGGCATTCTCGTTCTCTTCGGCGTCATCAAGAAGGCGTCCATTCTCCAGGTCGATCACACGAACCAGCTGCGAGCGCGGGGTCTGCCCCGGCTGGAGGCGATCCTGCAAGGCAACCGCGATCGTCTGCGGCCGATCCTGATGACGACGGTGGCGTTCGTGGCCGGCATGCTGCCGCTGCTGATGGGCACGGGTCCGGGAGCGGAGGAACGACGGTCGATCGCGGTGCTGGCCGCCGGTGGTCAGACGTTATCCCTGCTCCTGACGCTGGTGGTGGTGCCGGTGGTCTACACCTTCCTCGACGATTTCGGGATGTGGATCATGCGGCGGAAGGTGGTCGAGCCGGAGGAGACGCCAGCGCTGGTCGAGGCGGTGACGGTCCCGCCGGAGCGAAACGGCGAGACGAGCGTCAGCGAACGCAAGGCGTCGGTGTCGTGAGCCCGGGGGAGCGGTCATCAGAGCCGCGCACGCAGCGAGGCCGCAGGCCGAGCGAAGTAAGCGCACCGCGACCTGCACAACAGGGCGGAGAGCGCGCACCACCGCCTGCACGTCCGGGCCCTGGTGCGCTTACTTCGCTCGGCCTGCGGCCTCGCTGCGTGCGCGGCTCTGATCGGCTGCGCAACCGACCCCCGGCAGCCGCAAGGTGAAGCAGGTGCCGTGGCCGAGTTCGCTGGCCACTTCGACGGTCCCGCCCAGGACGCGAGCGATCCGGCTGACCACCGACAGACCCAGGCCCGACCCCGGTCGGCCCGATCGTCGGGCGGCGTCGGAGCGAAAGAACGGCTCGAACAACCGGGGCAACTCCTCCTCGGCGATGCCCCAGCCCTGATCCTCCACGCGCAGCAGAATCGAATCGTCGCCGGTCGATACGCTGACGGTGACCGGGGTGCCCGCCGTGCCGTACTTCAAGGCGTTCTCCACCAGGGCATCGAGTGCCTGAGCAAGCAGGGTCGGGTGCGTCTCCATCGCAACGATCCCGGGCGGAATCGGCTCCAGATGCAGGTCGGCCGAGCGCGGATGACTGGCCCAGCGTTTCAGCTGCGCGGGCAGCCAGTGGGACAGTTCGATCTGCTGCACCGCAGGCGGCGCGGCGTCGGCATCCGAGCGCGCCAGGAACAGCAGCGCCTCGACCACCTGACGCAGTCGTTCGCCCTCGGCGGCGACCGCGCCGAGAACCCGGACGTATTCCTCGCCCGTCCGCTGACGACGACAGGCCACCTCCACCTGACCGAGCAGGGCCGCCAGCGGCGTCCGCAGCTGGTGCGACGCCTCGGCCGTGAAGCGACGCTGCCGCTCGAACGCTTCTTCGAGCCGATCCAGAACGCCATTGAACGCCGCACAGAGGCGGCTCAGTTCGTCGTTGGTCCCTGGATCGGGAAGACGAGCGGACATCGTGCCGGCGGTCACGCCATCGGCCGCCTCGGCAAGCCGACGCAACGGGGCCAGGGCCCGCAGGTAGAGCCAGCCCGCCAGGGCGGCCACGGCACACCAGACAACGCCGGACAGGATCGCCAGGTTGGCCGCCAGGCCATTCAGCGTCTCCTCCATCGGGGCAAGCGGCACTCCCACTGCCACGATCAGGGCCGGGTAATGACCGCGCTGAGTCTTCTGGGAAGCCGTACCGACTGGCGCGAACCGTCGCGACGCGGTACGCCAGCCGTCGTGATTGTGCGGCTTGCCGACGTCGGTCGCGGTCGCCGGAAGACCAGCGATGGCCGACCGGGCCACGACGACGCCGTTCGGCGCGACGACCGCCCAGCGAACCTCCCCGGTCGCCAGAGGGTGATCGTCCGGCGGATCCCATTCGACGACGTCATCATCGACCTCCACGGCCGATTCGAGAACGTCGAGGGCGGCCGTCAACTGATGGTCCGCGTCGGCGTAGAGGTGCTGGCTCATCATGGCGTGCAGGGCCAGCGAGAAGCCGGCCAGGACCACGGCCAGAACCGCCAGCGAGAGGATGGCCAGACGTGCGGTCAGACTCATGACATCGTCTCCTCGTCCTCGTCGGGCTGGCGCAGGACGTAGCCCCGACCCCGGAGCGTCTGAATCAGACGGGGGCCATGCGCCTCCAGTTTCTTTCGCAGCTCCATGATGTGGACCTCGAGCGTGTTCGACAGGCCATCGTAGTTCTCGTCCCAGACCTGCTCATAGATTCGGGCGCGGGACAGGACATGGCCGGGGTGGCGCAGGAAGTACACCAGCAGGGCCTGCTCGCGGGCGGTCAGGCCGAGCGGTCGGCCAGCCCGTGTGGCGCGGTGTGTCGCCAGGTCCACCTCGACATCCGCGAACGTCACGACGGTGCCTGCGCCCGCACCCGCATCCCGCCGCCGAACCTGGGCGCGAACCCGAGCCAGCAGTTCCTCGAACGAGAACGGTTTGCACAGGTAGTCATCGGCTCCCCCGTTCAGGCCGACCACGCGGTCGGAGACGGAGTCGCGCGCGGTCAGGAACAGGACCGGCGTGAGGCGATCGGTGGCGCGGAACTGACGCAGCAGCTCCAGACCATCCATGCCGGGGAGCCACCAGTCCAGCAGGATCAGATCCCAGCCGCCGGCGGTCAGAGCCGCCCGGCCGGATGGGCCGTCGGCGGCATGTTCGACGGTGAAGCCTTCCTCCCGCAGTCCACGCACCAGGAAGTCGGCCAGGTTCGGTTCGTCCTCGATCACCAGGATGCGAATGCCCATGATTTCTGCCCTCGTTCGCTCCGCCTTCTGCCTGAATTCTAACGCTCCTTCGGGGGTCGGTTGGAAGATGAAGGGGAACTTATGTTCGCCTCACGGTGGTTTTACCCAGCCCCGGCATAATGCCAGAGTCCGATACCGAAAGGGAGAAACGACCATGCATACCGTGAAGACGAACAAGACGAACCGTGATCGGGGAGCCAACGGTGTGGCGGCGTTCGTCGTCGTGGCTGCCGTGAGTCTCGTGAGTCTCCTCGTGCTGGTGTTCCAGGGAACCGAGGCAGTCTCCAGCCATCAGAAGCTCATGTACACCGTGTGGGGCATCGCCTGCACCGTGGGACTGGGCCTGACGGCCCTGGCAGTGACCGCAGAGACCAGCGCACCGATCGGCGGCCGACGCTCGCCGCAGCCGCTCGCCCCGGAGACCACGCGGCTGCCCGTTCGCACTCGACGCGAACGCATCGGCCTGAGCGTGGAGAGGCCGACCCAGGTGAGCCTGTGAGGAACGCCGCGCTACCCGGCGAGGCCGCGGCGCACCGTATCGACGTAGGCCCGAAAGTTCTCGACCGGGGTGGTCCGATCGACGCCGTGGTTCAGGTTGACGATGTGCTGGTGACCACCGCCCGCCCGCAGGCAGGCTTCCGTCGCGGCGATGACCTGCTCAATCGTGCCGCCACGAAGAATCTCCTCATCAACGTTGCCCTGGAAGATCAGACGCGGATAATCGCGTCGGGCGGCCGCCAGGTCGTGGCTGGTGCCCAGGCTGATGATGTCGGCTCCGCTCGTGCAGAGCAGATCGAAGTACGGCCCCTCCTTGACGAAGAGAATCCGCGGGATGCCGGCCGCCGTGGCGAAGATTTCGCCGTGCTGCGGCTGGCACCAGCGCAGGTACTCTTCACGGGTCAGCAGGCCGGCCCAGGAGTCGAAGAGCTGGTAGACGTCGGCCCCGGCCGCGATCAGCGTCTGAAGGAAGTAGCCCGTCGCAGTGGTGAGGCGGTCGAGCAGTCGGTTCCAGACCTCGGGCTGCTCGGCCGCGAAGCGTCGGGTCGCGTCCACGTCCTTGCCGGTGCCGATGCAGTAGGTCGCGACGGTGTACGGAGCCCCGGCGAAGACCAGCACCGGCAGGGTTCCGGCCAACTCACGCTTTACCGTGGCGAGCAGATCGAGCAGATGGCGAAATCGCTCCGGATCGGGTCGAACATCGAGCCGTTCGACGTCGGCGAGGGTCCGCACTGGCCAGTCCGGGACCGGACCGATGGACGGCTGAAGCGTGTAGGGCTGCCCCATCGCCACGGGCAGGCTGGTGATGTCGTAGAAGAGGATGATGCCATCGACGCCGAACCGTCGTGGCAACAGTGATGCCTGGGCGGCCAGTTCGACGTTCTCGGAGAACTCGTAGAAGGTGAGGCCCTGACGGAGCCGATTGAACTCCGGGTCCCATCGGCCGGCCTGGCGCATGGCCCAGACCGGCGGCCGTTCGACGACCTCGCCACGAGCGGCCCGGACGAGCAGGGGAGCGGAGGGAACGGCAGGACTCATGACGGCAGCTCTCACGGAGGGTCGGGCGGACTCCGCTATCCTACGGGCTGGTCGGCCCGCCCGCCACCGTCTTCGTGCCGACATACAGCGTGGCGATGCCGAACGTCATCGGCCAGTATTTCACGTCGGTCAGGTCGTGCTGCCGCAGTTTCTCGGCCAGCGCTTCGCCGTCGGGGAACTCCAGCACGCTGGCCGGCAGATAGCGGTAGGCGTCGTCCTCGCTGCGGGAGACCAGTTGGCCGATCGTCGGTAGAACGCGCTTGAAGTAGAAGCCGTACAGGCCGCCGAAGAACCAGTTGCGTGGTCGGGAGAACTCCAGGATGGCGACCCGACCGCCCGGCCGGGTCACGCGCGTCATCTCGGCCAGGCCGCGATCCGTGTCGGTCACGTTGCGCAGGCCGAACGCGACGGTGGTCAACTGGAACGTGTCGGAGGGAAAGGGCAGATGCTGGGTGTCGGCCTCCAGATAGTGGATCCGCTGGTCGCATTTGGCCTGGACGGTCTTTTTCTGAGCTCGCACCAGCATGGGCCGACAGAAATCGGTCGCCCAGATGGGCAACTTGCCGCCACAGGCGCGATCGTAGGCCAGGGCCAGATCGCCGGTGCCGGTGCAGACGTCGAGGATTGGTCCGTCGTCCATCGGTGGGACGAGTTTTGTCGTCCGTCGCCGCCAGTAGCGATCGATGTTGAGGCTGAGCAAGTGGTTGAGGAAATCGTAGACCGGGGCGATGGAGCCGAACATGCCGCGAATGCGGGCCTCGCGTTTATCGACCGGGGTGGTAGTGGCCATGCCTGGCTCCTGCTGCGCTGACGGAGAGATCGCCTGGAGACTTATCCTAGAGAACCGGCGACCGACGCCCGCCGTCACCGGTCGGGAGAATTTTTTCCGACGAGCGGGAACTCTTGGCGAGTGGACCGCGTCGGAGTAATAGCCGGGGTGAGCATATTCGCCGGAAGTCGCTTGACAGCCGTACTTTGATCGCGGACAGTGATAGGTGCCGGAGTGGTCGAGCGTACCGCCCGCGCATCCCAAACTTGAGGGGGGGAACCTCGCAATGATGAATCGCCGCCACTTCTTGCAGCACATGGCCGGGGCGTCGGCTCTGGCCCTGCCGAGCATCAACTTCGTTCAGAACCTCCGCGCCGCGGAAGGGCAACTGAAGAAGGAAAACAAGAGCATCGTCATCTTCTGGATGAGCGGCGGCCCCTCGCACATGGACCTGTGGGACGTCAAGGATCCCAACCAGACCAACGCCGGCGAGTTCAAGCGGATCAAGACGGCCGCTTCCGGCGTTGAGATCTCCGAGGTTCTGCCCACCGTCGCCGAGCAGTTCAAGCACCTGGCGATCGTTCGCTCGCTGAGCAGCCAGGAAGCCGATCACAACCGCGGCACGATCAAGATGAACACGGGTCGGACGCCGAACCCGGTCGTTCAGTATCCGCACATCGGCTCGCTGGCCTCCTCGCAGTTGACCAGCAAGGACCTGCCGTTGCCGGGATTCATCGGCGTCGGCGGCACGGCCCAGCGCATCGGGGCCGGCTTCCTCGGTATGCAGTACGCTCCGTTCATCGTCCAGAATGCGGGCCAGCCGCCGGCCAACATCGCCATGCAGTCCTCACTCGGCTCGACGGACAAGGATCGCCTCGAGCGGACCCGTCGTCGTCAGCGTCTCTTCTACGAGATCGAGGATAACTTCGCCGAGGCTGGCTTCCCGCACCTGCGCAGCAAGAAGAGCGACCCGACCGAACGGGATCTCGAAGAAGCCGCCGCTCGCGAGGCGGCCGGAAGTGCGGCTCAGGCTCACACCGGCGTCTACAAGAAGGGCTTCGACCTGACTGTTTCGCCGCTCCGTACCGTCTTCGACGTGAACAAGGAGCCGACCTCGGTGATCGACGCCTACGGTGGCCGGGCGAACGGCTTCGGCATGGGCTGTCTCCTGGCTCGTAAGCTGATCGAGAAGGGCGTCACCGCCATCGAGATCGACCTGGGCGGCTGGGACAACCACGGCAACATTTTCAACACGATCCGCACGGGCAACGGCCCGCGCCTCGACAAGGGCATGGGCACGCTCATCAAGGAACTCGACGAGCGCGGCCTGCTGAAGAACACCGTCGTCATGTGGGCCGGCGAGTTCGGCCGAACCCCGCGCATCAACCAGAACGGCGGTCGCGATCACTGGGCTCGTGGCTGGTCGATCGTCATCGGCGGCGGTGCGATCAAGGGCGGCCAGACCTACGGAGCCACCACTCCGGACGGCATGGATGTGGCCGACAAGCCCTGCTCGATCGGCGACGTCTACGCGACGCTCTTCGCCGGCCTCGGCTTGGAGCCGAGTACCCAGATCCGCGACAACCTCGGCCGACCGACCGCCATCGCGGAAGGCAAGCCGCTGGCCGGGCTGATCTGATCCGTTAAACCGTGAACGACTGCGACCATTAAACACCCCTGCGCGACACCGTCTCGCAGGGGTGTTTTCGTGATCCGGCCGGCTTGCCGATCTCGGCCGAGAGATCCCTTTGCGCCGCGCACTCCGGCCGCTATAATCCATCCTGTTTGCAGCGGGCCGCTCCCGCTCGGAGCTACCCGGCGTTCCGAATCGCTCGGTTTGGGGACGTGCCATGGCACATACAGGCAAGCCGTTCCAGGGGCTCGAGTCCGCATCCAGTGATCCGCCCGGTCGGGGCTCCGATCAGCGCCAACTGGATTTTGAACTGGAGTTCTATCGCGGTATCCTTGAACGATGCCCTGCCTATGTCGAAGTCCTCCGTATCCTCGGCAATCTACTCACCCTGACCGGTCGTTTCAGCGAAGGGCTCGAAGTCGAGAAACGACTCTGCCGGTTGCGTCCCCTCGATCCCCAGGTCCATTACGGCCTCGCCTGTAGCTACGCCAAGCTCAAACGACCCGGACAATCGATCCGGTCTCTGCGCAAGGCCATCGAACTGGGCTACCGCGACTTCGGGTACATGCGAGTCGATCACGATCTGGACCCGATCCGCCACGATCCGCGATTCTGTAAACTCCTGTGTGAGTACGATCCCCAATGACCTCGTCACGGAGGCAGACTGGACGGCACCATGAATCCGCTCTCCCGCGGCCAGGGTTCCCTGTTTAACGACCCCAGTGCTGAGGTTGCGCGGGAGCGTTTCCGCCAGAAGCCGCGGGCCCTGGTGGACAAACTCCTGCCCGTCCGCGACGCCGTCCGGCAACTGATCCACTCCGGCGACTACCTCGCCATCGGCGGCTTCGGTTGCGCTCGCATCCCCACTGCCGTCATCCACGAGATCCTTCGCCAGGGCATCCAGGACCTGCGTTTCGCCGGTCACACGGCCACCCACGATTTTCAACTGCTCTGCGCCGGCAACCAGACCGGCCGGGGAAAGACCCTCGCTGCGGTGGACATCGCCTACGTCGTTGGCCTGGAAGCTCGTGGGCTGTCGCCGCATTCCCGGCGTGTCCTCGAATCCGGTGAAGTGAAGACAACCGAGTGGAGCAACTACACGCTCGCCGTTCGCTTCAAGGCCGCGGCGATGGGCGTGCCTTTTCTGCCGGCTCGCAGCCTGCTCGGCACCGATACGTTCGAGCATTCCGCCGCTTGCGTGGTCGCGTGCCCTTTCACCGGCGAGAAGTTGGCCGCGATCCCGGCCCTGTATCCCGACGTGTCGGTCATCCACGTTCACGAGGCCGACCGCTACGGGAACTGCCGCATCCGCGGCACCACGGTCGCCGACCCGGACCTGGCCCGCGCCAGTCATCGGCTGATCATCACCTGCGAACGGCTCGTGCCTCACGACGAAATTCGCCGCGATCCGAGCCAGACGGTGATCCCGTTCTTCTGTGTGGACGCCGTCTGCGAGGTGCCCTTCGGCAGCTATCCGGGGAACATGCCCTACGAATACTTCTCCGACGAGACGCACCTGCGTCAGTTACTGGAAGTGGAAGAGGATTTGAACGCCTACCAGACCTGGCTACACCGGCACATCTTCGGAGTGGACGATTTCAACGGCTACCTGGAGCAGTGCGGCGGCCTGGCTCGCATGCAGCAACTTCGTCAGCAGGAGTTCCTGCTCGATCGCGGACGATGAAACTGGTACGCGCGGAGCGTCTCTTGGCGAGCGTGGGGCGTCAGCCCCATGAGAGAAGAAGATCATGGGGCTGACGCCCCACGCTCGCCTGAGAATGCTCAGTCCGGCAGCTTGTCGCCGAACATCTCGGCGATCGGCTTGATGACCATCTGCGAGACGCGGGTACTCTTCTGGAACCCCCACATGCCGCGGACCAGCTCGTAGCTCATCAGGCCAACGACGAACAGCACGATCACGGTCGGCAGGAGCATCAGCACGGGCAGTGGTCCCCAGGGCACCGCCTCCGCAGAGGCCCCGGCGGCTGCCGGTCGAGCATCCTCATCCTCGTCGGCGTCCGTATCCTCGTCGTAGTCGTAGTCGCCGCCCTCGTCGGAGGCTTCTTCCTCGTCGTCGCCGAAGTCTGACAGAGCCCGGCCCTTCGGCTTGCCACGGCCGCGGGCCGCCGTTCGGGCGACGGTCTCGTCACCTTCGTCCGCCTCGTCCTCGTCCAGCGGCACCACCTGGCTGCCGGATTCCTCGTCCCCCTCCTCGCCGTCCAGGTCCAGCTCAAACTCGGACGACCCTTCGTCCATTTCCTCGGACCCTTCGAGCGGAACCGCCTCGGAGCCTGACTCGTCGTCGAGTGCAGGAACGTCCAGGTTCGTCTCGAAGATGTCCGGCTCCTCGCCCTCCTCGCCGATCGGCGACAGGTTGACGCCGGCATCGTCCTCGTCGAGCGTCAGCTCGAACTCACTGTCGCTGTCATCGACGCTGCTGGAACTGGAACTCGCGTCATCGTCCAGGGTCAGCTCGAATTCGCTGCTGCTATCGGCCTCCTGCTCGGCGCTATCTTCGAGGGACAACTCGAACTCACTGCTGCTACTCTCACCGTCCTCCTCGCCCCCTTCGTCGAGGGACAGCTCGAAATCACTGCTGCTGTCTTCATCCTTCTTGCTGGCTCCGGATTTCGACGAGCGGGCTCCGGACTCGGCCGGGTTCAGCGACAGGTCCATGTCACTGCTGCCGTCTTCAAGAGAGGGACCACTATCGGCCGGATCTTGCGTGTGGATCCCAC
>CAYYJM010000033.1:13620-18421 GCA_964471755.1 uncultured Alcaligenaceae bacterium
GACCTCCAGACCGAGCCCGATCTCTTCGGAGTCATCCTCCGGGGTCAGGGCCAACTCCTCGTCTTCCAGCGAGAGGTTCATCGGCGCAGGCTGCTTCTTGCTGGAGTCGCTCTTCTTGCCGGCGCTCTTCTTGCTGGCGGGCGGTTCGGGCTTATCTTCGGGCACGAGTTGAACGTCGTCCTCGGACAATTCAAACGGCGAGGTCGTGGGCAGCTTGCCGCTGCTTTTCTTGTTCCCGGCGGACTTCTGGGGCTGCTTCAGTTCCGACTTCTTCCGTGGATGCTTCGAGGCGGCCTGCATCTCCTCGGAGTCGAGGTCGATCTCCTCGGTCACCTGCGGTTCGTAGCCGGCGTCCGAACCTTCGTCCTCGATGCTGAGGCGAATATCGCTGTCCGACGGCGTCTTCGAGCCGGCATTCTTGCGGGCCGAACTGGCCGGCGAGGCGGGTTCGTCATCCGGCACCAGCTTGACGTCGCTGTCCTCGTCCATCGGCAGCAGACGCAGGCCGCTGTCCGGCTTGGCCGGCTTCTTGTCCGATTTCTTCTCCGAACGCGAACTGCTCGGGGTCGGCTCGTCTTCCAGTGAGAAGTCATCGACGACGAGTCGGACGTCGCTGTCGCTGCCGACAGGCGGCTTGACCATGGTCGGCTTGCGACCGCCGGCCGGTTTCTTGCCCGACTCTTCCTCGACCGTAGGCGTCGGTGGCTTCTTTCGTTTGCCAGATGAACTGGGCTGTTTCTCCTCGGTCGGCTCGCTGAGCGGCAATTCCGGATCGCTGCCCAGGCCGAGCGAACGAGCCATCTCGTCGATGTCGTTGGCCCGGAAACGAAGGGTGCCCTTGTCCTGGAAGCCACGCAGCTTCCCCTGGCGGACCATCTCCCGCACCTTGTCCGGGGTGACCTGCAGGATCGTCGCGGCCTCTTCCAGCGTGTAATACTGCGCCATGGTGTAGAGCCCTTGCGTGGACAGGAAGCCTGGGACCGCGTCCATCGGCCACGAGGATTCGGAGGAGAGAGACGACCTCGGGGTGCGTTCTGTCCCGCGATACCCCAACGTCTCCATCATCGATTGTAAACCGGCCGCACTTGAATGCAAGTCCGGACCGGAGTGGGAAGCTCGGGTAAATCACGCCGCCCAGGCGGCGCATGCTGGTGGTGCCTGTTATGACTCCACCGACGCCCCTGGCGCGGCGAGCCCCCCACGAAAGTGAGGGGAGGTTTCCCCGAGGGAACTCCCCCCACTTTCGTGGGGGGCTCGCCTGGTCCCCGTCAACCAGGCGGCATCGGCATCGGCGGATTCAGGGCCGGCTGATATCCCTGCAATCGCTCCCCGGACAGTCGGGGCGTGGGTTTCAGCGCTCCGAGCAGAGCCGTCACCGTGGAGCGTACGCCGGGATCGAGCTGCGGATCGACGGCCAGTTGCGCGATCGTCGCCGTCTCGTTCGGTCGCAGGATCAGACCGAACTGCTGAATGTGCTTGACCAGCGCCTTGCCCGCAGCGACCCGTACCGCGCTGGGATGGGCCGGGCTCGTCAGGGCAGCGAGCAGTTCCGCCTGCGGCCTCGTTCCAGTCAGGGTGCCGATCACGTCGATCGCGGCCAGTTGCCCCTCGGGAGACAGCTTGTTCGAGCGCAGCACCTCGTAGACCGACGTCGCGGCCGGACGGACATCGTAGCCGGCGATCTCCTTGCGGGCCAGCTTACCCAGAGCCCGAATCGCTCGCTCGGCGTGGTTCTGGACCTCCTCCGGCGACAGCGGGTGGTGCCCTGGCGTGTCGAGCGCCTCGTTCAGGGCGACCGTGATCCGGGCGGTGTCCGACGGGCCGAGAGCCCACACTCGACGAGAGGCGATGACCCGGTCCAGCGTGGTGAGCAGCCGACGAATCTCCTCTGGCGTCAGCGTCGGTGCCTCCGGATCCCGTTTCAGCAACTGGTTCAGACGCCGCGTCTGCATGCGTACTTCGATGTCGCGAAGTTCCTCGATGTTCAGCGGTCGCGGAATGAACGCGGCGTTGATCGATCCTTCCGCGAGAGCCTTCTTGCGCTCATCGTCCAGGAAACGCTGCACACGCTGGAGGATGAGGAGCCGGTCGGCTTCGCGGGTCGGACGATTGCGGTCTTCCTCGCGCAGGATCGGCAGCGCCTCGCCAAGCCAGCGGATCTCGTCGCCGGTCATCACGGTCCAGTCCGCGACCGGGACCAGCTTCGGATCGACCAGGGCCCGTTGCCGTTCTTCCTCTCGCACCCGAAGCAGCGTATTCAGGGCCCGGCGAACCTCGACCAGCGAGAAGGCCAGCGGCACGATGGCTCGGACCTGTGCGTTCCTCTCGGTGTAGAGCCGCCAGCGGTCGTAGTTCGCCAGCTCCGAGGTCAGGATGATGGGCAGATTGCGAGCGTTCCGGTCGGTCTTCAGCTGGCCCAGGAAGTTCGGCAGACCAGGGTTCGGCAAGTCCGCGTCGAGCAGGATGGCGTCGATGTCGGACCCGGTCTGGAGCCGGCGCAGCACCTCACGACCGCTGCTTACCGGGATCGGCTCCAGGCCCATCTTGCGGATCTCACGAGCGACCTCGAGCATCCGGGTGTCATCGAAATAGCCGAGCAGGACGCGGCCCTGAGCCTTGTTGATCGCGTCGGCTCCCAGAGCCCGGTTGAGGATGTCCACCACGCGGACGGCGATGGCCGGCCGAATCGTGCCGGGCATCTTCAGCTGCGTCTCGGCGGCGACCAGTTGGACGCGGGCGTCGGGGTAGTTGAGAGCCTGGATCAACGGCGGCACACTTCCCAGGCCGGTTCGGTTCGCCTGGACCTCGCCCTGATCGCCGAGAAGACGCAGGGCACCGAGGATGACGTTGATCCGTCGATCTTGCATGGCCCGTTCGAGGACGGCCGTCAGCATCTCGGGATTGAGGGCGGCGAGCCGCTGATGAACGGCCGGCCGCGTCTGAGACAGCGGCTTGGCCGGCCCCGTTTCCTCATAGTTCTTGTCGAGGATCAGGCTGGTCAACACGCGCTGGGCTGGCTCGTAGGCCGGATCGAGAGCCAGGGCCTGCGTCGCGTAGCGGGTGCCGTAATGCTCCTCCGCCTTGCTGGCCGAGATCGTGGGCTTGTCCGGAAAGCCCGCGACGACCCGACCCTGATCCCATCGCCAGACCACCACGGCCTTCGGATCGACGAAATCCACCTTGTGCTGATAGTAGCGCTCGGCCTCCTGCGTCAGTGCGGTTCGCGGAGCCGGCAGCTGATCGGCCGGCAGTTTCGTGAAGAACAGCAGCGCGTCGCGAGCTGCCTCCCTGAGTCCGGGCGGCGAGACGCTGTTGCCCAGAATCCAGTACAGCGAAGGCACCGCCGCCACCGCGCCCCGCTGCCGCAGCACGGCGATCAGATCGAGTTGCAGCGCTGGAATCTCGGAGTCGAGCGCCGCGATGATCGGCGGCAGGGTGTCCTGGTTGAGCTGGGTCAGGGCCCGCAGAAAGGCCACGCGTCGGTTGCCATCGGCGACGCGCAGTTCGTCGATGATGTACGGCACCACCAGAACCCCGGAGCGGTACAGTTCGCCCATGGCGTACTCGTACTCCTCCTTGCCGAGCGGGAGCCGACCGACGAACTTGCGGATTCGCTCGGGATCGGACAGACTCTTGCGAACGGCATCGGTCACCAGCTTGATGAGTTCCTCGACATCCTGGTGAGCCTGCTTCTCCCGAGCGTCGGCCAACTGGCGATCCTTCTCCAGGGCCGTGGGCGGCAGCGGTGCGATCCAGCGCGGCACGTTTCGCAGCTTGAGGAAGGAAGCCATGCCCTCAGTCTTCTCCAGCTCGACCAGGGACTTCTCGTCCGGCTTGGCCAGGAGCATGGCGTGGAGATACTGGGCGGCCACGCCGTAGTTGCCGAGGTCCATCTCGAACTTGATCCGGCTGGCGAACTCCGCGGGCGTCCTGGGTTCCTTGAACAGAGCGCGGGGATCGCCCAGCTGGCCGGGAAGTTGACCGACCAGGCACCCGAACAGGAGCAGCACCCCCAGCAAGCGGCTCGAACGCAGGATCATCGGGATCTCGCCTCGTATTGGAGAAGGGGCCGTCAGCCCACTTCGATTTCGGGTCGGACCAGGTCCTCGTACGTCTCCCGGCGGCGAATCAATCGGTGGCTCGCTCCCTCGACCAGCACCTCGGCCGCACGCGGTCGGGCGTTGTAGTTACTGCTCATGGCCATGCCGTACGCCCCGGCACTGAACACAGCGAGCAGATCGCCTCGGGTCAGCGCCGGCAGCCGACGATCGCGGGCCAAGAAGTCGCCCGACTCGCAGACCGGGCCGACGACGTCCTGCTTGAACGTGCCGGGGATGTCGATCTCGTAATCCTCCGGCGGGCAGGGCATTCCGGCCGGCGAAACCACCGGCCAGACGCGATGGAACGAATCGTACAGCGTCGGCCGGATCAGATCGTTCATGGCCGCGTCCTGGATGACGTAACGCTTGCCGCCCGTCTCCTTCAGGTAGAGAACCCGGCCGAGAAGGATGCCGGCGTTGCCGACGATGAACCGACCCGGCTCCAGGACCAGCTGGCAGCCCGTCTCGCGAACCGCCGGCAGGATGACCTCGGCGAAGGCCGACGCCGGCAGGGCCTCCTGCTTGCGGTAGTGGATGCCGAAGCCTCCCCCCATATTCAGTACGCGGATCGGATGTCCCTGTTCGCGCAACTGTGCGATCAACTGCACCGCCTTGGCCGCCCCTTGTTTGTACGGCTCGGCCGACAGGATGGGTGAGCCTAAATGCATGTGCAGGCCGATGATCTCCAGACCGGGATGGCC
>CAYYJM010000033.1:18431-22303 GCA_964471755.1 uncultured Alcaligenaceae bacterium
AACGTCCAGCACGGTTTCGATGTCGAGGCCGAACTTGACGCCCTTGACGCTGGTATCGGTCTTGACGTGCGTCTTGGGCGGCAGGTCCGGGTTGACGCGCAGGGCGACGCCCGCCTTCTTGCCCCTGCTCTGGGCGATGGCCCCGAGGTTGAGCAGTTCCGCCTCGCTCTCGACGTTGAACAGGAAGACGCCGTTGTCCAGGGCGAAGTGGATCTCCGGATCGGTCTTGCCGACGCCGGCGTAGACGATCTGGTCGCCGGTGCCGCCGGCCTGGAGCGCGCGATAGAGTTCGCCGCCGCTGGTCACGTCGAAGCCGGCTCCCCGCTCGCTCATGAGTCGGCCGAGGTGGATATTCCCGTTCGTCTTGACGCTGTAACAGATGAGCGGGCTCGCCTCGGCGAAGGCCGTCTGAATCTGCGTCAGATGGTGGACGAGGGTCGCCTTGCTGTAGACGTACAGCGGCGTGCCGTACGTCTCGGCCAGGAGCGGGACGGGGACGTCCTCGCAGTGCAGGGTACGGTCGCGGTAGGTGAAGTGGTCCATAAACGGCGTTCTCGCGGAGTTGTGAACGTCGGTCAAATCCCTGGTGGCGGCACGTTTAGCATAGGGAAGCCAATGGTCTCGCCAACGGACTCGGCCGTGAGCCGGCGGCCGGACGCTTGTCACCTCGACCGGCCTGGTGCTATCCTGGCAGTGTCGCCGGAGGAGAACAAGCCATGCCGATCCACGACTGGGCCCGGGTTTCCGCCAACCTGTTCCACCACTTCCATCAGGTGTGGACGACCCGTCTTGCCGACGCCCTGAACGGCGGCCTGCTGCCACCCGGCTATTCCGCCCTGGTCGAGCAGCACGCCGGCGGGCTCGTCCCCGATGTGGTCGGCCTACAGCGGCGGCCGCGATCGGGATCCCCACCGCAACCGAGCGGTGCCGGCGTCGTCGTGGCCGAGCCCCGGATGCGACATGCCCTGCTGGCCGAGGTCACCCTCGCCAACCGGGCGAATCGCGTCGCCATTCGCCACCAACTCGGCCGTGTCGTCTGCCTGATCGAGATCGTCTCTCCCGGCAACAAGAGCAGCGGCTCGGCTCTGCGATCGTTCGTCGCCAAGGCCGTCGAGTTCCTCAACGCGGGCGTCCACCTCCTCGTCGTCGATCTGTTCCCACCGTCGCCCGAACGCGATCCGCTGGGCATCCACCAGGCGATCTGGGACGAGATCTCGCCGGAACAAATCGTCGAGCGGACTCCGGAGGAACCGCTGACCCTCGCCGCCTATGTCGCCGCGCCGTCGATGCGGGCCTACGTCGAGCCGGTCGCGGTCGGCCAGATCTTGCCCGACATGCCGGCCTTCCTCGACGAGGATGCCCACGTCCCGGTGCCACTGGAGTCCACGTATCAGGCGACCTGGGCGAGTTGCCCCGAGGACATGCGTGCCGCCGTCGAGGGCCGGGAGCCCACCGAGTAACTCACCCGGTTTGCGTCAGCCGACTCTGCCACAAGGCCAGCTGTCGGGCCACCTCCGCCGGGGCGGTCGAGCCATAACTACGGAACGCCCGCAGGGCATTCTCGACCCCCAGTAATTGGTATACTCCCGGAGCGAGGTCGGCGCGGACGGCGTTGAACTCCTCGGCCGGCAAATCCACCAGCCGGCAGCGGCGCTGCTCGCACAGCCGCACCAGTTTGCCGACTGCCTCGTGTGCGGCACGCATCGGCACTCCCCGGGCGATGCAGTATTCCATCAGCGTCGTCGCATCGAGGAAGCCGTCTTCCAGGCGGGCGCGGATGGTCTCCTCGCGGAAGCGCGTCTCGCGGATCAGGTCGGCGGCCAGCTCCAGTTCCAGGGACACCGTATCGAAGGCATCGAAGAGGGCCTCCTTGTCCTCCTGCAAATCCCGATTGTACGCCAGGGGCAGCCCCTTCACCAGCACCAGCAGTTGTTGCAAGGCCGCCACGACCCGCGCCGTCTTGCCGCGAGTCAACTCCAGCACGTCCGGATTCTTCTTGTGCGGCATGATGCTCGAGCCGGTACAGAAGGCGTCCGGCAGATCGAGGAAGCCGAACTCCGTCGTCGTCCAGAGGATCCACTCCTCGGCCCAGCCGCTCAGGTGGATGGCGATGACCGACAGATCAAAGACGACCTCCAGGAGAAAATCGCGATCGCTGGACACGTCGAGGCTGTTGGCCGCGACGCCGGCGAAGCCGAGCTTCGCCGCCACGCTCTGACGATCGATGGGCAGTGTCGTCCCGGCCAGGGCCGCCGCTCCGAGCGGCAGGACGTTGACCCGCTTGCGCGTATCGGCGAGGCGCTCCCGGTCGCGCTGGAACTTCTCGACGTAAGCCAGGGCGTAGTGCGCAGCGAGGACCGGTTGGGCACGCTGGAGGTGCGTGTATCCGGGCAGCACGAGTTGCTCGTATCGCGCGGCCAGGGTCAGCCACGCACGCTGGACTCTGATCAGGAGGCCGTCGAGCCGATCGATACCATCGCGGACCCAGAGTTTGACGTCGGTAACGATCTGATCGTTACGGCTCCGGCCCGTGTGGAGTTTCCGGCCGACATCGCCGAGTTTGCGGATGAGGGCCTGCTCGATGTGGGTATGGATGTCCTCCAGGGCGCTGGAGAATTCCATCCGATCGGCCTCGATGTCGGTCTGGATGTCGGCGAGGGCGGCGTGGATCTGCTCGGCCTCGGTGGACGTGAGCAGGCCGACCTCGGCGAGCATGGCCGCGTGCGCCTGGCTGGCGATGATGTCGTGGGCGTAGAGGCGGCGGTCGAAGGAGATCGACTCGGTGAACGCCTCGACGCGCTGATCGGTGCCGCCGGTGAATCGGCCGCCCCAGGTTTTCTGGCTCATGCAATCACCCCGGCGAGCGGCGCGGCGTCAGCCCGCCGGTTCTTCCCGCAAGCGTCAGCCCGCCGATCTTTCCCACGTCGAACGTGCATCTCTCCGCTCGTTGTACCAACTCCACGATCGACAGACCATCGACGGTCGCAGGCCCCACGTCGCTCGCCGATTACTTCCTGGCACCCTCCTCCCGAAGGCGATCGAACAGTGGCTTGACCTTGCCGCCTTCCAGCGGAGCCGTCACGCGCAGATCTTCTGTCTGGGCCGGTCGATTCACGATGCTGGCGAAGCTGACCTGCTCCCACGGTTGGCTGTGGTTGAAGCCGTGGTAGATCGTCTCGGCCGTCGCCGGCAGGAACGGCTTGAGCAGGATCGCCACGATGCGCAGATGCTCGATCAACTCGAACAGCACCTTCCGCGCGGCAGCGGCATCGGTCTTGACCAGCTTCCACGGCTCCATCCGGTCGAGGTACTGATTCGCCGGATAGAGGACCTGCATCCAGATCGCCTCCAGCGCCTGGTTGTAGCGGAACGCCTCGATGAAGCCGCGAACGTCCTCGATCACCTGTGCCACCGGCACGACCGTCGGGACCGGAACCGGCACCCGTCCTGCCGTGCCCGGCAGGCTGGCGTTGTCGTTCTGGCTGACGAGCCGAACGGTTCGGCTGAACAGATTGCCGATGTTGTTCGCGAGATCGGCGTTGTAGCGATCGGCGAATCGGCCCCAACTGAACTCGCCGTCGCCGGGAAACGGGCAGTCGCGCAGGAAGTAGTAGCGGAATGCCTCGGCGTTGAACTTGTCGATCAGGTCCATCGGCTGGACGGCGTTGCCCAGCGATTTGCCGATCTTCTGGACGGTGCCGCTCTCGTCGTCCTTGAGGTAGACGAAGCCGTGACCGAAGACCCGCCGTGGCGGCTCGATGCCGGCCGCGAAGCACATCGCCGGCCACAGGGCACAGTGGAAGCGCGTGATGTCCTTGCCGATGACGTGGACGTCGGCTGGCCACCACCTGCCGAAGCGTTCGTCATCGGTG
>CAYYJM010000033.1:22313-30235 GCA_964471755.1 uncultured Alcaligenaceae bacterium
GGTGATGTAGTTCAGCAGGGCGTCGAACCAGACGTAGATGGTGAAATCCGGATCGAACGGCACGCGGATGCCCCAGTCCTCGCCGGAGCGTGTGATGTTGACGTCGAGCAGTTCGGTCTGCACCAGGTTGACGACCTCGTTCCGCCGGCTCTCCGGCTGGATGAAGTCGGGGTTCCTCGTGTAGAACTCCAGCAACTGATCACGGAACGACGACAGCCGGAAGTAGTAGCATGGCTCCTGCCGGCGCACGACCGGCCTCTTGTGGTTGGGACAGACGCCGCCGGACTCCTTGATGACCTTGTCGGTCTTGAACTCCTCGCAGCCGTCGCAGTACCAGCCCTCGTAATGGCCCTTGTAGATGTGGCCGTTCTCGAAGACCTTCTGGATGAAGGCCCGGCAGCCGGCGTGGTGGCGTGGCTCGCTGGTCTGGATAAAATCATCGTGGCTGATCCGGAGGGCACGCCAGACGGCCTGGAAGCCGGCCGCCATCTCGTCGCAGTAGACCTTGGTGTCCTTGCCGAGTTCCTGAGCCCGGCGCGAAACCTTGACGGTATTCTCGTCGTTGCCCATGAGGAAAAAGACGTCGCAACCCTCCATCCGGCGATAGCGAGCCTGGACGTCCGCGCCGAGTTTCTCGAACGCGGTGCCGATGTGCGGCAGGCTGTTGGGATAGTCGATGGCCGTCGTGATGTAGAAGCGTCGAGAATGGGACACGGTCGCTGTCCACCTCCTGGCAGGACGGGATGACCTGTGGAAATCGCCGCCGGCTCATTGCCGGACACGGCTGCCTTCATTGAGCCGTCGGCTTGCCGGCGGTCATCGTTAGAGTCCGACGAACAGGCTGCTCTCTCTTTATAGAGAAGAATCGGAGATCGGCGGTTCGCTGTCAAGAAGGGAGAGTGGTGACAGCGTGTCTGGAGACGATCCCGCGGCTGGTCTCCCGGACCGCGCCGCAGACGCGGCATCGCATCTTTGCTGCCTCATCGGATCTAGGGATCAGGAAGTCCCAACCGGCGTGCAGAGTAACCGAGTCGGCAGATGCACCGGGCAACTTCATGATCCCATGGTCGCTGGCTACTCACGTGTCGTCCTGCAACGTGGGCCTGGATATCGACGTCCATTGGCCGGCGGCATGGGCCGGGTCTACAAGGCGCATCACCGACTAATGGACCGCATCGTCGCTCTCAAGATCCTGCCCGAGGGAGCCGCCGATTCCGCGCAGACCCTGGAGAGGTTTCAGCAAGAGGTACGGGCGGTGGCGAGGCTGCACCACCCGAACATCGTCACGGCCTACGACGCCGGGGAGGTCAACGGTCTCCCGTTCTTAGTCATGGAGTATGTCGCGGGCTGCGACCTCGCCCGGCATCTTCAGGCCCACGGCCCCTTGGGCGTGAGTCAGGCTGTCGGCGTCATCTCGCAGGTCGCCCTGGCGCTGGCATACGCCCACGGCCAAGGCATCGTCCACGGCGACATCAAACCGGCCAACCTGCTGCTGACCGCCGTTGGGATCGTGAAAGTCCTCGACCTCGGGCTGGCCGGCTACGAGTCCACCAACGCAGGAGAACCTGCCGGCACCGTGGACTACCTCCCACCAGAGCGGATGATCTCCTCGACGCCCGTGGACGCCCGCTCGGACATCTACAGCCTGGGCTGCACGCTGTTCACGCTCCTGACGGGCGAACCGCTGTTCCCCGGTCGCACCGCCGTCGAAAAGATGCTCGCCCACCGGGAGGGGCGGGTGCCATCGCTGGGTCGAGCAGGGGCCGAGGTGCCCGCTGCTTTAGAGAGCGTCTTCCGGCGGATGGTCGCCCGTGACCCGGCTGAACGCTGGCAGTCGATGGAGCAGGTGGCGGAAGCCCTGAAGCGAACGCAACAGCCCCACCGACCGAAGTGGCCCTGGATCACTGCGTCGAGTGTCGTGGTTGCCGTCCTGCTGGGTGGCGTCGGCTACCTGGCGATCCAGGGCGTCCGCCACTGGGTCGTCACCGAGGGGAGTCAGGCCGAACAAGGCAAGGTAACGGAAGCCGGCAAGGCTGGTCCCATCGACCTGCTCAAGGTCGCCAACCCCGAGAAGCGCTCGCACCAGGGGAAATGGGAACTTCAGGGGGGCGACCTTGTGTCGTCGGCGGTCGAGCAGGCCATAGTCGAGATCCCCTGCGCCGTGCCCGAGGAGTACACGCTGAAGATGCAGGTGGTGCGCCAGGAAGGGGACGACGCCTTTGGGATCGGGCTGGTCATCGGGGGGCGCAGGTGCCTGGTCGTCCTTGACGCCAAGTTCAAGGGGCCGGGTGGAGGCCACCTGTACGGCCTGGAGATGATCGACGGCAGGCACTGCGCCATCAACGAGACGACGAGTAAAGGTCTGGTCTTCAAGAACGGCAAGGCGAGCGAGGTGCTTTGCAGCGTGAGGCGTGGCGGCGTCCTCGTCGCCGTTGACGGGATCACGGTCATCGACTGGACGGGGAGTGCGGAGCGGCTTTCAGTCAGCGACTACTGGATGACGCCGACCGACCGGACGCTTTTCATGGCTTCCCAGCATTCGGCCTACCGCATCACCAAGATGGAACTGACGGAGATGCAGGCCGGGTGGACGAGTACGTGGGATCACCTCGACGTGTCGCAGGCGGTCCCGATGGGGGACTTCGTTCGGATTCGCCCGCAGAGATGGCTCCCGCACATCCTGACGAAGCGGGCCTATTCCGGCCCACTGGACATCACGGCGGTGGCAAGGACGGCGAAGAACAACATCCGGCTCAACGCCTTCGACATCTCCACTGTCATCTTCAACTGCGAGGGTGAGCCGGGGGACTTCCGGGTTCACCGTCCTCTGGAGCCGAACGGCGATAAGGGGACTCTGGCCGTCAGCAAGCCCGTGCTGCTGAACCCGAACACATGGTACACGCTCCGGTGGCGCATCACCGAGGGCGGCATGACGGTCTTCGTGGACGGCCAGGAGGTGTTCAGCGAGGAGCGCCGCTACGACCTGTCGGAGGCGAGGCCGGTGCGGGTCCACGCCCTGGACTCGGACGTGGACGTGAAGTCGCTGGTCGTGGCCCAACTGGCAGGAGAGGGCGAGGACCGTTGACCAGACGGGCACGTTCTCGATGGACACGGCGAGACAATTCGGGCCATCCTTCAACGGACCACCCCGGAACCGCAGAGGGTTTTCCTGGGAGCAAACAGGGGGGCAAACAGCGATGCGCAGCCCAGAACGGCGAAAACAAAAGTAGCCGCAAGTCTATGACCTGCGGCTACTTTTGTCAGCGAGGACGACGGGACTCGAACCCGCAACCACCGGATCGACAGTCCGGTACTCTAACCAATTGAGCTACGTCCCCTCAACACTTCTCTTCCCTGTTATAGCAGCCGATGCGGACACCTTCAAGGGTGGCACGCCATTTTTTGCCGACACCCCTCGACCAGATACCGAAAATCGTCGCCACGACGGAGCAATCGGTAGCCCGCTCGCTCCAGTCCCGCCAGTTCCGTCGGCGTCGCGGCCACGATCTCATAGTACAGTGCCTCCAGGGCCTCCAACGCAAATCCCTCCACGCCATCGACGGCCCAGAGTCGCTGCTCCGCCGGGTCCACGGCAGCTGGCAGCAACAATCCATCCACCAGGCAGCGCAGCAGCATTGTGACCTTCCTTTCTCCCGACTTCCCTCTCCCACTCTCCATACCCTACAATGACTTTGGCCGCCTCGCCAGGTTGGCAGGTGAGTCCTTTTGCTTCTCGGCTCCCCATCACTCTGGTCGAGGTTCCTTCCGCATGAGTACCAACCCCCCCTCGTCTAGCCCCCAACCCACAGGCCAACCCGGTTCCGCCTTTCCGGGTGGGCCGCTCCCGCCCGCATCGATGTATCGGCCACCCACCGGCGGCAACTCGGCCGTCGGTTGCTTCTTTGCCCTGTCCGTACTGCTCAACATGGGCTTGCTCATCGTCATCGTCATCGGCTGCATGGGCGTGGCCTTCTCCGGCCTGAGTAGCTCCACCGACCTCTCCTCCGGCAGTCTGTCCGAAAAGGTCGTTTCCGGCTCCAAGACCGACAAGATCGCCATCGTCCGCCTCGAAGGCGTCATCATGGAGGGCGGCCTCGACTACGTCCACAAACAGATCGATCAGGCGGCCAAAGACAAGCACGTCAAGGCCGTCGTCTTCCGGATCAACAGCCCCGGCGGCAGTATCACCGCCAGCGATGATCTCTTCCGCCGACTCGTCGAACTGCGCGACGGCGGACCGAAACTCGCCGACGGTACCCTGAAGTCAAAGCATGACCCCAAACCGCTCGTGGTCTCCATGGCCAGCCTCGCTGCCTCGGGCGGCTACTACGTCGCCCTCCCCGGCGAAAAGATCTTTGCCGAACGCACAACCATGACCGGCTCCATCGGTGTCTATGCCGCCTTCCCGAACGTCGCAGGGCTGGCCGAGAAGTACGGCTTCGGCATGAACGTCATCAAGGCCGGCGACATCAAGGACTCCGGTTCGATGTTCCAGAAAATGTCCGACAAGGAGCGGGCCGTCTGGCAAAGCATGATCGATCAGGCCTACCTGCAGTTCACCGGCCTGGTCAGCGACAATCGCAAGAACCTCAAGTATGAGCCCACGAAGAACTTCCCCTACACCGTCGCGAAGGTCCCGGGTGTCGCCCCCGAGAAAGCGGCACCGGCCGGACTGGAGCGGTGCATCGCCGATGGCGGCATCTGGACGGCAAAGGAAGCCCTCGATCTGAAGCTCGTCGATGCCATCGGCACGCTCGACGATGCGATTGGCGAGGCCCGCAAACTGGCCGGCCTCGGCGACGACGCCAAGGTCATCAAGTACGAACGGCAGAAGACCCTGTCGGAGTTGCTGCTCGGCGTCGAAGCTCGCCAGGAGGTTCAGCCCAATATGGACGCCCTGAGTCGGGCGTTCACTCCACGATTGTGGTATCTGATGCCGGGAGCCGACCTCGCCGGGAGGTTCGCTGCCGCTCGGGAATGACGGTTCGCAACTCCACCAAGCTGTCCATGCAGACAAAACGGGTCGCCGGCCCGGATTATTCCGATTGGAGGAATCCTGCCGGCGATCTCTCCATCTCGTTTGCTCATTATCGCTTAGGGCGAACCGCGCGTAGCGAAACCAGGGCTCGAAAGTGCCTTTGCTGCCCAGCGTGCCGATTCCGCAGAATTTTCTTTGCTCTGCCACGACTAATATTCGCAAGGGACGAGACGCGAACCGACAGTCACTGTCTGGTCGTGTATAGTTCGTGCAGTTTTCCCAGTCTGGCCTTTCGGTCGCTACACATCCGGGTGAAATCGACTCCCCGGATGCGACAAAAGCAGCAGCTCCCTGTTCAAGTTTGCCACAGGGCCGAGCAGCAACCGAAACCGAGGCGGGGAAAAACAAGCGAGAAAGCGAGAAGAACAACCCCATTTCGGGATAATGCCCGAGCAGGCGTCATCCGGCATGCGGGTTGCAGCAAGTGAGCGTGTTTGGATTAAATCTGGTGCGGAGACCGAACAGGCGTCGCCTGTCGAACAGCGCGAGAGACCGATACTCATCGCCGGCACCTGGACACCGAGCAACATGAGGTGATGAGATGGCACGACAAGAAGCACTCTTACGACTGCACAAGGGCCTGCTGACCCGACGTGCGGAACTGCGGCGAAAGCTGAGCGAAGGGTTCGAGTTGGCCGGCTACGGCGATGGCGCGACCGGCGACGAGGCCGATGCCGCCTTCGAGGCCGGCAGCGACGAAATGAACTCGCAACTGGCCGCTCTGGAGTCGCGCGAACTGGCGCAGATCGAGCGCGCCCTGCGCCGACTCAAGGAAGGAACCTACGGCCGATGTGAGGTCTGCGCGGGCAAGATCCCCGTGGGCCGACTTAACATCCTCCCCTACACCACCGTCTGTGTGAAGTGCCAGCGCGATCTGGAACAGAACGGCGACTGGGAGCCGCAGGAGGGCGGCAGCTGGGAGCGCGTCTACGAGTCGTCCAGCTCGATGGATGACCCGCACGTCGATCTGTCGCAGCTCGAACTCGATTCCGGCCGCTGAGGCTGGCCCGATCCCTGCCAAAGCTCGCCATCCCGAGAGGATGGCGGGCTTTTTCCGTTTCTCCGGCTGCCTGGCCTGCTCGTTCTTTTCCTGCGAAGGCTTTTGCTCAAGAGTCGGCAACGGCTCGCTTTACAATGGAGAAGTGGTGGCTGTCGAATCGCGGTATCGCCGGAGGAGGAGCGGCATGAGACGGGCCTGGTTCTTGATATTCTGCGGTGGCTGTTGCTTTCTTGGCAGCGTGCTAACCACCAGTTTGATGCAACAGAAGGGCCTACAGGCTCTGGGCCAGGGGGTCGGTCAGCCCGTCCCCACTGCGCCCGCGGTCGGCGCGACCTCGGACCCGCTCGGCGAACGCTTCGAGGCCGTCGTGCGTCGGGTCAGTCCCAGTGTGGTGGCCATCGAAGCCATCAAGCCGGCGACTCAACCGGGGACCAAAAAATCCTCGGAAGACTCTGGCTCCGGCGTGCTGATCCGCTGGCCGGGACAACCAGGGGCCATCGTGCTGACGAACAATCACGTCATCGCCAATGCTTCACCCCAGCAAATTTCGGTCTGCCTGGCCGACAACCGGATCGTGCGACCGACCCAGGTGCTGACCGATCCGGAGTCGGACATCGCCGTCCTGCGTCTGTCCCTGTCCAACGTGGTGGCCGCCGAGTTGGGCGACAGCGATCAGATGCGTGTCGGCAACTGGGTGCTGGCCTTCGGCAGTCCCTTCGGTCTGAATCAGACCGTGACGCACGGCATCATCAGCGCCCGTGAACGGGGGCAGATCAGTCTCGGCAACACCATCCGGATCAAGAACTTTTTGCAGACCGATGCCGCCATCAACCCGGGCTCCAGTGGTGGACCGCTGGTAGATCTCGACGGCCGGGTGATCGGCATCAACACGGCCATCGCCTCCAGTTCCGGGAGCAACAGCGGTGTGGCCTTCAGCATCCCGATCAACCTGGCCCGTGGCATCGTGCAGCAGTTGCTGGAACGCGGAGCCGTGTCACGCGGCTACCTGGGGCTCCAGGTCGGCGCTGCGGTGGACATCAGCGAGGCTGAGCGGCTCGGCCTGAACCGACTTCAGGGAGCTGTGATCGAGCGCATCCACGAACGATCGCCGGCCCAGGCGGCCGGGTTACGGGCCGGCGACGTGATTTTGGAGGTCGATCAGGTGGTCATCCGCAACGAAAACCACTTCATCAACCTGATCAGTAGCCTGCCACCGGGCAGACGTATTCGGCTCCAGGTTTGGCGGGATCGCCGGGTTTCCAGCCTCGAAGCAGTGATCGGCGACTGGGCGCAGGTCCAGCAAAGTGTCGGCCGCAATCCGACGCCCTGATGGCCCTTCGTCTGCTATCGGTATCGTCTCAGGCGTCGCGAGGATCCTCGCGACGCCTCTTGCATTACCGCCGTGTCCTTACTCGTCGTCCTGCGGCTTGTTCCGAATGTAGAGCAGAACGCCGATCAGAACAACTAGCAGGAGGGCCATGAGGCCCATGAACCACCACGATTGCATAAAATCCGGTCCCATGGGTGCGATCCTCTGGCAACGCGGTTGAATGATGCGGGGAATGGGTTCCAGATTCTCCAGGCGGCTTGCGTTGCGGAAGCCGACCGGATCGAATCGATCGACGGTGTTTTATCGCACCATCCAGTGGATTGCAAGCATCCCCGTGATGAAAATATCCGCGAGACAGCAGAAGGGCAATGGTCAGCGTGAGGCGCGGCGAACCGCGAGCAGGTGCCGACTTCCCGATTACTGGAACGGCGGGACGTGATACTCGACCACGTGCGCCTCGGTGACGTCGGGCACCTCCCAGCGATCGAGAAAACGCTCGATGATCTTCTCCGGCACGGCGGCCACCCGGTTGCGATTCTGGGCGACCTGCACTT
>CAYYJM010000033.1:30302-34011 GCA_964471755.1 uncultured Alcaligenaceae bacterium
CAACTGACGGACCAGGTTGGTCGCGTTCCAGACGAAGTTCGTGCCAGCACGCAGATACTCGCGGGCCCGCTCCCGGGCGGCGGTCAGCACCTCGCCCGCCTTCTCGCCGGGATCGAACCCCATCTCGTCGCGCAGCTCGTCGAGCGAGATCATCGGCCAGTCGGCGTAATGCGTCCGGATGTGGTGATCCTTACCGGACCCTGGCAGACCGGCCATCAGCACGGCCTCGGCTCGATGCTGCACGAATGCCGGCGAATCGGGATGACGCTTCGGATCCTTGAAATAGAGGACGCGGGCATGATCGGACGCGAACGGATAGGGCCGATCAAGAACGCCGAGATCGCGCATCTGCTCCTGACACAGGGCCACGTTATCGAGCAGGCGGCGCTGATCGAGACAGATCCGGCCGCGCACGTCGGCCTCGGCCAGGAGCGCGAGCCAGTCGCCCCGGCCGACGCAACTCACCTCGATGGCCAGCCGGGTCGGATCTTCCCGGTCGATCAGGAAGTACGGCACCTGATGGTAGCGGATCAGGGCGCAGATCGCCTCACGCTGGGCGAACGAGACGCCCATGCGCCAGAGGATGCCGCGAGCAAGAATGGCTCCCCGGCGTGAGTGTCCGCGTGATGTCACCCGGTCATCCTCAGTCCTCGTGCAGTCGGGCTTGCCGATGTCATGCAGCACGGCCGCCGCGAAGAGCGTGCGCCGTTCCGGTTCCGGCAGCGATCGCCAGGCATCGAGGGCGAGCAGTTCCTCGCAAACCATGCGCGTGTGGATCCAGACATCCCCCTCGGCGTGGTGGATCGGATCTTGTGGACAGCCGGCGAGGGCTCGGAGCCAGGGATACTCGGCGTCCATCTCGGCCCAGTGGAGGTGAAAATCCGGTGGCGTCGGCGTGTAGTCGAGCAGGCAGGTCATGGTGATCCTCACTCAAACAGATCGACCCCCTCGGCCAGTCGATTCGGGATGATCGGCCGACGGAGCCAGTGTGTTTCGGAGTCGGCGACCGCCTGGAGAAAGCCGTGCCGGACCCATTTGTAGCGCTCGACGACCACGCCGCCCTCCTCGACCGTGACGTACAATCCCTCCATCTGATCACTGTCGTCCGTCTCGGCGAGGGCCGTGTCGATGTCGAGGTTCCAGCGCTGCGCCTCGTCGCGGAGGTTCTCACGCCAGCGATCACTCTTGTACGCCGAGTGACCGAGCAGGGCGAGCAGCTCGTCGAGCGTCGTGGCCGGCCCCTCGTACAGGGACGGCACGCAGGCGACCGGAGTCCCGGCGAGCAGGGTCTGACTGCGCGGCGCGGAGAGGAACGTCCGCGTGGTCGTGTCGAGGACGCCGAAGCAGAGGAAGAAGTGCGGCAAGGCGTCGTAGTAGACGGTGTGCTTGGCGTAGACCCACTCGCCGTAGAGAGCGAAGTGATCGCCCAGGACGGGCCAGAGATCGAGGATGCGGGCGGCGGCCCATTGCTTGAACAGGTCGAAGTGGCGTTCGCGGTAGCCGCCGGTGAGGAAGTGGCCGCGGCTCTGGAGCCAGAGTCGGCCGTCGGCGTCGAAGCGCAGGCCGGCGTTGGCTCCGTCGATCTTCTCCTTGACGACGACGTGCCGGCCGGCGATGGCGTCGAAGCGGACCTGGTCGAGGTCCTCGTCGCCGGGTTGCAGGCGTGAACCTTCCAGGTGCGGCGTGCGCGGGAACTTGACCATTGCGAAGGGCGGATTCATGGTGGTGCCTCGTGGCGGTCAGCGGTCGCGAATCCGGCCCCAGACGAGCAGGCCGAGGAGGAAGAGTTCCGAGGCTGGCTCGTCGCGGATGGCGGGCCAGGCGTCGATGGCCTGTTCGACCCGGACGATAAACGCGAGGACCATACTCCGCGAAAAGGTTTCCGCGAGGTCGTAATCGGCAAGATGGCGGCGTTCCTGGGTGTCCAGGAATGTCTGGGCCAGGTTTTGGAGCGCGGCCGGGATCGTGAGTAAACCCATCCGGCGGGTGACGCCAGCAGGGAGATTGCCGCCCGCGAAGGACCGGGCGGTCGTGGCCATCTCGGTATGGGTGTAAGCCCGCGCCAGAACGTCGCGGAGACCAGCCCGTTCAGGGGTCGTCCCGATTAGGAACCGATTCGTTTCTTCGACCAGGAAATGAAACAGGGCGTAATACGCACTCGAAACGGCCCGCCGCAGGTTGGCTTGCTGGGGCCGCGTCGGATCGATCAGAGCCAGTTGTCGAGCCTGGTTGAGAAGGGGTTGGACCAGGGAGGCCATCAGATCTTTACCCCGAGTTCGTCCAGTTCCGACTGCTTGGCGTACTCGATGTAGGGAAACAGATCGATCCGGGCCTTGAGCAGTCCGTCCCGGATCGCCCGCTCGACCGGTTCGATCGTCGGCCAGACCAGTTCCTCGTCAGTAATCGATTCCTCCAGGATCACATATACCCGGAGGGAAGGCACGCCGAGGTGATCGACGTAATGCCGCCACTTCACATCAGTGATTCGCGCCCCGGGAACGTGCTTGAGCGTCTCCGGATCGAGAACCTGAGCAATCGTTTCATCCTGGGTCATGTCGTCTCTCCGGTCGGGCACCTCGATCCCTTCATGCTAACCCACACCAGCACCGGTCGCAACGTGAGGAAGGACAGCCAACGCGACGATGTGGTTCAGATGGATCTGCCAACCTATTTCTACTGTCGTGGTTCGAGTTATCTCTGACGAGCCGGGAGCCTCAGCGGTCGCGAATCCGGCCCCAGACGAGCAGACCCAGGAGGAACAGCCGCGAGGCTGGCTCGTCGCGGATGGTGGGCCAGGCATCGATGGCCTGCTCAATTTCGACGATCAGGGCAACGGTATCGCTCCGGGCGAACGTGGCCGCGATGTCGTAGTCGGCCAGGTGGCGTTGTTCCTGGAGGTCGAGAAACGTCTGCGTGAATGCCCGAAGTTCCGATGGGATCGGGGCCGGCCCAAGCCGCTGAAGAATTCCGGCGGGCAGGTTGCCTCCGGCGAAAGTCCGGGCGGCGTTGGCCATCTCCGTGTGAGTGTAGGCCCTGGCCAGGACGTTCCGGAGACCGCCCAGTTCCGCCGTGGTGCCGAGGAGAAGGCGATTGCTTTCCTCAACCAGGAAGTGGAAGAGGGAGTAGTAGACCGCGGACACCGCACGGCGCAGACTGGCTTGCTGTGGCCGGGTGGGATCGACCGCCACCAGGTGCCGGGCCTGCGCCAGGAGCGGCCGGGCGAGGGAGGCCATTACAGATTCACCCCCGCCTCGTCCAACTCCGACTGCTTCGCATAGCGGATGTACGCAAACAGGTCGATCCCGGCTCGGAGGAGCCCATCCCGGATGGCCTGCTTGACAAGCCGAATGGACGGTGCGGCGAGATCCGCGTCGGTGATCGATTCCTCAAGGATGACCCAGACACGCAAGGATGGAATGCCCTGATGATCAACGTAGTGCGACCACCTCACATCGGTGATCCTCGCCCCGGGAACGTGCTTGAGCGTCTCGGGATCGAGAACCTGAGCAATCGTCTCATCCCGGGTCATGGTATTCTCCCGCGCCGGTCGGCCTGTCCCATTATCCTACCCCGGACTCGGTCCCTCTACAACGGGAGGCACCATCGCGGGTGTGGACATGGTGAGGGCAGCGAGATCGTCGGGACCCGGCGAAAGGCGAGCCCCCCACGAAAGTGGGGGGAGTACCCGACGGCAAACTCCCCCCACTTT
>CAYYJM010000034.1:0-5963 GCA_964471755.1 uncultured Alcaligenaceae bacterium
CGGGGTGCAGGCCCACGGGGTCTGCCACACCAGCAACGGAATCGAGAATCTCGCCTACGTCCACCTCGAGTTTGCGGATAAGTTCGTCGCCCATTTTCACCTCAACTGGCTCGCTCCGCTGAAGATTCGTCAGATGATCATCGCTGGTTCGCGGAAGATGGTCGTCTACGACGACATGGAGCGCAGCGAGAAGGTCAAGATCTACAACAAGGGCATCACGATCCGGACACCGACGGGTGTCGATGCCAGGGCTCGAGCGGCGATCAACTATCGCAGCGGTGAGATGGTCGCTCCCCACCTGGAGAACAGCGAAGCCCTGGCGATCGAGGCGGCCCACTTCATCGAGTGCGTCCGCGAGCGCCGGCGGCCGCTCGTCTCGGGCGAGGATGGCCTGCGCGTGATGCGTGTCCTCGACGCCGCCCAGCGCTCGCTCACCAGCGACGGTCAACGCGTCTACCTGAGGTCGCCCGGACGTCTGCGGCAGGCCGCCTGAGATTCGGGCCGACCCAGGGAAGGAGCCTGTCCATGACTCCGGAATTCGTCAGGATTCGCGACGATGTGGTCCTCGGAGAGGGCGTTCGCATCGTCGGCTACTGCAATCTCTACGGCTGCTCGATCGGGGACGAGACCCTGATCGGTACGTTTGTCGAGATCCAGAGTGACGTGATCGTCGGTCGGCGCGTCAAGATCCAGAGCCACTCGTTCCTCTGTTCGGGCGTCCGGATCGAGGACGAGGCGTTCATCGGTCACGGCGTCATGTTCATCAACGACCGCTTCCCGCGCTCGACGAGTTCGAGTGGCGAATTGAAGAAGGGCGGCGACTGGGTCTGCGAGCGGACGGTGATCGGTCGCCGGGCCTCGATCGGCAGCAACGCCACCATCCTGTGCGGCGTGACGATTGGGGAAGGGGCGATCGTCGGAGCGGGCAGTGTCGTCACACGCGACGTGCCGCCGTACACCGTCGTCGCCGGCAACCCAGCGCGGGTGCATCGCGCCGTCCGGCCAGACGATGAACGGGAAGCCGACACGCCGAAACCGTCCGGTGCCACCCCGCACGTTCCGTTTCTCGACCTGGTCGGCCAGCACGCCCCTCTCAAGGCGGAACTGCTGGAGATCCTGGCCGAGGCGCTCGACGGAGCGGCGTTTATCGGTGGGCCGGCCGTCGAACGTTTCGAGGGTGAGTTCGCTGCGTTCACTGGCGCGGCCCACTGCGTCGGCGTCGGCAGTGGCACGGACGCGCTCCGATTCGCCCTTCGCGCCCTGGGAGCGGGACCGGGCACGAGCGTCGTCACAGTTCCCAACTCGTTCGTCGCGACCACCGCAGCGATCACCCAGACCGGGGCCGCGATCGAGTTCGTCGATGTCGATCCGGACACCTGCCTGATGAGTCCGGGCGCGCTCGAACACCACCTGAAGCGCCGCTTCGCCAACCTCGGTTCGGGGCCTCGGCCAACGGTCGTGCTGCCGGTCCACCTGTATGGTCAGTGTGCCGAGATGGACGAGATCGTCGAGATCGCCCGCCGATATGAGATGCGCGTGCTGGAGGACGCCGCCCAGGCGCACGGCAGCACCTACCACGGTCGGCCGGCCGGCTCACTCGGCGACGCGGCGGCCTTCAGCTTCTATCCGGGCAAGAATCTCGGCGCGTGTGGCGAGGGCGGCGCGGTCACGACCAGCGATGCCGAGGTTCGCCGTGCCGTGATGCTGCTCCGCGATCATGGCCGCACCGACAAGTACGTCCACGGCATCGAGGGCTACAACGGTCGGCTCGACGCCATCCAGGCCGGGTTTCTGTCGGTGAAGCTGCGCGAGTTGCCCGGCTGGAACGACGCTCGCCGCAGGGTGGCAGACGTGTACGACGAGGCGCTGCCCCAGGTGCGGTGCGTGAAGCCGGTCGAGGTCAAGCCATGGAACCGGTCGTGCTACCACCTCTACGTCGTCCGTACGGATCGACGGGATGACCTGCGGACATTTCTCACCGAGCGCGGCATCGGGGTTGGCGTTCACTATCCGATCGCTCTCCATCGCCAGCCCTGTTACGACCGTCTCGGCCTGGCCGAGGGCAGCTTCCCGCACGCCGAGCGAGCCTGTGCCGAAGTGCTGAGCCTGCCAATGTTTCCCGGTCTTTCAAGCGGCCAGGTGGAGTACGTGACCGAGTCGCTGCGGGCGTTCGAGGCGGCGTTGGCGACTACACGGCGGGCTGGCTGATCCATCTCAGGGGACGGACATGGACGTTCGCAATGCCCGCGTGCTGGTCACCGGCGGGGCCGGGTTCATCGGCAGTCACCTGGTTGAGAACCTCCTCGTTCGGGGCAACGAGGTTGTCGTTGTCGATGACTACTCCTCGGGCAGTCCGTCTCAACTGGCTCATCTCGGCCATCCGCACGGTCTGCGCCTGATCGAGGGCGACATCCGGGATGAGGCCCTGCTGGGCCGGATAATGCCCGGCGTTCGCCAGGTCTTTCACCTGGCGACGCGAAACGTCCGACTTAGCCTGGTGCAGCCGAGCGTGGTTCATGAGGTGAACACGACCGGAACGCTGAACGTCCTGAAGGCGGCGGCGTCCGCCGGGGTTGAGCGGTTGCTCTACTGCTCGTCTTCCGAGGTGAATGGGACGGCTGACGTCGTGCCGATGCCGGAGGATTACGCCTATCGGCCGGAGACGATTTACGGGGCGTCGAAACTGGCTGGGGAGTATTACGCACTCGTCTTTCACCGGGCCGGCTGGCTGCCGACGGTGGTCGCGCGGCCGCACAACAACTACGGCCCACGCGAACACTTCGCCGGCCAGAAGGGCGAGGTCATCCCACGGTTCATCCTGTGGGGCCTGGCTGGGCAGCCACTGCGCATCTACGGCAGTGGCACGCAGACACGCGATTTCACGTTCGTCGAGGAGACGGCGGACTATCTCGTCCGGCTTCTGGAATGTGATGCCGCTCTGGGCGAGGTGGTCAACGTCTGCCGTGGCGAAGAAGTGTCGATCGTCGAACTGGCCGGTCTGATTCGAGATCTGACCGGCGGCGCGTCCGAGGTGGTCCACCTGCCTGGTCGGCCGAGCGATGTTCTGCGTCTGTTCGGCGACCCGACTCGCCTGGGCCGGTTGCTCGGCTCGACACCATCGGTGTCAATCGCCGAGGGTCTGCGCCGGACGGTCGAGTGGTTCCGGGAACACGTCCAGCCGAGCCCCGAGGTGCTGGCGTCGCTGGAGGTCAACACGTGGGCGAGGCACACGCCCGAGCCGTGGCTGGCCCAGGTTCGCAAGCGGGCCGGTTGAAGGAGACGGTGCGCGATCATGTCCATGAAGACGATCCCTTTGGCGCTGCCGAGCCTGGATGAGGCGGAGGCCCGCGCCGTGACCGAGGTGCTGGCCTCGGGCTGGGTGACGCAGGGGCCACAGGTGGCAGCATTCGAGACGGAGTTCGCGACCCACGTCGGAGCGGCGTCGGCCTGTGCCGTATCGAACTGCACGACCGCGCTGCATCTGGCCCTGCTCGGCGTCGGCATCGAACCCGGTGATGTCGTGCTGACAGTGAGCCTGTCGTTCATCGCGACGGCCAACGTGGTTCGCCACGCAGGGGCCGAGCCGGTCTTCCTCGACGTCGATCCGACCACGCTGAACCTCTGCCCGGACGCCCTGGCCCGGGCGCTGCGGGACGACTTCACGGAGCGTGACGGCCGGCTGTGGTATCGGCACGTCGATCGCTTGTTACGTGCGCCGACGCCGTTGCGCCACGCTGCCGGGCCCGTCGGTCGGCTGGCGGCGGTGCTGGCGGTGCATCAGGTCGGGATGCCGTGCGACCTGGCGAGGGTGAGTCAGCTCTGCGATGACTATCGGGTGCCACTGGTCGAAGATGCGGCCTGTGCCATCGGCAGCGAGTACAGCCTGGACGGTGGTCGCTCGTGGCGGCGCATCGGCCAGCCGGTCGGCGCGGTGGCCTGCTTCAGCTTCCACCCGCGCAAGGTGATCACGACCGGCGACGGTGGCATGCTGACCACGAATAGGCCGGATCTCGACCGCAGGTTCCGCCTGTGGAGACAGCATGGCATGTCCGTTCCAGACACGGTTCGCCACGGCGCACGGGAGGTCATCTTTGAGGAGTACGAGGAAGCCGGCTTCAACTACCGGATGACCGACCTGCAAGGAGCGATGGGGCGGGCACAGCTGGCGAAGTTGCCGTGGATCGTCGAGCGTCGGCGCGCCCTGGCGACGGCCTACGCCGACGCCCTGGCGGGCCTGCCGTTACGTCTGCCGGCGGATCAGCCCTGGACGCGCTCGAACTGGCAGAGTTATCAGGTGCAACTGGAGAACCCCACGCTGCAGCGGCCGATGATGCAGCGTCTGCTCGACCAGGGGATCGCCACGCGGCGCGGGGTGATGTGTGCCCACCTGGAACGTCCGTATCGTGACGCCTGGCCGGTGGGCTCGCTGCCGGCCAGCGAGCAGGCAATGAATACCGGCGTGATCTTGCCTCTCTATCCGGACCTGGTGGTGGCGGACGTACAGCGTATCGCGGCCGCCCTGGCCGAGGAACTGGGTGTCCGGCGGGTCGCGGCCTGACCTCATCTGATCTGGACAGGCTGCCTCGCATCCGGGTATCACACACGCCGCTATCCACCTCTGCCGGTGAGCCCGGTGAGGACGATCATCCTTGCGGGGAGCTGCCGTGGCCCTGCTGGCGGAGGAAGGTTTCGTGAGCAAGCCCATCGTGTCCGCGGTTCTGTCGGTGTTGAACGAGCGCGCTAACCTGCCCGCCGTCCATGAGGCGCTCTGTCGCCTCGCCCTTGAGGAACCGGGTTTCGACTGGGAATTTGTGTTCGTGGACGACGGCAGCACAGACGGAACCCTTGACGTGCTGCGTGGACTGGCTGCCGCTGACAGGCGGGTGAAAGTCCTCAGCTTCTCTCGTAACTTCGGTGCCCATGAAGCGTCAGCGGCCGGTATCCGCGCCTGCTCCGGCGATGCGGCCATTCTGATGGGTGCCGACATGGAAGATCCCCCCGAAGTCATTCGCGAGTTCCTGCGTGCCTGGCAGGCCGGCAGCGACGTGGTGTTCGGTGTGCGTGCGAGTCGCCAGGACGCTGGCTGGCGTCAGATGGGGGCGAAACTGTTCACGGCAGTCATCCGCCGGTTCGCTCTGCCCGCCTTCCCGGAGCGCGGAACGGGAGGTTTCTGTCTCATGAGTCGCCGGGTCATCGACGCCTACAACGCGATCAGTGACCAGAACACGCTCACCCCCGGCCTGCTTGTGTGGCTCGGTTTCCCTCACGCCCAGGTGGAGTACCAGCGGGCCCGACGATTAACGGGGCGGTCAAAGTTCGGCCTGGGCCGCCTGATCAAGACGGCGTTCGACACGCTCCTTAGTTTCTCCACGGCTCCGGCCTGGTGGATCCTCCTCACCGGGATCGTCCTGTTCCTGGCCGGCGGAACGGTTGCTGGTGCGGTCGTTGTCGGCCTGGTGAGCGGGCTTATCGCCCCTGGCTGGGGGACTGTGGCGGTGCCGCTCATGCTGCTGCTCAGTGGCGTCCACCTCATCGCGATGGGCGTCCTGGGCCAGTACCTGTGGCGAATCCTGGAGGGCGTGCATGGCCGGCCGCAGTACGTCGTCCAGGAACGGATTGGAGCATTCTCTCATGCCAGCGACCGCGAACGCCGCGTCGCCTGATGGGCGGTACGACTGCGTCTGCCTGACGGTCGATATCGACTGGGCGTCAGACGAGGTTCTACAGGATCTGCGCCGGCGATTCGACGCGCTCGACCTGCGGGCCACGTTCTTCTGTACCCATGCCGGGATCGACGTCGGACCTCACGAACGGGCCCTGCACCCGAATTTTCGCCGACACGGCGACACGATGCGAGCCCTCGCCCATGCGGCCGGCCCCGCCTTCGCTGACTGGGGTGAGCCAGCTGTGTATCGCGGAGTCATCCAGACGACCAGGGCCTTCTGTCCCGAGGCGGTTGGTGT
>CAYYJM010000034.1:5973-24589 GCA_964471755.1 uncultured Alcaligenaceae bacterium
TGGTGTCCGGGCCCACAGTCTGTTCTACGACTCGCTTCTGCTCGAGGCGTATCAGGAGGCCGGACTCGTCTACGACAGCACCTACCTCTTGCCGTTCGCTCCGCGACTCGCTCCCGTACCGAAGGAGTACGGCATTCTAGAGTTGCCGCTCTACTACAACGACCACTTCGATCTGAAGGCTCAGGCGACCGACTTTCAGGTGGACCGCCTGCGGCTCGACGAGCCTGGCCTCAAGATCCTGAACTTCCATCCGAACCTGGTCTGGCTCAACGCCGCCACCAACGAGCAGTACCTCGCCAGCCGGCCGTTCCACAAAGACCCGGATCGACTGCGGGAAATGCGGCATCCCGGTCGCGGCATCGGCACGCTCCTGGAGGACGTCCTCGAGCAGATCGCCGCCAGGCGATTGCGGACAGCGACGCTCCGCGAGATCCACGATCAGTGGCGAGCGGAGTGTGAGCGATGACCACGACGACCCTTGACACTGAAACAGCCTCCAGGATCTCTGTCCGCCTCGCGGAGCCGTCCGACGCGCCGCTCTGGAAGCGGTTTCTCGCCGAATCGGTCAACGGGACGCTGTTTCACGACCTGGATTTTCTGGCCTACCATCCGGTAGGTCGATTTCGCATTCACAACCTCATCTTCTCGGCAGATGACAGGGTACTTGCACTGCTGCCGGCATCGATCATCAGTGACGGAGCCGGCCGGCCTGTGTTGCGGTCGCCGTATGGGGCCTCGTTCGGAGGCTTCGTGGTCGGCCGGAGACTGCCGCTTCGCCATGCACTGGCCCTGGTGGCGTGTCTTCAAGAACATGCCCGGGCCTGCGACTTCGCCAGCGTCGAGCTGGTCCTGGGACCTTCGGTCTACGCTGATCCGCATCAGGATTTGCCTGGATTCGCCCTGGCAGCGAGTGGGTTCCGCCTCGCGCAGCGGTGGGTTAACCCGATGATCCCGTTATCGCACGACCCAGACCAGGCTCTCGCCCGGGTGAGCAGCAAGCGACGTTCGGCAATCCGCGGGGCCATCCGGGACGGGGTGGAGGTGAACGAGGCGGCCGCCGATCAGTTGGCGCGATTCCATGAGGTGCTGGTCGAAAATCGAGCCCGGCACGGCGCGACTCCAACGCACACGCTCGAGGAGTTGTACCGGATCTTCGAGTTGGTTCCCGACCGGGTGCGTCTCTTTCTTTGCACCCGTGCGGGAGAGCTGCTCGGAGGATCGGTCGTGTTTGAACTGAACGCCCAGGCGGTCTACTCGATCCAGCCGGCCCATCGCGATCGGTTCAAGCAGCATCAGCCGGCGGCCGTCCTGCTCCATCGCCTCGTGCAGCACTACGGCTCACGGCGATTCCCCTACCTGGACCTGGGACCGACCGGGAGTTACCACGCTGGACGAGCGGAACTGACCATCAATGCCGGCAACGCCTTCTTCAAGGAAGAGATGGGCGGACTGGCCTTCAACCGTGATTCTTGGGTCTGGGAGACCGTCTGACCGGGTGGGAATTGTTCTCAAGGAGTGAGTCAATGCCGAGCGATGTTGCTTTGCCAGATTGGCACCCGTCCGCGCTGGCCTGTCCTCGTTGCGTCGCCACCGTGGACGTCGCCAACGGTGCGGTCACCTGCCGATCCTGCGGCATCGTCGGGACAGTCGAGCAAGGTATCTACCGCTTCAGCGTTCGGGCGGACGATGAGGCCACGAACTGGTACGTCGCCAAGGGCGGGTCCGACTTCCGGGCCCGAATGCAGATCCCGTTCACGATGAGTTCCCTCGATGCTGCCGTCTACCGCTCGTATCTCGAAAAGATCCGGCCAGCCAGCCTGGACGCCGTGATCGCGGATATCGGTGCCGCCGATGGTCGCAACACCGAGCCGTTCCTCCAGTGGGGCTATCGACGCGTGATCGCCACGGATGTTAGCGTCGCGTCTCTGGCCCGACTCCGGCAGCGTGTCGCCGAGGAGGCTCCGGAGCAGCTCGATCGGCTCCTGTTGGTCGAGTGCGACGCCCGCCATCTGCCGCTGCGGTCAGGAGCAACTGACGTGGTGATCAGTACGGAGGTTCTCTGCTGCCTGAACGAGGACTACCTCGCCGGGCTGGCGAGCTGTGCCCGTATTCTGAAGCCCGGGCCAGACGCCCGGTTGCTCATTTCGGAGCGGACCTGGGAAGGGGCTCTGTTCAACCGTCTGCTCTACTCCGGTGTGGCGGAAATGGCCGCTCTGGGGGACGGCCGATACCTGCGCGACGGCGCAACGGAACCGCTGCTCCGCACCCGCTCATTCACTGAGGAGGAACTCGCCGAGCAGGTCCGAGCGGCCGGTCTGACCATCCTGGAACGCAAGGGCACGCCGTTGCTGTCGCTGCTGTTCGGCTACCTGCGTGGCAAGGACGTGATCGGAGCGGATGACGCCCCTCACTTGCAGGATGTGCAGGCTCTGTTGACGCGCCTTGGCGATATCGGCCAGGCTCGTCGTACTCACGCCATGGTGGCGTACAAGGCCGTTGCCTGAGGGGCTGCTCTCGGCGGAGAGATGTGATGGATCCAGATCCCGGTTCGTCTGGCCATTCGCTGCGTTCGCGTGTCTGGGCCGTCAGCAAACTGGTCCTGGGCGTTGTCCTGCTCGCGCTCGTCCTCTGGCGTGGTGGTCCAACGCTTGCCGTGGTGGTGCTGACACCGGTTCGGATCGGGCCGCTCCTGCTCGCGCTGCTGTTCGGTGTGGCCGCTCCGGTCTGCACCTTCCTGCGCTGGCACTGGCTGGCCCACGCTCAGGAGCTTGGTATCCCTCTCCGCGAGTCCTGGCGGCTCGGCTGCCTGGGCTATTTCTGGGGAACCGTCCTGCCCGGCTCGCTGGGTGGTGACATCGTCAAGGCAGGTCTCCTGGCCCGCGATCCGGATCGGCGGGTGGGCGCGATTGCGTCCATCTTGATGGACCGTGTCATCGGTCTGTTCGGGTTGTTCCTCCTGGCTGGCTGCGTCGGCGTCGTCACCCTGATATTCGCGCCGGATGATTTCGGTGGACAGGTCATCCTCTGGACGCTGGTCGTCGGAGCCATGACCCTGTCGGGGGCCGGCCTCGCAACAGTGATCCTGGCACGACTGCTGCCAGATCGGGCCGGGGTCTGGGTTGGTAAGGTAGCTCGCCGCCTGCCGCTGGTAGGGCGAACCATGGCTGCACTCTGGCAAGCCGGCTGGCTGTATCGTTCCCGTCTTCGCGTCCTGGCTGGAGCGGTGCTGCTCTCCGTCGTTGGTCACATCGGCTTCATCCTGAACTTCTACTTTACCGCCCGGATGTTCCACCAACTCGGTTCGAGTATCCCGACTGTGGCGCAGCACTTCCTGATCATTCCTGCCGGACAACTCTTTGGCTCGGTCTTTCCCACACCGGGCGGACTGGGCGGGGCTGAGTTTGGTTTCGGGCAGTTGTACGTGTTGCTCGGTAAGCCGGAAACCAACGGCGTTCTTGGCGCGCTGGCCGTTCGAGCGATCACCTGGGGGATCTGTCTGGTTGGCGCCCTGATCTGGTCCGGGACGTGGATCAGACGGAGCGCGAATGCTACCAAGACGGTGCCGTTCAGAGACGATGGCGCGAGTGATTCCTGGACGCAAAGGAGACTTGCCGGATGACCCCTTCGTTTCTGCCAACCTTCATCATTGGAGGGGCTCCCCGGTCCGGCACGACCTATCTGGCCGAGGCTCTGGCGCGACATCCCGAGGTTCACCTGGCCACGCCGATCATTCCGGAGCCAAAGGTGTTCATCGGCCCGCCCCAGACCCTGGAGACGTATCGTGATCGTTACCGGGCCTTGTTTGAGTTGACGGCGGATGTTCCCCCGCGCCGCGCGAGGGGCGAGAAGACGAGCGGATACCTGGAGAGGCCACACCTGGGGCCTCTAATTCAGGCGGTAATCCCGGACGTCCGACTGCTGTTCATCGTCCGCGAGCCGGTCGCCCGGGCCTACTCTAACTACCTCTGGAGCAAGAAGAACGGCCTGGAGACCCTGTCGTTTGAAGAAGCCATCGAGCGAGAAGGGGACCGGCCCGATCCGCTAGCCGCCACGAAGCCGCACGCTCGACCATTCGCCTACCTGGAGCGGAGCGACTACGGCGATTTCGCCGCCGCCTGGTTGCGTCAGTTCGGGGCCGACCGGGTCCTGTTCGTCCTCTACGAGGACATCGACGCGCGGCCCGCCTGGCTCCTGGACCGAATCCAGGATTTCATCGAGGTGGACCGACTGCCGTTTGAATGTCTCGACGTCGGCCGGGTGAATTCGGCCCGGGAGATTGGTCCGCCGATTGAGGAAGCGATGCGGCAGTTGCTGCGTGAGAAGTTCCGCGGTTCGGTTGAGCGATTCGGCGTGCTGACCGGATTGGATCTCACTTCCTGGGCGTATTGACTTCACCCGGCCCATTCGGTTCCAACACAGAGGCATCACGATGACATCCGTTCCAATTCAGAAGGCTCCGACTTCGGCGAGAAGCCAACGACCGAGACTGCTGCTGGCCATCCTCGTTGGCATCCCACTGCTCGTCCTGTTCGGCTATCGCCTCACCCTCGGGGCCGATCTCACTGACGAGTCGTATTACGCCAACCTGGTGATTGGCCGCTTACGAGTCCCGGTCGGCGACACCGGAGATAACAGTGCGCAGGTGACGTTCTCCCTGCTGCTCGAGCCGTTCGTCCGGGCGTACGCCTTGTTCGTCCCGGACTTCACTGGCGTCATGCTCTACCTGCGCCTGCTCTACGGCGTGATGGCCCTGGTGACGGCGGCCGCCGCGTGGTTTCTGCTGCGCGGCCTGCTCTCTCCGGTCGCGGCCGGCATCGCAGCGTGCCTGCCTGTCGCGTTCATTCCGTTCGGGCTGCCCGCACCGAGCTACAACACGGTCGCCATGATGGCCACCCTCTCGGCCCTGTGTCTGTTCACCGGTCACCTGCTGCGATCCTGGAGTGGTGCCGCTCGGCAAGGCTGGTTCGGCGGGCTGGCCGTCCCCGCTGCGGCCGGCTTGTTCGCCGTCGCCGTGATCGCTTATCCGCCGATCGTTCTCGTAGCCGTCGCGTTCTTCCTTCTCGGCGTACTGTTGACCCCACGCTGGCGAGATGCCTGGCCTCTGGTTCCTCTCGCCGTGTACGGGACGGTGTTTCTCCTGATCGGAGTGGGACTCGTCGTTGGGTTGGTCGGCTTGCCGAAGTTCCAGGAGATCCTCGCTTACGACCGGGAATCGGGACAGCATCTGAGCAGCGGGAACGCAGTGGGCCTGGGGTGGTCCCAGTTTACCTCCCAGACGATCTATCCTGTGTACTGCGCTCTTGGCCTCCTGGTTGCCCTGGTCGGCCGGATCTTTCGGAATCGCTGGTTCTGGGCGATCCAGGCAATGGCCCTGTTCGGCCTCCTCGTCGCTGTCAACCGGATGCCAGTCGCATGCTTCTTCGCTCCGGGCCACGACCTGATTTTCTTCCTGGCAGTTTGTGGCTTTCCGCTGCTGCTCGACCTGCGGTTGGGCAACGAACTCCCTGCTGAGGATCGCATCGTCGTTCTGCTGTATTGCGCCGGCATGGTCGGAGGCCTGGTCACCACCTGGACCGCGTCGAATGCCCTGTTCAACTTCCCGGTCGGCGGAACGCTGGCGGCGCTGGCCGCCCTGGTCGGTCTGACCCGAGGCGCACCGGCACCAACCCTGGGGCGAGAACTGCCGGAGCGAGCCCCTGTCCCGCTCGCGGTCGTGGCCATCCTTGCCGTTTCGTCATTTCAGATGATCTACGATGTTAGTCCCACTCGGTTCGACACGTTCCGGAACATCATACCATCGGGGCTGTTCGCCGGTTTGCGAACGACCTCTGAGCAGGCGGCCTTGATTGGCGAGTTGGAGAAGCAACTGGCTCCATTCTCCGGGGCGTGTCGTCGAGTTCTGGTTCTCAGCCGTTTCACGGGTCTGTACTTGCTGACGAACTTGAAGCCGCGCACGCCGCACAGTTACTTCTGGGTCGAGAATCCAGCGCTGTGGCACCGCCTGCACGCGATGACAGGTGAACCTACTGGCCTGCCCGACCTGGTGGTGGCCTATCCTGCCACGGCGAGCGCCGTGCCGGACCAGGAGACATTCCTCGCCGCTCATTACCGACTCGTCGCCACCGATGGCCCCGCACTGCTTTATCTTCGGCGAGGGTTGCAGGAACCGCCAACCGCCGCACCGCGTTTACCATATGTCGTGCGTTTCGATCAATCTCCGAAAGGCACGGGGTGGAGCGTTCCCGAGAGATTACCCGACGGCCAATGGGCTACCTGGATGGCTGCTCGGGAGGCCACCCTGCTTCTGCCTCGACCGGTTTGCACGGGGACTATTCGTCTGCGGATCGATGTCCCATCTGGTATCACTCTGGACGTCCTCGACAGCCTGCGCTTGACGGTGAACGGTCAGTCGATCCCGCTGATGATGGTGCCTTCACCCGCACGCCTGTACGAGGCAATTCTGACGCCAGAGATTCTGAATACCTTTTCTTCGCAGATGGAACTTCGATTTTCCGTCGCTCGAACGATTCGCCCCTCTGGGGGCGGACGCGATCTGGGTGTTCTGTTCCGCAGATTGGAGTTCACCGCAGCTGATCCACCGACAGACACGTCGGTTTCGAGGGGGATCGAGTTGAGCGAACCCGAATGAGGTTCGGGTTCGTGATGTTGGAAGTTTGGGGCGACCGATTGCAGTCGGTCGCCCCGAACCAGATCGCACTACGAGAGAACGACCAGGTTGTACAACGTGGCGAGCAGCGGATCGGTCGGACTGCCGGGCACGAGCGTCGCTGCCCCAGTCGCCAGATTGAGCATGTAGAGTTTCGACGTGCCACCGACCTGAAGAATGGCATAGCCGAGGTCGGGGATGTTCCCCGAGTAGATGTCGAAGCCCATCACCTTCGTGGTATCAACCCCGAGCGAACCGACTGAGGTGACAGCACCACTCCGGGGGTTGGCTGCCGTGAGCAGGCTGTCCGACGCAAAATCGATGAGGTACAGCGGTGCCGTCGCCAACGTCAGGTTGCCCGTGAAGGCGATATCCCCGACGGAGGAGGCCGGAGTGATCGAGGTTTCGCGCGTGATGTCTCCGTTATCCACGTTAACGTGGTAGTTAAAGTTGTTGGAAGTGATGAGGCGTAGATCGCCGGTAATCGGGTTGAAGTGGATGCTCAGCGTGTCTGTGGGACTGTTGAACAGGCCGGTTCCAATGGGAACGTTGGAGGCCTCGTAGATCAGTTCGGGCGTCCGGTAGCCGGCCGTTCCGATGAACGTACTGAGGATTCCCACGACCTGGGTGGCGGCCGGAGAAACACCATCCCAGGCCAGCACTTCGGTATTCAGCTTGGCATTCAACCGCACGATGTACCAGGGGTTGCCGTAGGCGTTGTTGGCCCCGCGCAGCCACTTTGGATCGCCGCCGCCGTTGACGTTGCTCTGGAAGAAGCCCTGCTCGTCCACATACAGGCCGAGGGTGTTGTCGAGGTGCTGGGCGTCAGCGATATTCTGCGGAGTAACCAGGCCGGTGCTGGACCGCTTGAACAGCAATTCCGGATTGCTGAACACGGCCGTGCCGGTGAACGTGTAGAGCAGGCCGGTGCTGAAACTGGTGGCTATCTGAGTGGCGGCCGGCGAGGTGCCGTCCCAGGCCACGACCTGGGTATCGTCGGGGTTCCCGGGGTTGACGACCTTCCGGAGGATGTACCAGGGGTTGCCGTAGATGTTGTTGACACCGCGAATCCACTTCGGATCACCACCACCGGTGGGGCCGATACTCTGGAAGTACCCCTGCTCGTCCACGTAGAAGCCATACGACGTATCGAGGATGTCCGCCACGCTCTTGTCGGAGGAACTGAGCGTGTCACCAGCGTTGCCCACCTTGACCGCGTTGTAGAGCAGTTCGGGGTTCAGGAAGAGAGTGGTGCCAGTGAAGGTCTGCAGGAGAGTGTCGGACGAGATGTTACTCCCCCAGGACCAAAGCTGGGTGTTGCCACCGCTGATCTTCAGATAGAACCACGGGGTGGGGTTCAGGTTTTGGTTGCCGCGAATCCACTTCGGAGCGTCTCCGCCGCCGGGGGTGTTGGGTTGGTACAGGCCACCCACGTCCACGTACAGACCGGTTCCCGAGTCGATGGTCAAGGCGAGGGCAGCGTCTCCACCAGACAGCGTTGCGGTGGCGGAGAAGGCATCGTAGAGCAGTTTCGGGTCGGCAAACACGGCACCGGACAGGGTGGCGAGCATCCCGGTGGTCTGGGTAGCCGCTGCGGAGACACCATCCCAGGCCAGGAACTCGGTGTTAGCGGCGTTGTTCAGCCTCAGGATATACCAGGGATTGCCGAAGGCGTTGTTAGCACCGCGAATCCACTTCGGGTCCGCCCCACCGTGGAGGTTGCTCTGGAAGTAGCCTTCCTCGTCCACGTACAGTCCGAGGGTCTGATCGAAGGTCTTGACCGCGCCGTCATTCAGGCCGTAGGCCAACTTGTCCAGATACGTGGCCGCTCCGGTGCTGAGGTTGATCGTGTAGAGTCGATACTGATCGCTCAGGCCATACACCTTGCCGTCGGACGGGCGAAGGTCGATGCCCAGCAGGTTCTCGCCGGCCAGCAGACCCGTCACCGGCAAGGTAACGTCCGGCGTGGATGCGTTGTCGTCGAACAGAACGAGCGTGGTGCCGTTCTTCAGGCTGGCGAACGACCGCGTGGACGGCTCGTAATCATCGACCGCGCCCTTGTTCTTGACGGCCCCGCGTGTCACGCCGCGCTGATCGACGCCGATGGAGTTGGGATCGCCGCTGCCGAGAGCCGGGCTGAGGGGCCCGAGGGTTTGAGTCTGGGTGCCGCCGCCGTTGTTGGCCAGGGCCTGTAATTGCGGATCACCGTGGACGTTGTTGGTGCCGAGGACCGTGTAGCCGTTACTGGTCTCGATTTCCTCGATGATGTTGTAGCTGCCGACGAGCAAGCCGGAAAAGTCGATGCCCTGGCCACCGAGGCCGTTGGTGTTGACGTTGTCGGCAAAGATGGTGTTGTTGGCGGTGATGGTGCCAGTGCCCGCCTGGCGGGCCCCGCCGCCCTGGGTGGTGACGGTGTTGCTGGAGACCGTGCAGCTGTAGAGGTTCAGGAAGCCACCGGTGTTGGAAATGCTGCTGCCGTTGTTCAGTCCGCCACCGTTGGCGGCCGAGTTGCCCGTGATGGTGGAATTGGTGATGTTGACCGTCCCGGTGCTGACATCGATACCACCGCCCCGCGAGGCACTATTGCCGACGAAGAGACACTGCGTGATCGCGAAGGTGCCGGAGGCATTCTCGATGCCCCCCCCGAAGCCGAGGCTGGCGCTGTTGCCCTGAAAGGTGGTGGCGGACACGGTGGCAAAACCATCGTTGTAGACGCCGCCACCGTCGCTCGCGCTGCCACTTTTGATGAGCGACCGCGTGAGAGTCAGGAAGCCGTCGTTGTAAATGGCTCCGCCGTCGCCCGTCGCCCTGCCGTTCTGGATGGTTGTTGAGTTGATGACGACGTCTCGGTTGGTGCCGATCCGGATGACACCGCCGTCGCCTGAAGCAAAATTCGTGTTGTCACCATCGAGGATCAGATCGTTGATGGTAACCGTCTGAATCGTTCCCGTCACCGGTCCGACACGGATGTCAAAGATGCGATGCGACCCGTTGTCCTTGACGTTGACCGTGAACTTGGCCCCGGCGGCACTGAGACCGTTGATCGTCAGATCGTCCACGATATCCATGTCGCCGAAGCCCACGGTGTTGTCGAGGTCGATCGGGCCGGCCGTCAGGGAATTATCGAAATTGATGACGTCGCCGTCCTGCTCGCCGGCTGGCGCATCGCCGAAGGCCTGGTTGGTACTCGCGGCGGTAATAGCCTCGCGGAGGCTGACTGCACCATCGGCCAACCAGTTCGCGTTGCCGACACCGACCGGACCATCGAGAAGCGTGGTCACCGTGAAGATGGTGGGAACGGTGCGATCCTCGAGAACTTCCAGGTTCAGGTGGGTCGCGTGAGTCGTCCGGGAACGGGTGGCCTGAGCCTGTTCGACCGCGCGACGCCACAGGGAGCGTAGAACTTCAAGCATGCCGAAACTCCTGATTCCGAAACGCGCACGAAGGAGCCAGACCAACCGGGTATGATGAATGAGGAGGTCTCGCTCATGGGGACTGAACATGTAACCATACACGAGGGCGACGGTCTTTCAAGCCCTTCTTCCCTATTTTAATATCGGGTTGGCAACTGATTAGGATGGTTCGAGCGGCCTGGAGGGAAAACGCCTTGTATGCGGTCGGCACCCAACGGGGGGGGGAAATCCACCTCGACGGTGCGATCCATCCTTGCCGATTGGGATCGAAGCGATGGGTCGGCGCTTGCGAGGCACTGTCCGGGATGGTAGAAGGAGAATCGAATCACGAATCGAGTTCCACCAGGAGCGACGGAAAACATGGGCGACAACATCACCGACCTCACTTCAACCCCGCTAACGCGGCGGCGTCTCCTGGGAACGGCCGCCGGGGCTGCCGTCGCTGCCGCGGTCAACCTGATGCCGCCCAATCTTCAGCGCGTGCTGGCGGAAGGGCCTCCGAAAACGGGCTCGCTGCGCGACATCAAGCACGTCGTCCTTCTGATGCAGGAGAACCGTTCTTTCGATCATTACTTCGGTACGCTCGCTGGGGTTCGCGGGTTCGGCGACGACAAAGCCCTGATTCTGCCCAACGGCAAGTCCATCTTCCACCAGCCCGACCCGTCCAACCCGCTCGGCTATCTGCTGCCCTTCCACCTGGACACGCGCACGACCAGTGCCCAGAAGATCCCTTCGACCAGCCACGCCTGGGAGGTGCAGCACGCCTCCTGGAACGGCGGCAAGATGGATAACTGGCTGCCCGCTCACCGCAAGGTCGAGGGGGCCAGGGCTCCGTACGTCATGGGCTACCACACCCGCGAGGACATCCCCTTTCACTACGCCCTGGCCGAGATGTTCACCGTCTGCGACGAATACTACTGCTCCGTCATGGGGCCGACCTGGCCGAACCGGATGTACTGGATGACCGGCACCATCGACGCCGACGGCACCGGCGGCGGGCCGGTGATCAACAACAAAACCACCAAGGGCGGCTACCGCTGGACCACCTACGCCGAGCGGCTCCAGAAGGCCGGCGTGAGCTGGAAGGTCTATCAGCAGCAGGACAACTACGGCTGCAACGTGCTGGAGACCTTCCGGGCGTTCCAGCAGGCGGCCCGCGATTCCGAACTCCACGAGCGCGGCATGATTCGCGATCCGGAGGGCAAATTCGAGTACGATGCGATGAACGACAAGCTGCCGGCCGTGTCGTGGATCATCCCGACGAGCTACCAGTCCGAACACCCCGACTACATGCCGGCCGCCGGAGCGGCCTTCATCGCCAGCAAGCTCAACGCCATCGCCGCCCGACCCGACGTGTGGGCCAAGACGGTGTTCATCCTGAACTACGACGAGAACGATGGCATCTTCGATCACGTTCCGCCTCCGGTGCCGCCGGCCGGCACCGCGCAGGAGTTCGTCAAGGGGCTGCCCATCGGTGGCGGCTTCCGGGTTCCCTGCATCATCATCTCGCCGTGGACGGCCGGCGGTTGGGTGTGCAGCGAAGGATTCGACCACACCTCGGTCCTGCGCTTCCTGGAGAAGTGGACGGGCATCGCCGAGCCGAACATCAGCGACTGGCGACGGAAGACCTTCGGCGACCTGACCTCCGCGTTCCGCTTCGCCGACGAGAAGGCCGCGACTCCGCAGCTTCCCGATACGGTCAACGCCCTGGCCCGGGCCCGCTATGAGGCAGCGTACCTGCCCACGCCCACGCTTCCGGGTGCCGAGCAGAAGCCGCCGGTCCAGGAGAAAGGCAAGCGAAAGCGCGTTCCGCCCCAGAAGTGAGCCAGCGAACAGGCCGCCCAACCCAGGCGGCCTGACCATGCTGACAGGTCGCCGTCATCGCCCCTGGAACGACCCCGCCGTCCGCCGGGCCAGTTCGAGAAGGAAGGTCGAGAACTCCACGTCGAAGTACTGGCCGATGGCGACGACGTTGATCGGCACGCCACGCTCCTTGTTGCTGTCCAACAGTTTGTAGATGGCCCTACTACTCGTGTCCCGGTCGCCGATCTTCTCGGTCGGCTGGCCGTCGGTGAACAGGATGATCGCGTCGAGGTCCGCGCGGGCGTACGCGGCCACCAGGGCGTCGTGCGTCGCGGTGAGCCCGGCCGGTTTCCAGCTCTCGATTTCGTCCACCAGTTTCTTCCGGGCCTCGGCATTGCCGACCCGGAAGACGCGCGGTTCCTCAGCGATCGAGTGAAAGCGGATGAGAACGACCTCATCGGCCGAGAGATGTTCCAGCCAGGTGCGGATCGTGCTTTTGGTTACCAGCCACCGAGACACACCGACCGCGGCCTGTCCCTCCCGGTTGCCGTCCATGCTCCCGGACGTGTCGATCAGGAGTGCGACCTTGCCGAGCCGGCCCGGACGTTTGCTCTTCAGTCCGAGAAGCTCTTGATGGATGCCCTGTTGCAGGTTGGCGACCTTCTCGAAATCGGCCTTCAGGTCCTGGTGCGCCTTTCTCAACTCCACAAGCATACGATCCAACGCGGTCACCTGGTCCTGAAGGTCTTTCACCCGGCTCCGGGCGGCCTCGTACTCGGCCGTGCGGGCGATCCGATCGGCCTCGGCCTTCTTTCGAGCGGCCTCGGCGTCCGCGAGGAGTCGTCGGGTGGTTTCGATTTCGGCGACGAGGGCGATCCGACCGGCCTCAGCCTTGTTCCGGGCAGCTTCGGCTTCCGCAAGGAGTCGCCGGGTGGCGTCAAGATCGGCCATCAGGGCGTCCCCGCTCTGCGGGGGCGGTTTGAGGTCCGTGTCGATGGATGTGAGACGATCACCGAGGTGGCCGGCCACGGCCAGCACGGCGGCGAGGGCCACGAGCATCAGGTCGGCGAACAGCATCCATGTCCGGGAAGTGGTCCGCGGCGCGTAGGGCTTCATGATTCAGCCTCCTAGGAACGTCCGAACATCCATCCCGCCCAGGTGCGTTGTGCTGGCCGGCGCGATGGAGTGGAGTGCGCCCTGGCTGCGTCGTTCAGGGCCTTGACGGCGACGTGGAAATCCCGGATGACCGCGGCCAGGGGCTGGGCACTCGTCCGGTCGAGCCGATCCAGATGCGCCTGGATACTGGCGGTCAGAGCCTCGACCTTCTGCGTGATGCTCGCCGAGTGACCCCGCCAGGCGGCGACCTCCTGCTCAAGGGTTTGTGTGCCGCTCCCCAGGGCGTTCGCGGCCGCCTCGTATCGAGTCGTGACGGTGCTGAGTTGGCCCGTCGTCTGGTTGGCGGCCTGGAGGGCTCCGGTAAGCGAACCGACCGCCTGCACCAGGTTCTGGATTCCGGTCTGAAACTGGTGAGCGGTCGCGGTCATCTCGGTCGAGCTGGTTCCGAAGCCGGCCACGCTGCCTTCTAGTGCGTCCGCAGCCTGACGGAAGATGCCACTCGCCTGGACCTGCTCCTGCACGGCTGGCGCGAAATTATTGACCGCCTCGGCGAACTGGGTGGCACCCTGTGCCAGGCCGGTCAATCGCTGGTCGAGGGTGGCTCCGATCCGTGTGAGAGCTGCCTCGACTGCGGCGCTGCCTTGCTGAAGTCTGCCCAGGGCCGTGGCCATCGTGAGTTGAGCCTGCCCGATCTGTGTCGTCGCCGCCTCGGTCTGGGTTCCGAGGTTCTGCGCCGCGTCGGCGAAAGTCTGGCCCAGGTTCTGGAACGTGGTCTGGGCTTCGTTGATCTGGTCCAGGCTCTCCTGATGCCGTAGCGCGATGGTGGCGAAATCCTGGATCATCCCGGTCACCTGGCCGAGCGTTTGATTGAACTGACCCTGAATCAGTTGTGTTTCTTGGAACAGCGTCTGATTGTTCGTCAGCACGTCTTGACTGACCTGGGCCAGGTTCTGGTTCGACTGCTGGAGTGCCTGGAGCTGGCCCGGGATTGCCGCAAGGGGTTGGAGGGCGGCCCGCTGCTGGGCGACGGCCTGCTGCACCGCCTGATTGCTGGCCGCGACGGCGGCCAGGCCCTGAGCCAGGGTCGCCACCTGCTGGGTGAGCGCCGTGCTGGCGTCCGCCTGCTGCTGGGCCGCTGTCGTCTGCTGCTGGGCCACCGCCGTCTGGGCGTTGACCAGCTGCGCGATCTGCTGCCGATGCTGTTCCATTTCCGCGACCAGATCCTGCAGTAATCCCGCGAGGTGGCCGCCGACCCCTGCCCCGGCGGCAGGACCGCCCTGGTCTTCCCAGTTGCGGTCAAACCACGCCATCGCCTGTTGTCGGCACTCCTGCTCCTGGCCGGCCAGATTGTTCACAAACCAGCCGTTGAGCAAGTTGAGCAGGTTGAGGCCCAGGTAGGCGATCAGGAGCTGGGCCAGGTGCGCAGTCAGTGCGTTGCCCTGGGTGAGATGCAGACCGTAGGCGATCACGCCGTAGGCGATGTGCAGGCCGGTGGCGATGAGGATCAACTTCGGGAGCGAGTCGTCCAGGGCTCGCAGCCGTCGGGCGGGCTGCGTCAGAGTCAGTTCCCGATCGAGTTCGTCCGCCAGGTCTTGCCGGGTATTGGTCCCCGAGCCGGACCCATGGCTCAGGATTCGTGCGGCCATGGCGAGCCAGGGAAACTGCGACGCCTTGCTCGGATCGGGGAGGGAAGCACCCGGCCTACTGATCCTGTCGAGAACATTCCGCCGCATGCGGAGTGTGTCCCTGGCGGCGATCCAGACACTGAGCTGGTAGAGGACCAGCACCAGCAGGGCGACCACCTGGATCACGGCGAAGATGGCCAGGCCGAGGTGGGTGCGGTACGGGATCAGCAACTCAAGTACTTCCACGGTGCCATTCTCCACAAGGGGACTGTCGGCCGGGCCTGGTTGGCTTCACGGTCCGGGAAACGCTCCAGCGGTCACGGCAGGATACTCCGATCGATCCAGACGCGGGCCTTGACCTCGGGCCGGGCCGGGTCGGCCCCCCACCAGTACGAACGCGGTCGCTCATCGAATCGTCGCATTATTTCCTGGCCGGACTCCATGTCCTTCTCGATCGCGTAGGTCGCCTCCTTCTCCTCGATCACGTCGGCAATCCGGTTGAGAGCCCGCTTCAGTTCGAGCTTCAACCGTGGCAACTCCGATGCCTTCGTCCGCAGTTCATCGAACGTCCGTTGAAGCAGGCCGATCGACCGGATCGGGAGGCCGAGATGCCTGCGGAGCAGATTCGCGGGCCTATCGCTTCCCAGGACGGACTTGACCTCGCCCGCGGTCACGATGTCGAGAGCCCTGGCCCAGGTCCGTTCGAGGGCCGCCTCGTCCCAGCGATCAAGCAGGACCGACAGGGTCCGGTGCAGCAACCCCGCCTCGACCTCGGTCATCAGGACGACGTGCCGAACCGTTGGCGGCCCCTCCCGGTGGTTGGCCGGCACGGGCTCCCGGGGATCGTGTTCGATCAGCCAGCCGACCTGCGGGCCCGGCTCCGAGTGGGTGACGATCCAGCCGTCGCGCTTCAGGTCGGCCACGACGACCTGATAGATCCGGTGTCCGCCGATCGGTTCCGTCGCTTCGGACAGGATCGGAAAGCGGAAGCGGAAATGCTTCCCGGCCGGGGCGGCGAGATCCTCCACGGCGAGCGGACGCGGCTCGAATTTTCCACCTGGGCCGAGGTCTGCCGTCGTCGTCGGTTTGGTGCTCTTGAGGTAGGCGACCGCGTCCTGTCGGGTGCGAAACAGGACCGCCGGACGGGTTCGATGATCGTGCCGATTGAACTCGACGGCGTCGCGAGTGTCCCACGTGCAGACGTGCTGTCGAGGCACCCAGCCGATCAGGGCGTCCGCGTACCGGGCGGTTGGCTGATCGCCGACGAAGACGTGGGTCGCCGTCTCCTTGTAAACGTAGAAGAGGCCGGGCAGGGTGCGAGGCGGTATCGGCCTGCCGCGAGCGTCGGGACGGTCGGTCAGCGCGGCCCCCTCCGGCGAGCGGATGAGCAGGCACTTGCGATGGATCGGCGTGCCATCCGGACGCAGGGCCCGCGCGAACCTCTCCTTGCTGGCGAACGGGACGAGCTGCTCCTCGGGGAGCCAGCCGAGATGGCCGCTCTTCCGCACCCGAGCAGGGTTCGTGCCCGGTTCCGCCTCCACGAGCAGAAACCATTTTCGTGGTCGCTTCAGGATCGGATCGATCGTCGGCTCGGTGAAGACTTCGCCGACAACGAGAACGCGCGGGTAGAGTCGGCCGGGCAGTTCGGTCGGGAGGCGGCGCGAAGCCGAACGGCGCGGATCGGCGACGAAATCGGGTTCACTCCAGCAGACGAGGGCCCGGAGCAGATGGTCGGGATGATCCGGGTCAAGGCCGGCCGCGATGGTCTGCGGCAACGAGCCCGTCGCGGACACGACAGGGCCGGGGGAAGCCAACTCCCGGGCCGTACCGGAAGGACTGGAAGGCGACCCTTCGGGAAGGCCGGTCAGGATTTGGAAGAATATCCAGAGGCCGATGATCGCGAGGCCCGCAGGAATCAGGATGAGGTACGACTGACAGAGGTACGTCAGGCCAACCAACTGCTTCCTGGCCAGATCGACGATGGGGGCGAAGAACTGGGTTAGCAGGTCACGCAAACCCATGGGCTGGACTCCGAGGAATGGGGAACCACATCACGGAGAATACCCGTCCATGCTGCCCAGTTCAACCATGAACCGGATCGATTGAGTAGATTGGTTGAATGAATAGCTGGCAGGGAGATTTGGAAAGAGAATCCGGCTGAGAGGGATAGGAGGATTCGTCGCCGAAACCCTTCCCCCTACTTGTAGTGCCGAAGACAGGACTTGAACCTGCACTCCCGTTACGGGAACTAGCTCCTGAAGCTAGCGCGTCTGCCATTCCGCCACTTCGGCTTGAAGAGTCCTCGTCCTCCTCACACGGTTCATCATATCGCCCGACGAAGGGGCGTCAAGTGGACGTCGCGGCCGGGGAAGCATTTTCAACGCCCGTCAGAGCCCGACCGAAGGTCGGCCGCCAGAGCAGACCGGCGAAATCGCGTCGCAACAACCCTTCCGGCTCGCGATACTCGCCAGCCGGAACGTGATGACCGCCTCGCTTCCGCTCGCTCAGGGCAATGTCCTCGCTCAACAGCAGGCCCAGAAACGTCGCCTTGGCCAGGATCTCGACGTGGACGAAACTCCCCGCCGACTGCAAGGCCAGCATCGGGACGATCTCTCGTCGCAACAATCGACACGGACTGAAGGGGTCCCGGTTGCACACACCGAACAGCACCCGGTAGCACAAGTTCGCGAGGTGGGAGCGCAGCCCGAGCCAGCCCGGGAGTGGCGTCGGTTGCAGGCCCAGCACCAGACGCTGGAACGTCCGCCAGACGACGCCCAGACCCTGCCATATCGGCGGGACGGCAAGGCCCGTGCGGTAGCCCGTGGCCAGGTGGACCAGGTCGATCTCTGGACAGGCCGCGCCTGTGTCGGGTCGCTTCGCTCGTCGATCGGTCAGGAACTTGACCAGGTCGCCGGGTTGGTAACGTGGCAACAGACGAGCCGTGAAGATCAGCGGATGACGACAGCGGTCCAGGGCCGACTTCAGCGTCAGCCCCTCGGCCGGGGTGCCGTCGCGAGGAAGGACCGTCACGCGAGGATTCCGGCCTGCCCGCTCGGCGGTGCCGTCACTGCTGGCGTCGTCGGCGAGCAGGATCTCCCACGGTCGGGCCAACCGGTCCAGGTGACTGATCCAGGCGGGGAGCAGGGTATCGACATGCTCGCGCGCCTGATGGGCCAGGAGGACCACGCTCAGGGGTTGGTCGGCGATCGGGGGGAGCAGAGGTAACTCGGGCACGGCGGTTGACTCTCCGACGCTCGAAGACGAAACAGGACAAGCGGACGATCATGACGATGCCCCGCCCGGCCATTGTCCGCGAGTCGTTCGCGGATGAGGTCCGGCACTGGGAGGGTTGCTTCACCCAGGTGGCGAGGCATCACGACCAGCAACGACCCGGCCCGGCGCACCCGGTCGGCCAGGTCAGGCCATTCTACGATGATCTCGCGGCCCGGCCCGAGATGAAACGCCAGGAGGTGACATTCCGTCCGAAACTGAAGGACCGGTTCGCCCGGTTTGGCCTCGTCCTGGATCACCCGTGCGAAGCTCGCCAACTCGCGACGCGGTTCGACGCGGGCCAGTTCGGTGTGGGTGTAGATCGCCTGGCCAATGCCAGCCAGCAGGAGGACGACAAGACACAGGGTCGCGGGAAGAACCGGCGGGCTGACGCCGCGCCGCTCGCCGGGAGCTTCCGTCCACCTGGCAACGGCCCGTTCCAGTGCCACGGCGACGACCACGGCGGCGAACGGGTAGAGCGGGGCGAGATAGTCCGCACGCTTGAAGGCGGCCAGCGAGAGCAGGGTAAAGATCCCGACCAGAGCGGCTAGACTCAGGCGCAGTTCTCCGTCGAAGCGGCACCAGCCACGAGACAGGGCGAGGAACACGGCGACGGCCAGCAACGGCGACCAGGGCAGGAAGTTCACGCCCATCAGCGGTAGATAATACCAGACGGGATAGGTGCGGAGTCGGCCGGTGCCGAGGCCGCGTTCGAGATTGTG
>CAYYJM010000034.1:24599-33990 GCA_964471755.1 uncultured Alcaligenaceae bacterium
TATTAGATTTGCTAGGCTTACCCATAGAACGCAAAGAGTCAAAATATTTATCATATTCATCATTCATTTGTTTAGCGCGTTTAGACTTCTTGCTTGACACTTTTCTACGAATAGCATGTTCGTAATCATCGGTACTAGCTTCAGAAGCTTCGCGAAAGATAGAAGAAGACGCGGAAGAATTCCCCCTGCGTGGCATGATCGATCCACAGGAGCCAGGGCAGCACCAGAACGACGAGCAGGGGCAGGCCCCACCATGGTTCCAGGCGGCGAAGCAACTCCACCCGGGAGCGGCGCGGTTCCAGCAGAAGCCAGGGCAGCAACGCGGCCAGGACCAGAGCCAGGGCGACCGGTCCTTTCAGGAGCAATCCCGCCGCCAGAGCGACATAAGCCAGCAGAAGCCAGCCCCGACGCCGACCCTGCCCCGCCCCGCCGATCGCCTCGATGACGCCGATGCAGGCGGCCAGGGTCGTCAGTGTCAGCGGCATGTCAATCCGGCCGGTTCGGGCCAGAAGCGTGAAGTGAATGCCCGTCGCCAGGACCGTGACGGCGATCATCGCCAGCATCGGCCGGCCGCGAACGTAACCCAGCCAGAAGCCGAGCAGGGCCAGCGTGGCGAGAGCCGCGAGAGTGGCCGGCAGACGGACGGCCATGCCATCGACGGCACCCCAGCCGGCGGCCACGCCTGCGACCAGGGCATAATACAGCGGCGGTTTCTGCACCTCCGGCGTGCCGTCGAACAGGCTCGGGACGCCGGGCGAACCGCTCCCCCACAGAAGCGAATGAGCGTTCATGGCCGCCCGGGCTTCGTGGCTGCTCCACAGGTCGCGCGTGCCGAGACGGTGGAAGTAGAGCAGGTACACCGCGAACACGACGAGAACCAGAGCGAGCCCGAGGAGCGCCTTCCGTGGCATGATGGAGTCAGTTTCTCCAGTCGCTCAACTGTGTGGCGACGTAGTAGCGAACGTGGTCCTCGAAAGTCGGCCCGAAGGTCGTGTTGCCATGAGCCAGGCCCGGCACGATGTAACTGGCTCCGTCCGGCCACACGGCGGCGCAGCGCTGCGCGTCCTCCGGCCGCAGGAGCGGATCTTCTCGGCCGACGAGGTAGCGAATCGGTCGGGTCGGAAGGTGCTTGTCGGCATACGTCAGCGGGTTGATCCGTTTCGCGATCGGATCATCGCTGGCCAGGGCCCCGAGCAGGCCGAGGAACTCGACCGACGCCTGGGGATAGACGCCGACAAACAACGACAGGGCGCGAGCCACGACCCATGCCGGCGACGACGAGAGCAGCGGAGCCAGGTAGGGCGAATAACTGCGTGCGAACGCTTGCAGATCGGAATGGCCGATCACGCCGAGCATCCGCTGACCGACGCCGTCCCGCAGGAAGGCGAACGACGAGAGCAGACAGCCGAGACTGACACCGAATAGACACAGACGATCATCAGTCAGGCCGTGCTTCTCGCGAAGGAGACGCAGGATCAGCGTGAAATCGCGGGCCACGCTCTCGAACATGCCCTCGACAAGTTGGAGATCCGGCGTCACGCCGCGCTCGACCAGCGGCGTCAGTTGCCGGAGAATGTCGCCGGACACGTCGCGGACCAGGCTCCGTTCTCCCGCCAGCGGCGCATCGAAGAAGGCACAGGCGATCCCCTGATCGAGCAGGAGCGGCACCAGAAAGGCGTTCCATTGATAGGGAGCGGCCATGCCCTGCAAACCGATGAGCAGCGGCGTGCTGGCCGGGTCGCGATCCGGAAGGAAGATCGCCAGCGGAAAGCTCGACAGGACGTTGTCGAGGTCCGTGTTGTTGAACAGGCAGTAGGGGTGGTGAATCCAGTAACGCCACCCCTGCCGCCCAGCGAGTTCGAGCGGCTCCGGACCATGGATTGCGGGGTGCATCGGTGGACTCCTCACGCGCTCAAACGAGAAGAATGGGCCTCGTGTAGCCGTTGATATTGTACGCAGCTCGCCAGCAGCTCCGCATGCTTCCCCACCGCGACGATCCGGCCGGCCTCCATCACGACGATCCGATCGGCCACCTCGAGCGTGTCCAGCCGATGCGTGATGACCAGGGTAGTCCGACCACTCATGAATTCGCGCAACACGTTGTGGACACGTTGGTTACTCGCCGGATCGAACTGGCTGGTGAACTCGTCGAGGATGAGAATGCGCGGGTCACGCAGGATGGCTCGGGCCAGGACGACCCGCTGTTTCTGGCCACCGGACAGCTTCTTGCCGCCCTCGCCGACGATGGTTTCGTAGCCCTTCTCGACCTCGGACAGGAACTCCTCGACCAGACCCAGTCGGCCGGCCTGCTCGATCTGCTCCCGCGTGGCGTGCGGCGATCCGTAGGCGATGTTGGCCGCGATCGTGTCGTCGAACAGGAACGGCTCCTGACCAACCAGCGCGATCACTCGGCGCAGGCTCGGCAGATGACAGTTGCGCAGGTCGTGCCCCTCGAAGAGGATGCCGCCGTGGTCCGGATCGTAGAAGCGCGGCAGCAGGCTCAGGAGGGTCGATTTCCCGCAGCCGTTGCTGCCGACGAAGGCGACGACCTCGCCCTCGTTGATGCGCAGGTGGATGTCGTACAGCAGGCTCTGGCCCGGGTTGTACGAGAAGCAGACATCGCGGAATTCGAGGAAGGTTGGGGCTCCCATTCCGACCACCTCGCGTGGTTCCGGCTCAACGACGCGACGGAGAACCGGGCCAGGCAGTTCCGGTTCGGGCACAAACGGCGACGGATCGTCGTCGTGGAGCAGCGTCGGAGCCTCCGGATCGAGCAGGCGGGCCCGGGCGATCGGCTGATAGCCGTCGGGAGTGCCGACCACGCGCGGCCGCCGGTCCAGGAACTGGAAGATCCGATCGGCGGCGGCCCAGGCGGACTGAATGCGGGTGAAGACGTTGGAGAGTTTGCGAACCGGATCGGCGATGGCCGCCAGGAGCAGGTAGAGCTGGAACAGGGCCTCGGCCTCCAGCGGTTGGTTGACCAGGCGCATGCCCCAGACGTGCGTCTGTCGCTGGAGGACCAGATACGACCCGGCCAGCAGCGCGGCGGCGATGGCGGCGACACCCAGGATCTCGATGATCGGCCCGGCCAGGGCGTCCAGTCGGACGACGCGCATCGTCTTCTTGTAGTAGTCGAGCGTCGCCTCCTCGAAGCGCTTCCGCTCGTAGGCCTCGCTCGTGTACGCCTTGACGACGCGGATGCCCTGGAACGATTCCTGCAAAATCTTGTAGATGCTCGACATGCGCTCCAGGACGCGGCGGGTCGCCTGTTTCATGACCTTGCCGATCTTCCACAGGATGACGCCCGCCAGAGGGACGAGGACCAGGAACATGAGCGTCAACTGCCAGCTGATGAAGCAGGCGAAGATGACGCAACTGATCACGCGCAGCGGCTCGGCGACGACCTTGCCGAACAGGGTGCGGAAGCCGGTGCCCAGCGACTCCATGTCGTTGGTGAAGCGGGCGAGCATCTCGCTGGAGCCCTGGTCGTTGAACTGGTCCACGTCCAGATGAACGACGTGGTGGTAGAAGCGATTGCGCAGACCAAACTGGGACAGCGCCACGACGCTACCGACGAGCCATTCCTGGAGGAACTCGAAGAAGCACTTGAGGACCACGCCGATGAAGACCAGGCCGAGGATCAACGACAGCGTCTGGAAACAATCCGTGGGAAGCAGGCTGTCGATGTATTTCTTGGCCAGCTGATACCGATAGAGACCGGTATGGGCCGATTCGAGTTTCCGTTCCACGGAGACCAGATCGCTACTGACCTTGCGCTGGAGCTTGTCTCGTTCCTTGCTCGGTTCGGCTTTCTCCAGTTCCTCTTCGAGGTCGTGGAGGCGCGCCACCTCGCGCTTGAGGTAATCGATGTCGTGGGACGTGGTGTCGATCCGTTCAATCACCCAGGCGTGTGGCCCGTGTTCGGTGTGGATCAACTTGAGAATGGGGTAGACCGCGGTAAAGTTGAGCCCCCAGAGTACCGCGGCAAGCAGGGCACAGAAGATGGAGAAGATCAGGCGATATCGGTAGGGCCAGGCGTGCTTCAGGGCCCGGAGAAAGTTCTTCATGTGCAAGCCCGCAAGAGTCGGATCGGAGTCACCCACGGTCAGCGCAGAGGGAGGTCAGGTAGCGGGGCGGTTGTAGCACGGAGGTCGCTGGCAAACAAGGCGGGTTCTGGCGGACGACACCGATCCCTGAGAACTTGTGAAGGATGCTTTGCGATCGACGGGGCGGCGGAGTATGATGCTGGATAGGGAAGGAAGTTTCCCGGTCTGCCACGAGAGCAGTCGCCATGAAGCACGACTTGATTTGCACCTGGTTGGAGCTGCCGGTCGAGGACTGGCCGCCGACCTATTACCAGTTGCTGGGTCTGCCACCCGGCGAGAGCAACATCGCGCTGATCGAACAACGGGTGCAGCAGCGCCTGGAGAAGGTTCGCTGCTACCAGTTGGCCCATCCGGAACAGGCCACCGAGGCCCTGAATCGGCTGGCCCAGGCTTACGTCTGCCTGACCGAGCCGTCCGCCAAGCAGCGTTACGACGCCTCGCTCTGTGGGGGGGGAACGATCGCCGTCCTGGAGCTTCCGCGCAAGCCGGACGTCAGCACGGATACGCCGGTGCCTGGACAGATCCACCTGCGCGACCGATCCCGGAATCGGTCCATGCCCTCTTGCACGCCGCCGCCATTGCCTGCGCTGGACTCGGTGGCACCGCCGGAAGACCTGGTGGTGCCCGGCATCACCCCTGAGCCTGAAGAACTGGACGACGCGGCCATCGAGGCCACCTTGCCGCCGTTGCAGTCCGCCGAGGCGCTGCCCGATCGGCCTCCGGTCTGTCCGCTGGAGGAAGCGGCCCGATCTCGTCGAGCCCGTCTTGGACTCTGTACCCGTGGCGGTCTGCTCCGTCGGATTCAGCTCCTGCGTCAACTCCTGCGGGCCTGGAATAACATCGGTCGCTTGCTGCCCACCAGCACCTCGACCCAGAAACTGAATCCCAGGGCCCGCGGCAAGGCGTTGCTGCGGAATCTGACCCGGATGCAGGAATTGCTCGAAGATTTTCCGCCCATCTTCGGAATCCCGGGCCAGCCGGGCTTCCTGGTTCTCGGCTTGCTCGAGCAGGAGCAGACCGCCCTGGCCCTGAATACCCTGGACGAGGGCCAGCAGGCGAAACTGGCCGAGGACTGGCAGGCCGGATACGACCTCCTGCGCGCTCATGGCCGGCTGCTGTGCGAGAAGACCGCCCGGTTTCGCGGCCGGGGCCTGTTTGGCCGAGCGATCCTCGCCCTGCGGATGGCCATGGTCCATCAACCCCTGTTCGCTGCGTTCCTGATCGTGCTCGTGACCGGCAATCTGCTCCTGTGGAGCTGGTACGCCTACCGCTGGTGGAGCGGTCTGCACCTCCTTCCCTGATCGCGCACACTCCCCGACGCGCAATAATCGGCGTAATCGATACGATCGGCAGGGTCCCGGGATCTTGACGATCGTTTCTTCAGTTGTTGCACGTTGACATAGAATTGTCAGCCTCGATAAAGTGATAGCGGAGATATAAGTTACGCAATTTGGCGAAGGTCCGCGCCAGAGGGGGACGCATGGCGGTCGGCAACGCCCAGATGCGATTGGACGAGATCGGGCAGCACCTGTTCGAGGTTCTGACCCAGTTGTGCATGCTCACGCCGCGCTGTCGTCGGCGGCTGGGCGAGTTGAAAGAGGTCGAATTTTTGACCCTGTCGCTGTTGCACGTCAATACCCCGCGTACCGTGGGCGATCTGCAACGGCAACTCGGCATTCTGCCCGCCCAGATGTCGCGGATCATCCGCGCCCTGGAGGATCGGGATCGGCCCTTGATCGCCTGCCGGATCAATCCCGGCGACAAGCGCAAGATTGACGTGGACCTGACCCAGGCGGGCCGGAAGGCGTTCGCCGACTATCAGGGCGCACGCATCCCACAACTGATCGAGGTTCTGACCCGGCTCAACGAGGAGGAGCAGGACCAACTTGCCCACCTGATCGACCGGATGCGGGAAGTCCTGCGGGCTTCGTCGAGCCCGCCGACCTCTTTCTGACGACGGGAGCGGTCGGTTTCAAGGGCCCTGCCCTTGTACGCCGGGCCAGGCAGCCTCTACAATGAAGATTTGAAATGCAGTCTGGCCGAAGGAGCGAGCGATGAAAGAGGGCATCCACCCCAAGTACGAAGAGACGACCATTACCTGCGGTTGCGGGAACAAGTTCGTCACGCGCAGCACGAAGAAGAACATCACCGTCGAAATTTGCTCGGCTTGCCATCCGTTCTTCACGGGCAAGATGAAGTTCGTGGACACGACGGGCCGCGTCGAGAAGTTCCAGAAGAAGTACGAGAACTGGCGGAACAAGCGGCAGAAGGCCGGCGAGTAGTTCCGTCATCCAGTCTGAGGCCCTGCCGGGGTTCGCCAGTGCGGATCCGGGCCGGGCCTTGCGTCTTGTTAGCCCGCCGCGCAAGCAAGGGTGTCTTTCTTCCCTTGCCCGGGCTGCGGACTCCCGGGAGGATCCCATTCCATGTGGCCTCGCTTCGAGCAGGCGCTGAAACGCTACGAGGAACTCGAACAGTTGTTGAACGACCCGGCCATTGCCGGCGACCGCGTCAAGGCGGCGGCCATCGGCAAGGAGTACGGTGCGCTCGCCAAGCTGGTCAAGCCGTACCGCGAGTTTCAGCGACTCCAGACGGAATCCGCTCAGGCCGAGGCTCTGCTGGCCAGCGAGACGGACCCCGAACTGCGCGGCTACGCCGAGCAAGAACGGACCACACTGCGCGAGAAACTCGACACCCTGCGCGGTCGGCTGGAAGATCTGCTGCTGACCGAAGGCGAGGACTTCGACAGCGTCATCGTCGAGATCCGGGCCGGCACCGGCGGCGACGAGGCAGGCCTGTTCGCCGGCGATCTCTATGCCATGTACACCTCCTACGCCCGTGACCAGGGCTGGCGGGTGGAAGACATCTCCTTCAGCCCCGGCGAGGCGGGCGGCTTCAAGGAAATCGTCTTCAGCGTCGCTGGCGAAGGGGCGTACCAGGCGCTGCGCTTCGAGAGTGGCGGTCATCGCGTCCAGCGGGTGCCGAAGACCGAGACGCAGGGCCGCATCCACGCCGCGGCGGCGACCGTGGCCGTGATGCCGGAACCGGACGAGGTCCAGGTCGAGATCCGCGATCAGGACATCGAATGGGAGCGCATGCGAGCCGGCGGCGCGGGCGGTCAGCACGTCAACAAGACGGAGAGCGCTGTCCGCCTCGTTCACAAGCCGACCGGCATCGAGGTGAAGTGCCAGGACGAGCGGAGCCAGCACAAGAACTACGACCGGGCGATGCGTATCCTGCGCAGCCGAATCTTCGAGCAGGAGCAGCAGCGGCTGCATCGAGAACGAGCCGAGCAGCGTCGCACCCTGATCGGTTCCGGCGACCGCAGCGAGCGCATCAGGACGTACAACTTCCCGCAGAATCGAGTGACCGACCATCGGATCAACTTGACGTTGCACAAGCTCGACGCAGTCATCGCCGGGAACCTGGCCGAGATCGTCCAGGCCCTGCGGGACCACGACCGACAAGAGCGCCTGGCCCATGCCAACCAGAGTGCGTGATTAACGTCCGGGCCCGAGCGGCTACCGGGAGAGGACGCCATGAGCAGCGAGGGACCGTGGACGATCGGCAAGCTGCTGGAGTGGACGAAGGGCTTCCTCCGGCAAAAGGGAATCGAGTCGTGGAGCCTGGACGCTCAGGTACTGCTCGCTCACGCCCTGGGCTGTCGGCGAATTGAGGTCTTCACCCGTTTCGAGGAAGAGCCGACCGAGGCTCAGAGAACCGCTTTTCGCGAACTGATTCGCCAGCGTGTCGAGGGCTGTCCGGTCGCCTACCTCGTCGGCCGGAAGGAGTTCTATTCCCTGGAACTGGAGGTCAACCGCGACGTGCTGATTCCCCGGCCGGACAGCGAGACGGTCGTCGTCGAGTTCCTGGCCCTGGCGAAGGATCATCCCGGCCCGCGTGTCCTCGACCTGGGCACCGGCTCGGGCAACTTGGCCATCGCCATTGCGAAGGAATGCAAATCGGCCCGGGTAACGGCCATCGACCAGAGCGAGGCCGCCCTGGCCGTGGCTCGCCGTAACGCCGAGAAGCACAAGGTGGCCGATCGGATCACGTTCCTGCACGGTGACCTGTTCGCACCGCTTCCGGCCGGAGCGACGTTCACGCACCTGGTCAGCAATCCGCCTTACATTCCGACGTCCGACATTGCGACACTGGAGGCGGGCGTCCGCAACTACGAGCCGCACCTCGCCCTCGACGGCGGCCCGGACGGCTTCGTCGTCTTCGATCGCATCCTCGCCGGCGCACCGTCGGTGCTGGAGTCGGGGGCGTACCTGCTCATCGAGATCGCCGCTCCGCTGGAGGCGGAAACACGCCGTCGGGTCGAGGCCGATTCGCGGTACGAACTGGAGCGGATCGTCAAGGATGCGTCGGGACATCCGCGCGTCCTCCTGGCTCGGTTGCGTGGTTGAGACGGACCTTCCATGGAGTAGAGCGTCTATTCCGAATGGGTGGATCGACTGCGCTCGATTGATCGACAGACGGGCGAGGATGACCCACCATTTTAGAGTGGCCGCTCTACTACAGGTGGCCGCAACTATGGGATGCACCCGCAGCCCGGGACCCCGGCTTCACCCGCCCAGCGGCGGGCCGAACCGGCGGATCGTTTCGACCAGAACCCGTCCACGCAGCAGGGGCTGTTTCCGCCCGTGACGGGGGGCCCCAGGCTTCAGAGCGGATTCGAGATGGTAGAACTCATCGGACTGGGCCTGCTTCGAGAACCAGGTTAGCGTGATGCGCACCTTGCCCAGAGCCGGGCGGAGTCGCTCCACCGCGAGGCGGCGAACGATCTTGCTCTCCGGCTCGACTTCCAGGGCGACGCGGGTGATTCCGGCCACCGGCCGATCGCGCGGCGTGGCCAGGATGCGGCGTGTGTGCGGCACGCTCCCGGTCGTCGGATCATCCCAGCGCAGGTCGAACTGTCGCGTCAACTCGTGCAGGAGCAGGTCCAGACGCAGGGTGCGCAGATCGCTCGCCAGGGCCAGCTTCTCGGGCATCTCGTCGGGATCGTAATACGCTCCCTCGGCCGGGGTCGGAGCCACCCAGACGCGACGGTTTTCATCCTGGCCCACGCTGCCCGGCCGACCGTGGAGCAGGTTGATTCGGTAGCGGTCGCCGCGTGTCCACAGATGGCTCTCGCGCAACGGTCGGCCGATGGCCTCGCCATCTCGGCCGAGTCGTTGCACCTGGAGGAGGTAGCAGCGATCGATCGCCGTCGTGCTGACCTGCATGGCCTCCGCGACGAGTTGGGCCGGGCTGGCCTGGGCCATCGGCTGGGCCAGGAACAT
>CAYYJM010000035.1:0-33311 GCA_964471755.1 uncultured Alcaligenaceae bacterium
GATCGAGTCGTCCGCCGCGACGACGAGCAGGGCGATGTCGATGCCGGTCGCCCCGGCCAGCATGTTTCGGATGAAGCGCTCGTGACCGGGTACATCGACGATGCCGAGATGGAAGCCGGGCACGTCGAGATGGGCGAAGCCGATGTCGATGGTGATGCCGCGGGCCTTCTCCTCGGGAAGACGATCGCAGTCGATGCCGGTCAGGGCCTTGACCAGGGAGGTCTTGCCGTGGTCGATGTGCCCGGCCGTGCCGAGGATGAGATCGCGTGTCATGGCGTGCCTTCGTTCTCGGGGTGATGCCGGTCATTGTACGGCATCACCCCGGCGATTCCCAGGCTCACGCCACCGGGCCGAAAAAGGGGTCGGGAGTCTTTGTTCTCGACAAAAGACTCCCGACCCCTTTTCATCCGACTGGCGACGACGTGCGGGCCAGCATCTTCTGCACGCGGTCGGGAGCGAGGCTGTCGAAGAACTCCTTCGCGCTCATCTTGTCGCAGTTCTCCTCGCACCACTGCTTGATGCGCTCGGCCTGGCGACGATCGTAGCCAGCGTTCTGCCAGGTGTAGAAGAATTCCTGGTCGTCCGGTTGCGTCTCGGCCCGCGGTCGATCCAGGAGCGGATACTTCCAGCGGAGCAGGGCGAGCGTACGCGGTAGCTCGATCGGGAAGGGCCGTTCGACCCACACCCAGCTCAGGAAGATGAACAGCACCGACTGTTCGGTCAGGTTGCGGGCTCGTTTCCGCAGAACAGATCGGCCCGGCCGACCCTGGCTCGCCTCCTTGCGGCGTTCCTGCTGGCGGCGTTTCTCCTCGCGATCCCAGTCCGCGCTGAACTTCTCCAGGTCGTCGCCGAACTCGAGGATGCTCCGGCCGGCCTCGGCGTCGTCCTGGTCGCGGTCGGTCGGCTGGCGAACCAGTTCCCACAGCTGCACGACCTTGCGGGTCAGCTCGGGGATGTTGAGCCAGCCCCGGCCCGAGCGGGCGCGCGGCCGGATGCGGAACAGCATCACCGCGAAGGCGAGGCCGGCCACCACGATCAGGCCGCGCGTGCCCCACTGCCAGATCCAGAATTCCGGCAGGTCCGACGCCCCGAGCCGAACGTCGAACATCAACGCCAGGGTCGTCACCAGGGTGAGCATGCCGACGCCGAGCGCCACGGTGAAGTTGGCCTTCTCGAGATACTCGCCCGCCTCGCGTTTCTCCTGTTCGAGCAGGGCGGTCAGAGTGGCCAGTTCGCCCTCGTAGGTCTGCTTGACGATCTGGGCCTGACGCTCGGCCTCATCCACGCTGCGCTTCAGCTCGGCGTAGGCGAAGTGGGACGCGGCGAGCGTGCTGCCCAGTGATTCCATGCGGGCCACGTCGCGCACGGCGAGGTAGCCGGCCAGGCGATGACCGCTCGCCTCCATGAGCTGCCGCAGTTGTTCCGGCAGAGCGAGGACCTGCTGCGTGTAGCGGAGCAGGTCGTTACCGACCTGAAGCAGCCGCTGCTGGATCTGGCTGACGGCCTGGTAGAGCTGCAGCCGGCTGGTGGCCGGAGCGGCGGCCAGGTTGCGAGCCAGGTTCGAGGCCAGACCGAGGACGCTGTTGATGAACCACTGCCAGCGAGCGTGCTTGTCCTTCCACAGGGCCAGTTCCTGCATCAGCCGGCGTGTGTCCTGGGCGATGAGGATCTCGTCGTAGGTGAGCTTGTCGGCCGTGGTCAGCAGATGGCGTTCGATCGCGCTCCAGGCCTGTTCCGCGCGCGGACAGCACGGCAGGATCAGGTGCGGTCGCAGGTCGCGTGGCCGACGGGTGCAGAGCGTGAGTAACTGGCCCTGAACCAGAGCGGCGGCGACCTCCTTGCTGAGTGGATCGGGCGAGCCGAGCTGACGATCGACCAGCGTCCGCAGGGCTGGCAGCCATTGCTGGGTGAGGTAGTGTTCGGGAGCCGGCGGCAGCAGATCCTGCTTTGGCGAGGCGAAGTAGAAGAGCAGGCCGCGATCTTCTTCCTTGAGTCCGGTCTGCGATCCGACGTTGCGCAGCGGGAACCCCTCGCAGAGCATGGCGAAGGCCGTCTCGATCACGTTCCAGAAGAGCTGAAGCGCGTCGGCGGCCTGCTCGGCGGACAGGGCCGGCGGCGCGGCGGCGGTCCCCTCCTTCGGCGGCGCGTAGAGCGTGTCCTGCGGCCAGTAGTTCCAGATGACCAGCTGCGGCGTGAAGACGAAGTTCTCGCAGATCGAGAAATCGATCGAGAAGCTGAAGTAGAGCTGCCGGCCGTTGCTGCGATGCTGCTCGGACTGTTGACGGAGGGCCTGAAGAACGTCCTCCAGCGGGATGGTATCGCTGAAGATTCGGGCCAGGAAGTTTTCCATCCGCTTGAGGTTGGGTGCAAGTTCGCCTCGAGGCCAGTTCTTCGTGTCGACCACCTTCTCCAGGGCGGCCAGCAGACCCTCCAGGTCGAAGAAGACCCAGCAACGGCGTTCAAAGAAGCGGCTGAAGTGGTCGGTCTTTCCTTGGTCGGCGGCCCGGGCCAGGGTGGTCATGTGCTGGAGCATCGTGTCAAGGCCGGCGGCTGCCCTGTCAGTTCCGTCACACCATTGACACTGCCGGGCGTTGGCCCAGTCGGCCCGGACGTTATCGACACAGTTGATGGCGGCGTGACCGCCAGCGGTCAGCAGGAGGCGAAGCAGCGCGCCCAGACCGCGGACGTGTTCCTCGTAATCGCGATCCCAGACGACCGGGCGGCGCAGCACCAGGGCCAGGCGGTCGAACGTGAGGGTGGGGTCCATGGCGAATCCTTGGGGCAGAGTTGTCATCAGCCACATTGACAGGGCGAATTATCTCGCCCGGACCTGTCGCTGTCAACCAGCCGGGAGAGCAGAAAGGATCGCTCACAACTCCGTGGCTGACCTGCTTGCGGCATCCCTCGACCCGAGGTACATTCCACCCCATGAAACACCGACGCACGCTCCTCCTGTCGATCCTGCCAGCCCTGCTCGCTGGCGTCCTCACGCTGCCGACCGCCGCGTCGGACACGCCCACCCCGGCCAAGGAACTCGACGGCCTCCGCGACTTCTTCCGCAAAACGGCCAGGCCCGACGGCTCCTTCCGCCCCGGAATCGATCCCGACTACGAGGGCATATCCGACAGCGTCTCCAGCGACCTCGCCCCGATCGTCTACGCCGTCGTGATCCACAAGACGCTCGGCTGGAAGCTCCCCGACGAGCAGAAGACACGCCGGTTCCTCCTGGCACGCCAGCGCGACGACGGCGCTTTCGTCAATGTCGCCGGCACGGTCGATCCAGCGTCGGCCGCCGGTCGGGCCTACAACTCGACGATGGCCCTGATGGCCCTGCGCGGTCTCGGCACCAGGCCGAAGCACGACCCGCTCCCGGTCTTCGACCTCGTCCTGAAGGCCGACTACAAGGATCTGCCGCTGTACATGACGAGCTTCTTCCCGCTGGCCTACCTCGCCGCCGGCAAGCCGATCCCGGCCGACGCCGATCGCAAGATCAAGGCTCTCATGACCCAGGACGAGAACGGCTATCTGAACGACCACGTCGCCGCCACGTTCCACGCGGCCCATTACCACCGGTTGATCGACGAGCCCGTGCCGAAGGCCGAGGCGATGCTGCGACGGGTGCTGCGCGACCAGAAGGCCGACGGTAGCTGGCTTCTCAACCCGCCGGCACGCGATCGGCACGCGACGTTCGACGCGGTCTTCATCCTCCGACAACTCGGCGGCAACCGACCCGAGGTGAAACGCGCCCTGGAGCGGGCCGCGGCGTGGGCGCTGTCGTGCCGCAACGCCGACGGTGGCTTCGGCCACTTCCCCGGCAGCACGTCCGACGCCGACGCTTGCTTCCTCCAGGTCGGCACCCTGGTCATGGCCGGCAAGCTGAAGCCGGCCGATCCGCTGCCAGCCGATCCGCACTTGCTCGGCTGGGGCCACCTGATGCCGGGGCCGTGAGAAGGAATGGAAAAGCAGCCCAGCCGCCTCAATCGATGCCTACGCCGCCGCGCGTGATTCGTCGGGCCAGTCCTCGAAGCGGACGCCGACACGGCGTGAGATGCCCGACTCCTGCATGGTCACGCCGTACAGCACGTCGGCACACGACATGGTCCGTTTGCTGTGCGTGATGATGATGAACTGCGACCGATCGAGGTAATCGCGCAGCACCGCCGTGAAGCGACCGACGTTCGCCTCGTCCAGAGCGGCATCGACCTCGTCGAGGATGCAGAACGGACTCGGCTTGCTGCGGAAGATCGCGAGCAGCATCGCGACCGCTGTCATCGTCTTTTCGCCGCCGGACATCAGCGAGATGCTTCGCAGTTCCTTGCCCGGCGGCTTGGCCAGGATCTCGATGCCGCTCTCCAGCACGTCGGTCTCGTCCTCCAGCAGCATGTCGGCCTGGCCGCCACCGAACAGCTTGCGGAACAATTCCTGAAAGTGCGTCCGGATCGTCGCGAACGTCTCGGCGAACAGACGCCGACTGTCGGTGTTGATGCGCGTGATGATGTGCACGAGCGACTTCTGGGCCGCGGACAGGTCGTCGTATTGCACCTGCAACGCCGACGAGCGCTGCTCCAGATCCTGCAACTCGGTCAGGGCGTCGAGATTGACGCTGCCCAGTCGCGCGAGCTTCTTCTTCAGTTCCTCGATCTCCTGCGTCGGTTCGAGCGGCTCGCCATCCTCCGGCGGCGGCACCAGGGGCCGGGTCAGATCGAAGATCTCCGGGCCATCGACGAGCGCTTGCCGATAGACCTCGGCCAGGTCGAGATCGTAGTCCTCGCGCAGACGGTCGAGCAGCGTCTGCAACCGGCCGGATACCTGCGAGACGATGATCTCCCGCGAATGGGCCTGATCCTGCTGCTCGCGCCAGCTCGATCGGCTGGCCTGGGCCTGCTCGCTCAGCGTCTGCCGGCGCGTTCGCAGGGCCGATCGGTTCGCCCCTTCCTGGCGAAGCACACGCTCGGCCGACTCCTTGTCATGATGCGCCAGGGCCAGGGTCGCACCACAGGCGAGCAGGGCCAACTCGTTCTCCTGGAGCCGACCCCGACAGCGAGCCAGATTCTGCCGGGCGAGCGACTGCTCCTGTTCCCGCTGTTCCAGGGTCGATTCCAGTTCGCGACAACGCTCTGTCAGTGCCGAGGTTCGTTCGTCCACCTGGGCCAGTTCCACGCGGGCCGCCAGCAACTCCTCGCGCACCTCGGCCTGACGGGCCTCCAGGGCGCGGATCTCACGGTCGCCGGCGTGCTGATTTTCATGCAGTTCCTGCACCCGTGCCTCGGCCCGCGCCGCCTCGGCCCGCGCCGCCGCCAAAGCCTGCTCCAGTGACTCGATCTCCTGACGCAGGCCCGTCAGTTCGCTGCCGCCGACTTCCACCTCGGACTGCAACGCGTCCCGGTGTTCCTCCTGGCGGATGATCCGCAGACGCAGGTCGGCCACCTGCTCGCTCTGCACGCTGATCTGTCCGTCCAGTTCGTCCACCTGGCCATCCAGCTCGGCGATCTGCTCGCGAGCCCCGGCCAGATCGTGGCTCAGATCGCTCAGTTCGTCGTCGATTCGGCCGAGCAGTTCGCGCAGTTCGCGCAGCTCGCTCTTGCGCGACAGGATGCCCGCCTCGGCGTGGTGCGTGCCGACTGTCAGTGTGCCATCGGCTTCGAGCAGTTCGCCATTCACGGTGACGAAGCGATGGCCGGGCAGAATCGCGGCCGCCTGGTGGGCGATGGCCAGGCTCTGGACGATGAGCGTCCGGCCGAGCAGGAATCCCGGCAGATGGCCGACTCCGGGGGTTTCGCAGCGGACCACGCGCTCGGCCAGGGCGATCAGGCCCGGAATCTGTGGCAGACCGGGCAGCAGGCTCGGCCGAGGTGACAGCCCGACGGCAGTGATCTCCTCCGGCGGCGGCTCCTGCGGCAGTGAGAAGAACGTGACTCGGCTGGAGAAGGGCTGCGTCCGAGAAGCCAGGGCCACGGCCAGTTCCTCGGCCGACTCGACCAGAAAGTGCTGGGCTCGTTCACCGAGCGCCAGGTCAATCAGCGGAGCGAACTCACGCCGGACGGTAAGCAGATCGGCGAGGAGGCCGCGCACGGTCGTCCACGGTCCCGGTTCGGGATGTTCGAGCAGGGCGAACACCTCGCGGATGCCGCTGCCCAGGCCCTCATGACTGCGTTCGAGGTCTTCCAGCACCTCGATGCGCGACAGCAGACCGCTCCGGTCGGCCCGGCGATCGGCCAGGGCTCGCGTCATCTCCTCGATCTCGGTCCGGAGTTGATCGCGGTCGGCTCGCAGTTGCGCCTGCGTCCCTCGTGAGCGGGCCACGCGCTGGAGGATCTCCGTCTCGGCTCCCTTGAGGTGATCGAGTTCCACACCGAGCGAGACGAGCGTTCCGGCGGCCTGTTCGCGGCGCTGATCGAGGCGATTGCGTTCGCGGCGCAGATGCTCCAGGTCGGCCTGATGACCGACGACGTCGTTCTGAAGGCGGGCGACCAGGCGCATGCCTTCCATGTGTTCGTTCTTGCCGGCATCGACCTCGACCTGAAGCTGGACCTGGCGTTTCTCGTTGCGGTGACTCTCGGCCTGGAGGCGCGTGACGTTCTGGCGGACCTCGCCCGCCTGGGTCTCGGCCGCCTGCCACTCGCTCCGGGCGTTATCGACGCTGGCCGCCACGGTCGCCACCCGGTCGCCCAGGTCGGCGAGCAGACCTTGCAGCGTCTGCTGCTCCTCGGCCAGGGTGCGGGCCTGCTGTTCGGCATTACGCTGACGAGCGAGTTCGCCGGCGATCTGCTGACGAGCCGTGGACAGTGCCGCTTCCTGGCCGGCCAGCGAGGCTTCCAGCGTCGCCAGCTCCGACTCGATCGCGTTCAGCTCCTGCTCGGAAGCGTCGGACTGATCGATCTGCTGTTGCAGGGCCGCTCGCAGGGTTTCCAGCTCCGCCTGAGCGGTGAGACGCTGCTGCTCCAGGGTGTGAAACTCCCGCAGACCGAGGCCGACGCGGAGCAGACGAAGCCGTTCGGTGTACTCCTGATGCCGCTGCGCCTTGGACGCTTGAAGACGGACGCTGCGGAGTTGCTTCTCGACCTCGTCGAGAATGTCCTTGAGGCGGGCGAGGTTCTGATCGACTCGTTCGAGCTTGCGCAGCGACTCGATCTTGCGCGCCTTGAATCGGCTGATGCCGGCCGCCTCCTCGAAGATCGTGCGGCGTTCGCGGGTGCTGGCCTGGAGCAGGCCATCGACCCGGCCCTGCTCGATGATGCTGTACGCGTCGCTGCCCGCGCCGCTGCCGAGGAACAGGTCGCGGATGTCCTTGAGCCGACAGATCTGCCCGTTGATCAGGTACTCGCCCTCACCGGAGCGGTAGACGCGGCGGGTGATCTGCACCTCGTCGAGTTCCGAGGCGAGGGTGCGGCGCGTGTTGTCGAAGGTCATGGTGACCTCGGCCAGGCCGAGGCTGCGGCGCGAGGCGGAGCCGTTGAAGATGACGTCGGTCATCTCGCCGCCGCGCAGGCTGCGGGCGCTCTGTTCGCCGAGAACCCAGCGGACGGCGTCCACGACGTTGCTCTTGCCGGAGCCGTTCGGCCCGACGATCGCGGTGACGCCCGGCGGAAAGTCGAACGCGGTCTTGTCCGCGAACGACTTGAAGCCGACCATCTCGAGACGCTTGAGCATGGCGTCGATCTCCAGGCGAGCCCCCCGCGAAAGCGGGGGGAGGTCCCTCGTCGCGCACTCCCCCGGCTTTCGCCGGGGGCTCGCCGGCACTCCCCCGGCTTTCGCCGGGGGCTCGCCGGGGGGCGTCGTCACTCCCGCCCCGTCGCCCCGGTCTGGAACAGATCCGGCGTACTCCGCACGTCAGTCGGCCCCTGGATCGGCGTGTCCTCGGTCAGGTCGCCGCGTCGGCCGATACGGGCCAACTCCTCGACGCTGATCGCCTGCGGCAGCGCGTTGATCCGCAGGTTGCCCGTCAGCACCTTGACGTGCTGGGCCTGCTGGAGCAACTCGACCACCTCGGGATAGGTCGCGCCCATCTGGGCCATGGTCCGGATGATCTCGCCGAGCTTGAGCGAACTCTGCTTGCGTACCGGCATGTCCGCCCCGGTCTCGACCAGACTGATGATGCACTTCGCGTCGTCGCTCACGGCCGTCACGACGAAGTAGCCGCACGGGAACGAGAAGGGCGGCGTCAGCTGGGGCTCATCGAACAGAACGACCTCGGCCCGCTTGACCGTCGTCAGATGCACCATCGGCCGGGTGCCGCGAGTGACGGTGTGCAGCCAGAACGAGTCGTTGAGGTACTCGCCGCGAACGAACGGATTGCGTTCGTTGAGCATGCGCAGGGCACGGAAGGCACCGTATCGCGCCTCGTCGTCGCTGGCTTCGATGATCAGATCCTGCAATTTCTCCTGGCAGGCCGCCTCGTCCAGCGAGGCGAGAGCCGTCAGGGCGTAGGATCGCAGCGACGGGTGTTTCTTGACCGCCTCGCCCAGTTCTTCCGCACCGGAGGGCTGCCGAGATACGTCAGCGTCTCGGCGCAGCAGAAGCGAACCAGGGGGCTCCGGCTCTGCTTCAGAACGTCCTTGAGCTGCGGCAGGGCGCTGTTGCCCAGGGCCTCCAGCCGCAGGGCGGAGACGACGCAGCGAGCCGGATCACGCAGGTCGTCCTGCAATTTCTGTCGGTACGAGACCGCCTCGTTCGGGTTCCCTTCCGGCCCGCCAGCCCCCGGTTCCCGCAACGGGATGAGCCGGACGACCCGCAGGAAACGCGGCAGATTCTGCCGGTACTGAGACGGTACGGTCAGGGCGATGATCGCGCCGCCGGTATCGACGTGCGGCATGGCGACCGAGGTGCCCCGACTCGTGCGAGTGTGGCCCAGGAACGTCTGATTGATGCGGTCGGAGATCAGCTTGGCCATCGAGGCGAACTGGTGTTCGCCGTTGAGGACGAGACTGTACGGCAGATCGATCCGGGCCTTTCCGCCGCCCCAGATGCGGCCGACCTTGAGTCGGCTGCCGTCGTCGCCATCGCCCAGGCCGACGAGAACAGGGCCGGCCGCTTCGACGACCTTGTGGCCCTCGATCAGCCCCTGACCATTGCGGCCCTGGGTCAGCTGCTGCGTCGTGCTGTAGTTGGTCAGGAGGCAGTGCCGCAGGACACCGCCGCGCAGGCTGGTGGCCGGGCTGCCGCGTGGAATGCGCACGTCCAGATCGACCGGATCGCCCTTGCGCGTGCCCGGTGGGATGACGCCGGAGATGAGGACCAGGGCGACATCGGCCGAGTTGAGCAGCTTCTTGATTTCGCGAACGCCCTTCTTGCGGAGCATCTCTTCGAGCCGGGCGCGGTTCTCGTCGTTGGGCGGTTCGCCGCCGGTGCCTTCGAGCCCCTCGACCAGGCCGACGCCGCCAACGGGCATGGGCTCGGCATTGCCGACAGAGGTCTTTTCGCCGATCGTCTCGACGGCGTAGCGATCCGGTTCGGGCTCGTCGGCGGCCTGATACCGGGGCTGATCGACGCTCATGCAACCGCCCAGGATGGCCAACAGCCCTCCCAGAACGAGGACGGGTGTCCACGCCAACCAGCTGCGTTTGGTCCCGGGACGGATCATCTTGCGCCTCCCCCCACGATGACCGGCAACTCCGCGTTCCGGGAGCCCCCTCCGGACGGGATCTGGCACGGCCAGTCAAGAAATCGTGTGACGCGGGGTGATAGGCTCTCGGCTTCGGCGTGTCAAGGCCGAGTTCGTATCCTGAGAAGGGATTTCGATCCGAACCTGAAGTGAGAAGACCGATGAAGCGAGCGCTACTGGTTATCGACGTGCAGAACGAGTATTTCACCGGAGCGCTGCCGATCACGCATCCGGCGGGCCATCTGGAGAACATCCTGCGGGTGATGGCCGCCGTCGCGGGACGGGTGCCGACGGTCGTGATTCAGCACCACTTCGCGCAGGCGGACGCGCCGTTCTTCCGACGTGGCACGCCGACGTGGGAACTGCATCCGGAGGTGGCCGGCCGACCGCGTGATCATCTGGTCGAGAAGCAGCTTCCGGGCAGTTTCACCGGCACCGACCTGGAAACCTGGCTACGCGGTCAGGGGGTGACGCAGGTGACGATCGCGGGGTACATGACGCACATGTGCTGCGACACGACGGCCCGGCAGGCGTTCCATCGCGGCTTCGGCGTCGAGTTTCTGAGCGATGCGACCGGAACGCTAGCGCTGTCGAACGCCGCGGGGACGGTCTCGGCCGAGGAGTTGCATCGGAGCATCCTGTGCGCCCATCAGATGCTGCTGGGCGAGGTTCTCGACAGCGCGACGTGGCTCGGCCGGGTGTGACGCGACGGGAACCGCCTCGTCAGGCCAGCAACGCTTCCACGACGTGACCATGCACGTCGGTCAGTCGGAAGCGTCGGCCCTGGAAGCGATACGTCAGCCGCGTGTGATCGACGCCCAGCAGGCGGAGGATGGTCGCCTGCAAATCGTGGACGTGGACCGCACCAGGCGTGAGGGTCTGCCTGTCCGGGGCGATCGCCTCTCCCCTGTCGTCGGCGATGTTGTAGCCGTAGTCGTCGGTTCGGCCGTAGGTGAGGCCCTTCTTGACACCGCCGCCGGCGAGCCAGATGGAGAAGCAGCGCGGGTGATGGTCCCGACCGTAGTTGTTCGCGGTGATCTTGCCCTGGCTGTAGCTGGTTCGGCCGAACTCGCCGCCCCAGATGACGAGCGTGTCGTCGAGCAGGCCGCGTCGCTTCAGGTCGGTGAGCAGGGCGGCCGCTGGCTGGTCCGTCTCGCGGCACTGGCCCCGGATCGCCGTGGGCAAATTGCCGTGATGGTCCCAGCCCTGGTGGTAGAGCTGGATGAAGCGGACGCCGCGCTCGGCCAGGCGGCGAGCCAGCAGGCAGTTCGCGGCGAACGTGCCCGGCTTCGTCGCATCGGGGCCGTAGAGATCGAGCGTCTCCTTCGTCTCCTTTGACAGGTCGGTCACCTCGGGGATGCTGGTCTGCATGCGGAAGGCCATCTCATACTGGGCGATACGGCCGGTGATCTCGGGGTCCTGCTCGCGGTCCTGCTGAACCTTGTTGAGGGCCGCGAGCGTGTCGAGTGCGGCCCGTCGGCCGTCAGTGCTGATGCCCTCCGGGTTGGTCAGGTAAAAGACGGCGTCCTTGCCGGCGTTGAGCTTGACGCCCTGGAAGCGAGAGTCGAGGAAGCCGTTGCCCCAGAGGCGCGCGTACAGGGGTTGCCCGCCCTTGCCCTTGGTGACCAGAACGACGAAGGCCGGCAGGTTGGCGTTCATCGAGCCCAGGCCGTAATCGACCCAGGAGCCGAGCGAGGGTCGGCCTGCGATCTGCGAGCCGGTCTGGAAGAAGGTGATGGCCGGATCGTGGTTGATCGCCTCGGTGAACATCGATCGGACGATGCACAGCTCGTCGGCGAGCTTCGCGGTGTGGGGCAGGAGGTCGCTGAACCAGGCTCCGCACTGACCGTGCTGGGCGAACGGGAAGGCCGAGCCGGCCAGGGGGATGGACGCCTGGTTGGCGGACATGCCGGTCAGCCGTTGTTCGCCGCGAACGTGGGCCGGCATCTCCTGGCCGTGCTTCTTGTTCAGGAGCGGCTTGTAGTCGAGCAGGTCCTGCTGGGCGGGGCCGCCGGACTGGAACAGGTAGATGACCCGGCGGACCTTCGGCGGAAAGTGCGGCACGTCGGCCAGACCGCCGAAGCGTTCGGATTTCTTCTCCTCAGCGTGGGCGAGATCGTGCAGGGCCAGGGACGCCAGGCCGAGGCCGGCACCCGAGAGAAAGTGACGGCGTGTCAGCGTGAGCGGATCGAGCGGTTCGTGAATCATGCTGCACCTGGCCCCTGCGATCATGGACAGGCCGTGGCCCTGTTCAGACAGTGTACCCGAACTGCTGGCGTTCGCACTTCGGATTTCTCTCCTGGCCCAACTGCACCCTCGACCGAAGATTAAAAGCGAAAATAGACGCTGGACACCCTGGCCGTCTCGTCCCTGTACGGCGGATCGGGTGGCGCTCTACCCGCAGGATTCCTACGCCCGGGCCAACCTCGCTCGCAAGTTCGTCGCCGGCCTGCCGGTCGAGCATACCGCCAGCGGTGATCATCGGCCTGCTTGACCGTGATCTCGTCGGCGCTCGCTGGCAAGGCAGCGAGCAGAAGGGCGCAGAGCGTGCGCAGGGCGGAGTTCCCCGGGAGAGCCAGGTTCACACGATCGGCGGTCGTTCCGGCGCGATGTCGTCGGCCCGGTCGATCATCTCGCCGACCGATTCCGGCGTCGCATCGGTTTCGGGCGCAGGGGTTGGCTCCGACGGCGCTTCGAGCTGATGATCCAGGGCGGCCTCCTCGATCACCGGCTCAACCGTGGCTTCCGGCGGACGGGCCTTCTTCTCAGCCTTGCGCGCCTCCTTCTCGGCCTTGCGCGCTTCCTTCTCCTGCTGACGGGCGGCCTTCTCCGCCTCCTTCTCCTTCTGGCGGGCCTCCTTCTCGGCCTTGCGGACTTCACCCAGTTGCTGGCGAACCGCGCGCAGTTGCCCTCGCAGCCCCTCCAGCTCGGCCTGCCTGGCCTCCGTCTGACTCGTCAACTCGGCAAGCCGGCTTTCCAGTTCGGTAATCGTCGGCATGGCTCCTCTCCCTGTGAGTGAATCGACTCCCTGACAGAGTACCGCGCCGACCGGATCTTCGCGAGCAGGGAATGATCCACCAGATCATCGCCCGTTGGCACATCAAATGTCCGACGCGGAGAGAGACGCGGTCCTTTCCCCGGAGCCGTTCGTCTGCTACAGAATGAGTACGAAGTGCGGTGAGGGAAACGACCATGAACGAGGACCATCCCTGGCTGACCCGACCGGCTGGCACAACCGATGCCGTCGCGATTCACGCCGCCTTCTCGACAATCGCCGATCGGCTCATCAATCAGTGTCGGCTCATGGTCCTCGACCAGCCGCATCGGCTCGCCGAGGTCGAGTTCTACTACCACTCTCCGGAGCATCCCGACACGTTCGCTCATCGCGATCCGCTCCAGGAGGAGCGCGGCCGCTGGTACTTCCATCGCACGCGCGGCACCTATCGCGGCGGCAGCTTCAAGGGCTTCGACCTGACCTTCGGCGCGCCCGGCGCTCACGGCGGCATCCTCATCCGCAGCCTGGAGAAGCCGGACGGCTCCCTCGTCGATGGCCCTTCGCTGTCGGTCGATCACCTGCTGACCACGACGAAGTGTGCCGCCGTCGCCGTCCTCGATGGCCGGATCGCCGGCCGAAAAGCCTGGGATTCGACCAGCCCACTCCACTTGCAGGAGGCGTCGCCGGGGGAGCCGAAGTCGCTCCTGGCGACGGCCCGGGTCGGTCTGACGCTGAAGAAGGCCGGTTCAGCCGAGGAGCCGCGACGGTACGTTGTCAGTCGATATCGCTTCCTGAGCGAGCCGCGCCGGCTGAGCAAGGGCAAGCTGCATGCCGTCCTCGCCCTGCACCAGGACGGCAAGACGATCGACGAGATCCTCGCCCGGACTGGCTGTCCGCGCAAGACGATCGAGCGATACGTCGCCGACTTTCGCCAGGGAGAGCAGGACGCCTCGTTTGATCCGTTCGTCGGCGCGGAACTGGGTCCGTCGGAGTTGTGCCAACTGCATGGCGTGGCGAGGAGTGTGCTGAAGTAGACGTCTGATCTGGTCGGAGGCTTCGTCCATGCCACCGTTCCTGTGCTGCCCGAATGGCCACCGTTTTGTCGCGGCGACCAGTGCCGTGGGGGAAGCCATTCCCTGTCCGGAGTGCGGCACTCCGTGGGTTCCCGACGCGCCGACCCACTCGACGGCGCTGCCCTCGACGCACGCCGACGACCCCGAGGCGACGGGGCCGTACGAGCCGACCACCGCTCCGGAAGAGCAGTCGCCACCAGCCGAGCCGCCTGGCTACGAGATCCTGCGGTCGCTCGGCCAGGGCGGCATGGGCACCGTCTACCTGGCTCGCCAGATCGGGTTCAATCGGCTCGTGGCCCTGAAGATGATCCGGGCCGCCGACCAGGCCAGCCCGCGCGATCGGCTCCGCTTTCAGACCGAGGCCGAGTCGATTGCTCGTCTGTCGCACGCGCACATTGTTCAGGTGTTCGAGGTCGGCGAGTTCGCCGGCCAGCCGTTCTACTCGATGGAACACTGTGGCGGCGGATCGCTCCGGGAACGTCTGCGGGAGCATCCACTGACGCCGACCGAGGCGGCGAGCCTGGTGAGCCGACTGGCCGGAGCGATGGAGGCGGCTCATCGCGCCGGAGTGATCCATCGCGATCTGAAGCCGGCCAACGTCCTGCTCACCGCCGACGGCACGCCACGCATCGCCGACTTCGGCCTGGCGAAGAAGCTCGACGACCAGGGCCAGACCGTGCCCGGAGCGATCCTCGGAACGCCCTCGTACATGGCTCCCGAGCAGGCCCGCGGCGACACCGATCTCGGCCCGGCCGTGGACGTCTACGCCCTGGGCGCGATCCTCTACGAGTGTCTGACCGGCCGACCACCGTTCAAGGCGGCGACCCTCTGGGAGACGGTCGGCCAGGTGCTGAACTCCGAGGTCGTCTCGCCGCGCCAGCTGAACAGCAAGGTGCCGCTCGACCTGGAGACGATCTGTCTGAAGTGCTTGCAGAAGGATCGGCTGCGCCGCTACGCCTCGGCGTCGGCCCTGGCCGATGATCTGGGCCGATTCCTCGCCGTCCAGCCGATCCAGGCCCGGCCGGTCGGCTCGGTGGAGCGAGCGACGAAATGGGTTCGACGCAATCCGGTCGTCGCCGTCCTGAGCGCGGCCGTCGTGCTGCTCCTGGTCACCGGGACCGCCGTCTCGACCACGCTGGCGATCCTGGCCTGGCAGCGGGCCAACGACCTGACGAACGCCAACCTGGAGATTCGCCAGCGGGAAGAGAAGGTTCTCGACAGCAATCGGCGACTCCGCGAGTCGCTCGTCGTCGGCTGGTACGGGCCGCTCGGTCAGACCGAACCGCGGGTGATCGGCGGATCGAACCCGCTCACGTCGAGCGAGGTGAACGCCTTGCAGCAGATCGCGGAGAGCCGTGAGCCGGGGCTCGGCGAACTCCTCGTTCGCGTCGCCCTGGCCCGGGAAGCTCGGGCCCGGCAACTCATGCGCCGGGCCGACCACGTCCTGCACGCCGCCGTCGGACTGGACGAGACGGAACGGGCCACGGTCGAGCGGCTGCTGTTGCAGGAGTTGACCCGATCGGGACGTTCGCGGCCCGAGCAGGCCAACTTCGCGTTCGCCCTGGCCCGACTCGGTGGCCTGTCGGACGAGGCTCGTCGGGTCACCCTGGAACATCTGATCCGCGAGATGAACGGCTGGGGCAACCTGTCGCAGATTCTCGCCACGCGGTCCATGCTTCACGCGGTGCTGGCTCCGCTGCCAGAGGCCGACACGCGTGAACTGGTCGCCCTGCTGCTTCCAGCGATGGCGAGCCCGGAGCAGCCCGGCGTCCGCGCCTTCCAGGCCCACACCCTGCTGACGCTGGCCGAGCGACTGCCCGAGGCGGAGGCTCGACCGCTCTATCCCACCGCCGTCCGGGCCGTCCTGCGTCAGACGCTCGAAGGCGATCGGCCGATCGTGGCCCTGCCGCACTCGGTCCTCGCGACGGCCCTGCCGCACCTGACAGACGCGGAGGTCAGCGAGGCGGCCCGGATGCTCCGACAAGGTCTGGACCGCTGGCAAGAACGCCGGTCGTCGCTCGATCTGCGGGCCTGGGGCGAGAGCGTGCGCGTCCTGGTGCCGAGGCTGGCCCCGATCGACGCGGAGGACCTGGCGAGCGTCCTCGTCGTGAAGATGGCCGTCACGACCGATGGCTCGACCCTGGGCCACCTGGCCGCGCCGCTGCTCGACCTGGCTCCCGGCCTGACGGAAGCGACCGCCCGTCGTCTGGTCGATCCGCTCGGCCAGCCGGTCGTGGCCGTGGGCGGGCTCTATCCGGTCGGTCAGCGTCTGACGGCCCTGCGCGCCCTGCTGGGCCGACTTGGGCCGATGGCGCGGCGCGACCTGGAACCGATCTTGCTCCCTCGGCTGGCCGCTCTGCCCCTGGAGCCGGATCTGCACGTGCGACGTGAGGTCGGCCGCTGCGTCGTTCTGTTGATCGAGCCCTTGCCCCATGAGGAAGCCCAGGCCCGGATCGTCGCCCTGACCCGGCGTCTGACGGCGCGGACCTTTCTGACGTTCGATTACGGTCCCGGCCTGGCCGCACTGTTCGGGCCGTTTCTGCCGGCCGAAGAGGCCCGCCGTCTGGTCGAACTGCTCCTGACCGATCCGGGCACGGCCGATCGCGATGGCATGACGCGTGAGGCCCTGGCCCTGCTGAAGCGCGTCCCGACCGAGGCCATCCCGGGCGTGGTGGATCTGGCCGAGAAGCAGATCGATCGGGCGGCCGATCCGCGGGCCCTGCTGCCGGCCCTGACCGTCGCCTCGGCGGCGCTGGAGGGGCTCGACCCGGATCGATCGGCGGCACGCTGGTCGCCGCTGGGCCAGGCCGTTTTCCGCAGGCTGGCGGAGTTCGCCGCCCTCTCGCTGACGATCGGCGATCTGGCCGAGTTTCACCAGGCCCTGGCCCGCTTCCCCCGTTCCGAGCGTGGCCGATTCGCGCGACAGATGGCCGCGGCGCTCCACCCGAGCCGCCCTGGCAGCGGCGGCCGACTTGCCACCTTCCTGCGCCAGATCGGCGACCTCGTGCCGACGCTCGCCCCGGTGGATGTCGAGAAGGTCGCCGAGCGGCTGATGGCCAATCTCGAAGCCGAGCAGCCAGGCTGGTCCACCGTGCAGCAGTTGCTGCCGTGCTGGGAGGCGTTAACCGTCCGCCTGTCGGCGGCGCGAAATGCTCGCCTGGCCGGCCGCCTGCTCGACGACCTGCGCCGTCACGGCCGGGCTGGAATCCTGATCCATCACGATGTCCTGAGCCGGCTGATGGACCACGGCGGCGTCGCGGGTCGGGCCCTGGCTCCGCAGGTCATCGCTCTGCTTCGCGCGGAACTGAAGACGACCCCGGGCGCGTCGATGCGCTACAACTTCATCGTTCAGATGGTGCCGCACCTGGAGCGGCTCGATGCGACGACTGCCCGGACGATCGCCAGGGAGACGATGGCCGACATCCACCGGGCGATCCCGGCCAGTCCGCCGGGCGGCTACGATCGACGTGTCCTGTCGTTCGCCCTGGTGCGACTGCTCCCGTTTCTGGAGTCGGCCGAGCAGCGCGCGGAACTTGAGGCCCTGACCGATCGGCTGACGACCACGCTGAAGAACGCGGCCGACAGCAAGCAGCTCGACGAGCCTACCTACCTGCTCGAGGCGATCGCGGCCCTGCTACCGGAAGAGCGAGCCGCAGCGCTGGCAGGCGATCTGTGTCGCGGCGGCCTTGAACCCGCCCTCGTCGCCCGGTTGATGCGCGGTCTGCTCGCCGGTCTGCCGCGACCGGACACGGCTCGATCCGTGGCCGGCCTCGTGGGCGGAGTGATGGTCGGTACGCCGTACCTCGGCCTGGCCCAGACGCTGCCGCCGTTCCGGCTTGGCGACAACAACCTGCTGGCGATCCTGGCCGAGCCGCTCTGCGTCGGCGAGCCACGCCGGGCCGTCCTGGAGGTCCTGGAGCAGCGACACCGCCGACGCTTCATCGATCACTGGGAGGCGGCCCGTTATCTGCGACGATGATCGGGACTTCCCGAGGCCAGCTCGCCCGGCCGACCGATCACCAGCCAGTTCCCCTTGCGGAGGAAGCGCGGGATTTCCGTCACGATGCCGACGTCGGCGGGCAGGAACGGTTCGAGATACTGGAACTCCTGGTCGGTGGTGATGACGAACTGATGCGGGCCGCGCTGGAAGAACTGATCGGCGGCCGTCAACGAAACCTTCCAGGGGCCGTGCGACACCTCAGGCGTGCCCGGCAGACGGAGCGGCTCGACCGGCTGGCCGGCGTAGAACACCCAGCTCGGCTCCAGGGTGCTGAACGAGCCGACCTCTCCCTTCTGGCTCGTCCGGAACAGGCGGTTGCACACGTCCTCCTGCTTCTGCAAGCCTCCCACACGCGGCAGCAGGACGCCGAAGATCAAGGCGATGAACAGGCCGGAGGAGACGGCCAGAGCATTCGTTGCCGGGATCGGCCGATCGCGCTGCCACATCGCCAGGGCGACGCCGCCGCCGACCAGCGGCACCAGGCCGAGCAGGGCGAAGGCTCCCTCGATGGGGATGAAGTAGGTGGCGACGAACAGGCCCACCACCGTCGTCACGCCGACGCAGACCAGCGAGATCAGTGCGAGTCGAATCCAGGTGTGCGGGACGGCCGGTGCCCGGACACGGATGTCCGCCATCAGCGCGCCCAGCAGCAGGGCCAGGGCCGGGAAGCAGGGCAGAATGTAGCTGGGCAGCTTCGTCTGGGCGGCGGAGAACAGCACGACGTAGACGCCAACCCAGCAGGCCAGGAGCAGGACGGCGTACCGGGCGGGATGGTCGGGGCGGAGCAGGCGGACCATCCAGATGAGCAGAGCCGTCAGAAAGATCGACCACGGAAACAGGCCGAGAAGGATGGTGACCAGATAGTAGACGAGGAAGAGGCCGCTGTGCCGCTCCATGGGGTGCATCGCCCGGCCGAGGTGATGTTCGAGGAAGAAGCCGCGCAGGAACTCGCCATCGGTGTAGATGCCGACCAGCGTGTACCAGGGCCCGGCCACGGCGAGGACGGCGACGACGGCCGTGAACGGTCGCATCCGCCAGAACGTGGCCAGGAAATGGCCCGGAGCGAAGGGCCGCAGCAGACCGAGAGCGCGACGCCACCACGTCGTCGGTCCCTGCTGCTCGGCGGCCGGAAGGCGAACGATCAGCAGGAACATTCCCAGCACGGCGGCCGGCAGGGCACCGGGCAGGCCCTTGGCCAGGACGGCCAGACCGATGACGGCGTAGATCAGCAGCCAGGTGAGCCAGGAGCGCGGCAGAAACGACGTGTTCGGTCCCGTCGTCGGCGTGGTGGCGGAGCCGGGAGCGGGGAACACCGCGAAGACGAAGATCAGCAGGGCGAGCATGGAGAAGAAGGTCAGGGCGGCGTCGATCTTGGCCAGGTGGCCGGACATGATGAAGAGTAGGTTCGTCAGCAGGATGAGGCCGGCCCACAGTCCGGCCCGGGGGCTGAAGAGGCGTCGGCCGAGGGCGTAGGTCGCACCGGCGCAGGCCAGGGCGAAGATGGCCGACCAGAAGCGGGCGGCGAACTCATTGACGCCGAACAGGTGATAGGCCGAGATCATCAGCCAGTATTTCATGATGGGCTTGAGGACGCGCAGCTCGGCGTTGAAGGTCGGCACGATCCAGTCGCCGCGTTCCATCATTTCGCGGGCGCAGGCGGCGTTGCGGGGCTCATCGCGATCCCACAAAGGCGGTGCGCCCAGGTTGACGAAGAGGACCAGAAGTCCCACGCTGGCCAGCAGCAGTAGATGCCGGGTGGATGTTCCCACGAGTTCGCCTCCTTGCCAACCTGCCAGAAACGGACACTCCGTCGCGATCTGCCCGGCTGGCCCATCCTGGCCGGTCGAGCGGCTCGCTCTGCGCGGATAATCCGTGTCATAGCGACATCGTGGCGAATTTTCCTCGTGAGTTTTCTCGGTCGCGGCTACATTCCACAGGGCCGATACGACTGACTGAACTCGTAAGCTAACCCCGTCCTTGCGGTCATCGAAGGAGAGCTACCCATGCACGCCGCCTTCCTCGCGGTCCTGCCGGCCCTTGTCTGCAACGCGGACAGGCCGATCAAGGTCGAGTCCACGGACACCTACGTCCAGATCGAGACGGACGCCCTCGTCGCCCGGATCAACTGCAAGGGCTACGTCAGCGGCACGGCCGCCGGCGGGTTGCTCGACCGGAAGACCGGCGCGCGCGACCTCGGCTTCGGCCTGCACATCATGGATTTCCTGCTCGGTCCCGGCGAACGGGACGACGGCTACCGCAACGTCAAGTACCACGGCAAGATCGCCAAGCACTACGTCGAGGGGCCGCAGATCTGCACGAAGGCACGCGAGCTGAAGCCGAAGATCACACGCGGCAAGGACTGGCTGGCCGTCCAGTTTCGCTTCACGTTCACCGAGCCGGGTAAGGGCTACAAGGCCGGCTCGACCTGGGAGCAGACGCTCGTCTTTCAGCAGGGCCTGCGTTACTACTTCTCGGCCGAGACGATCACGACGGTCAACGATCACCCGGCCCTGTTCTACCGGATCGACATGCCGGGCCACATCAAGCACAAGGCCGGCGACACGTTTGAGAAGGTCTGGCTCAGCTATCAGGGCGAGCTACCGGCCAGCGCCTTCGCCGAGGACTTCGCTCCCGACGAGAAGTACCTCTATCAGCGTCAGGCCGGCAAGATCCCCGAACGGATGATCCGGGCGTATCAGGTGAAGCGCGACGGCAAGCCGGGACCGTGGCTGGCCGGCCTGACGCTCGACCCGGCTGCGGTCAGCGAGGCGTGGTGCCATCAGCGGGGGTACATCTGCTTCATCCAGGAGCTGCACATGCGACCGGTCAAGGCCGGCGACACCTTCGGGGCGGCGTACATCGTCGGCTGGTTCGATGACAGGGCCGAGATGGAACGCGTCTATGACAAGTACAAGGGAAAAAGCCGCATCGTCGTGACGCCGACCGGATTCGAGCTGAAGTGACGACGGTCACTGAGACGCCGTCAGCCGGGCGATGAACTCGGTGCAGGATGGCCAGCGGTCGAGACTGTCGGGAGAGAGCGCCCGGATCACGATGGACCGCTCCGCCACCGGGAGCATGGTCAGATCCGGGCGCGGTCGGACGTAATCGCGCGCGAGTGTCGACGGCGTGTCAGCGAAGGGAAGTCGGCCGCCGCGCAGTTCGCAGTAACTGATGGCCAGGGCGTACTGATCGGTGCGCTCGGTGATCCGACCCTGGAACACCTCCGGAGCGGCGTAGGCTGGCGTGCCGGAGCGGCTGTGGGCCTGGGAGGAGGCAGTCGCCAGGACCGACAGCCCGAAGTCCGTCAGCTTCACGTTCTTGCCGAAGAGCAGCATGTTGCTCGGCTTCACGTCGCAATGACGCATGGCGACCATCTGACCATCGACCCGGTGCTGCCGGACGTTGAGAAAGTCGAGGGCGGCCGCAATCTGACCAAGGTAGTGGCAGGTCTGCGCGGGGCCCATCGGTTCGTCGAACTCGGTCAGGTAGACATTGAGCAGATCGTCGAGCCCACCCTCGGCCAGTTCCATCGAGACGACGATGTGGCGAGCCCAGCACCAGACTCGATCGATCTGAACGAGGTTGGGATGGCGGATCTGGCGGATCTTTTGCAACGTGCGCAGTTCCTGGGTGCTGCTGTCGAGAGGCAGGAACTTGAGGGCCACCGGCCGGCCGTTGGTCACCTCTGCGGTCCACACCTCACCGAAGGCACCTCGACCGAGGAACTCACGCAGGCGATGGCCCGGGTAAGCCTCAGCCCCGGCCGGCAGCGACGGCGTCCCACGCGGGCGTCGGCCGGAAGGTTGCAGGTTGGCAACGCGGATGCGTTCGCGGACTCGCGACAGGAACTGCGCGGTCATGGGCCCTCCATTCTCTCGCCCCACAGGGATCACGAGTACTCAACCATAGGCCACGCATCACCGAGAAGCAATCAGGTCTGCGGAGGTGCATTCCATCGACCGAGATGTAGGGTGGGCGGGAGCGCCACCGACGCCTATCCCTCTGTGAAGGCTGCACAGCGGAGGCCCACCAATCCTTGCATGGGAGCGCAGCGACACCGATCGGAAACGCCGCGTACAACGCCCCTATGGGGTGCGTGTTCAGGTTGTCGCACACCAGGGTCACCTTCGCTGCCCGGGGGTAGCCCACCGTCAGCAACCGCTCGGGGGGCAGGATGGCCACAGAGAAGTTTGCCACTCCCCGTATCTTCGACAACCGCTAAATTCCGGATAGCCGCCCGGCTCCATTTCTGCGCTCCCAAGCGAGGATTGGTGGGCCTGCGCTGTTCCGGATCAAGATGCGGATGGGGCGTCGATGGCACTCCCGCCCACCCTATCGTCTCGCAACTACGGGCATGAACTTCGCCGTGGCTGGCTGCTTGTAGGCGACCATCCCTGGCGGTATGCTCATCAGTATTCCCGGGTTGGAAGGAGTGTGCATCATGCGGCGAATTCTCCTGCTGGGCCTGCTGCTCGGCGTCGGTACAACGTCCACACTGGCGGCCGAAGAGGAGCCTGTCTTGCTGGGCAAGAAGGCCTCGGAATGGGGAGCCCTGCTGCTCGGCGAGAAGGATCGCAAGAACCGCGAGGCCGCTCTGTTCGTGATCGGCAGCGTCGGCTCGCTGCCCGGAATGTTCAAGGAACAGGCCGAGATGCGCAAGCGCGGCCTGATCGGTCTGCGTCTCATCGGCCCGGACAAGTATCCTCCGGCCGTGGCGCTCATCGTGACGGCTCTGCAAAACGATCCCGAGCCGGAGATCCGTCGGGCCTCGGCTCAGGCCCTGGGGGGCATGTACGAGAAGATCGAACGGGGTCGCTTCGCTCCAGCCCGGGAAGCCCTCACGGTCGCGCTGCGCCGCGATCCTTCGGCTCGGGTTCGCGAAGCAGCTGCCACCGCGCTGGGGCTGATCGATCCAGAGGAAGCCCGCTCGGCGGTCCTGGTCCTGAAGCAGTCGCTGGAGGACACCGCGATCGAGGTCGTGCAGGCCGCCGCCGATACGCTGCGCCGCCTGGGCAAGGAGGCGGCCGAGGCCGCGCCCGATCTGGTCAACCTGCTCAAGAACGCGAAGGCGAACCCGCTGTCGCGAACACAGGCCGCCCTGGCCCTGGCCCGGATCGGTGCCCCGGTAGCCGTTCAGGCCGGAGCCGTCGGCGCGCTGAAGGACGTGATCCTGTCGGCCGAGACGCCGCTGGAGCTGCGAGCCGCGTGCATCACGAGCGTCGGCTTCTTCGGCAAGGATGCGGCCACGGCCGCCCCCGCCATCGGAGCCCTGCTCGTCTCGAAGGGGACGCCCCTGGAACTGCGGCGCAAGGCCGTCGATACGCTCGACCTGCTCGGCCTGGAGGCACGCTCCACGCTGCCGGAACTGCTCAAGGCCCTCAAGGACGACGACAAGCACGTCCGCGCCCGGGCCATTCACGCGCTGTCGATCCTGGGCAAGGATCTCGGCTCCGAGTCGCCCGCCGTGGTCAAGGGCTTCCACGAGGCGCTCTCTGACAGCACCGCCGACGTGCGCATCGCCGCGATCAACGGCTGTCTGATCCTCGGTCCCGAAACCCTGGGCGATCGACTTCGGCCGATCGTCGAGCGCCTGGCGGCCCTGAGCCGCGATACGCAGAAGGACGTGGCCGAGGCCGCGAAGAACGCTCTGACTCAGCTGATACCCCGCTAGCAGTGAGCCTCGCTGTGGCGAACGCGGAGCGTCCGAATTTTCCGATTGTCCGATTTGACCGCCTCCGCGCTGCGACCTAGAGTTTCATGCCTCAACGGAATCCACGGGGGGTGGCCCTCGTTCCCGCACCGGCATGCTCCTGGAGCAGCGCAACATGGCGAGTACGCTGGCCCCGCCCGCCCCGGCTCCAGACCGCAGCTCGGCTGCCCTGGCCTTCTTGCAGTGTCTGCTGGCTGACAGCGACGGCATTCATCGCCATTCGCTGGCCCCTCTGCTCGATCAGTTCGTCGAAATCATGCAGGCCACGCGGGCCGGCCTTCATCTGCTGCCTCAGATGGAGGCCCTCGCCGTCAGCGGCGTTCGGCCTGGAACCGGTGACGCTCCGCTCGGCGGCCTACCCTGGGAGTCGGCTCCCGCAGTCCTGGAGCGTGCGCGTCTTTCCGCCAGTGCCATTGCCGTTCCCGAGCCGGGGGTCGGCGACGGCGGCTACCTGCTCTGCGTGCTGCGCAACCCCGGAACCGCCTGGCTCTTCTGGCTCCACGACACGCGCCGGGCCGAGTGGACGCCGACCGAGTGCGCCACCTGGGCCCTGGTCGGATCGACCCTGCTCCGCTGGCTGGAAACCGCCTCGGGGCCGGCCTGGGCCGAGCGTCTGGATCGCGCGATCCGTCAGGAGCAGATGGAGCACGCCAACGCGATCGTTCGCCGACTGGCTCACGATTACGGCAACATCTTCACCAGCCTGCTCGGCTTCAGCGAACTGAGCCTGGCCCAGCATCTGCCGGCCAACAGTCCCCTGCCGCGCTTCCTGGCCGAACTGCATCGCAGCGCCGAGGAGGGAGCCCAGTTGACGCATCGGTTGAGCGTCCTGTCCCGCCGACAGACGCCATCGATCCGAAGCACGCCGCCGGGCTCCTTGCTGCTCAGCGAAGAAGCCCGGTTTCGCCGACAGATCGCTCCCGGAACGACGTTCCAGGTGGACATGCCGGCCGAGTTGCCCTCCGTGGCGATCGATGCCGTCCAGCTTCAGATGGTCCTGGGAGCGCTGCTCGACAATGCCCGCGAGGCGGTCGAGACGGCCGGGACGATCCGCCTGAGCGTTCGGCTCGTCACCCTGACGCACGAAACCTGTCGAGACTACTACGGCTCGGCCCAGGCCGGGGCGTACCTGGAGATCCAGATCGAGGACGACGGCCCGGGTCTGTCCGAGGCCGCCCTCCAGGCCCTGTTCCGCGATCCCTTCTACAGTGGCAAGAACCGTCGCGGCGGCTTCGGCCTGGCGACGGCCTACGGCATCCTGGCCGCCCACCAGGGCGGACTTCGACTGACGACGGAGCGGCGCGGAGTGACCGCGACGATCGTCGTGCCGCTCGCGCCGGGTGGACGATCGAACCACGGTGCGGTCGTCAATCCGTTCAGCAGCGTGACCGTCCGGGCGTTGCGAAACGAGCGCGTGCTGGTGGTCGATGACGATCCGCAGGTCCTGCGGCTGGTCTGTGCGACCCTGGAGCAGGCCGGCTACACCGTTCAGGCCGCCCACAACGTGCCGGAAGCGCGCAGCCGGCTTGAGAGTCCCCGCACCAGTCCACCATCGCGAATGCCCGGCGGCGGAGCGAGCGAGCCGTTCGATCTGATCCTGACCGACGTGCGGATGCCCGAGGAAACGGGCATCGACCTGATTCAGGGACTTCAGACCCGCGATCCGGGCCTGCGCTTCCTGATCATGACCGGCCGGTCGGAAGCCGAGCCGGTGGACCTGGCACCGCTCGCCGGAGCGGTGCCGGTACTCCCCAAGCCCTTTCTCCCCGAACAGTTACTGGTCGCGGTGCGTGCGGCCCTCGATCGGCCGATCCGGCCGGCAGGCGCTGGCGTCCGTGATGTATCACGTAAACGCTGAGAGGACCTTCGGTGAGTATTCCCGTTTCCACACCTCTGGCCGCTCCCTTTCCGGGTGAAGCGTCGTCCGGTGCCAGTGCCACCGACGCGCCCGCTCCGGGGCGCGAAGGCCGGGATCTGTACTGTCCGACGGAAGTCCGCATCCTGATTCTGGATGACGATCAGGCCGTGTGCCGGGTCATTCAGGCGGCGCTGGCACCGCACGAGTTCCGGATCGACGCCGTCTCCGAGTCGGGCCAGGTCGAGTCGGCTCTGCGCGGGGCACCGTATCACATCATCATCCTCGACTACGTCATTCCCGGCCTGGAGAGCGAGCAGGTCATGGAGTGGCTTCGCCTGTATCAGGCCGAGGCCTCCATCATCGTCGTCACGGCCTATCCGTCGATCGACAGTGCCCTGCACTGTCTGCGGGCGCGGACGTACGACTACCTGACCAAGCCATTTCAGATCGCGCACCTGCAGAAGGTAGTGCTACGCTGCCTGGAGAGCAAGGGTCTGCTGCGGATGTCGGAATCGGCCCTGCGGGAGGCCCTGGGCAACGCCATCCGCGAACGGCGCAAGCACCTCGGTCTGACGCTGGCGCAGATGGCCCAGCGGACCGGCGTGTCGCTCGGCTACCTGTCGCAGATCGAGCTGGGCAAGAACTCGGCCTCGATCGAGACGCTCTACAAGATATCGCTCGGCCTGGGCTTGAAGATGAGCGAGCTGTTCCAGACCGTGCAGAACACCTTGTGAGCGAACGGGTCGGACAAACACACGACCCCGAGATCTGGACGATCTCGGGGTCGTTGCGTTCCCGCGCGGAGCCTCTCCTTGTGATCGAGTCTCACGGTAGCGGGCCTACCCGGATGGACGCTGGCCGGGTCGCTCCTATTCAAGGATCTTCTTCCGAACAATCGGCCTTTCTCGCGAAGCCGCGCACTTCGGCCAAACCCTTAAAGTCCCACCCCTGCGACGAACCGATACAAACAGTAACCGGGGAGGGTTACACCCGGGACATCGGTTCCGCTCTCGGTGGCTGGCGCAGACTCGCCCGGGAGGAACCCTCGCGACAAGGGAGAGGGGCATGAAGAGGTGGCTATCCTGGGCCTGGTGGGTCCTGGTCTTGCTGCCGCCGGTCCTGTCCAGCGGCTGCGTTCCCTACTCGATGGGCGTCTTCACGCCCATCCCCGTGTTCCCCTGGGTCACCGAGCGGATGGAGGAGAAGTACTGCCACCGCAATGATTTCCGCACGCCGATCTTGCCGCCCATCCGGGAGGGTTTCCCGCCGCCGACGTGCGAAGATCCGCCGGACGACGCCCAGGTGCTGCGTGCCTTGCAGAAGGTGGCTCGCGGTGTGCCCTACTTCTACGAGGAGTTCCGCGACGAGATTCAGATCGTCACCGAACTGCTCAAGGACACCATCGACCCGCCGCGGTTCTTCCCGCTGGTCGGGCCGGCTCAGCTGCACCACTGTCACTGGAAGTGTACGGTGTACTACCTCGAAACGATCGAGTCGTGTTATCCGTTCCCGTTCCAGTGTCGTCGTCCTCGGGTTCAGGTGGTCTACATCGACAAGGACCATCTGCACGCTTACCCGCAACCGGTGCCCGAGATTCAGCGTCAGTTCACGCGGGACCTCATTGGCCAGTAGTGGCCCGGAGGCCGGGATTCGGGATCGATCAGAAAGCGGTATCGATCCCGAATCCCGGCTCCCGGCCTCTCCCCCACGCGGAGCGATTCCCTCATGAGAAGGTTCATTCGTCGAGCGGCGCTGGCGGCGCTGGTCGGTGTATCGGGCTGGATTCCCGGGGTTCAGGCTCAGTACCTCCCGGTGCCTTCGCCACGCACGGGAGCGGAACAGGCGACACTGGCTCAGGTCGAAGTGGTCTGGGCCAGCAATCCGATCACCTCGGGCAGCGCCTTGAAGGCCAGCATTCAGCGAAATATTCTTGAAGTCCACGGCGAGGTCGCCAACGAATCGGTTCGCCAGGTCGCCCTGTCGCTGGCGCGCAAGTGCTGCCAGCTTCCGGTCGCCGACCACCTGATGATCAAGCCGTTCGCCGTGCAGCAATCGACTCCCGGCGTGATGGTTCCACAGGCCGAGCCCATGCGGATGATGGCCGCCCCGGTGGTCATGGGACCGGCGACCACCCTGCCGACCTACCACGTGACGGTCAAGCCGCCCGCTCCGGTGGTCACGGAAGGTCCGACACTCGCGCCGACGGTTCAGCAAACGTACAAGCCGACCGCAGCGCCCGCGCCGGTGGTCATCGTGCCGGTGAACACCCCACGCCGTGTTCCGCAGCCGACCCGCCAGGCCGCAGCGCCTGCGCCAGTGGTCACCGGTATGATGGTCACCACGCCGTCCTACCAGCTGACATCCGGGATGGCCGTGGTATCGCCGCCGCCCCTGGCCCAGCCGATCCCGCTGATACCGACCCCGCCGCCAGTGGTGAGGACCACGATCCCGGTCCAGGCCGCGCCGACTCAGCCCGCCGCAGTCCAGCCGGAGGAGATGCTCCTGCTCCAGGTGCCTCCCGTTCCTGGCCAGTTCCGCCAGGTGGTGAGGACCGGGAGCGTGACCCCGACCGGCACCGCACCGGCCTCGTTCGCCTCGGTCGGCTCCACGCAGCCGGCCAGAGTGGTGCAGGAGGCGCACCCCACGACGCCGCAGCCGACCGCGCCCGGTCAGCCCAGGCCCCGCCGGAGTACGGACTTCGCCTCGCTGCGCGGCCAGCCGACCGAGTCCACCCTGGTTTCGCTGCCGGAACTCGACTCGCCGTCGGCCGCACCCGTCCAGCCGGCCACGACCGCGTTGCCGATGCTGGCTGGGATGAGGACGGAAGTGGTCCCAACCGCGGCAACCAGGCCGACGACGCAGACCACCAGCTCCGCCCCGGTCGCTGGCTTGAACGTCGCGGCTCTCCAGGCACGGTTCGAGGCCGTCTGCCGGCCGTACGGACGTGAGGTAACCGTATCGCTCGGCGACAACGAGATGTTCACCGTCAAGATCGTGGTGGTCAACAAGGCCGCCGAGGAACGCATCACACCGGGCTTGCTCGGCATGCCGGAACTGTCCAGCGGTAAGATCAAGCTGGAAATCTACACGCTTCAGTGACTCGACGTTCGAGAACCCCCACTCCTTCCGGTCATCCGGAGGGAGTGGGGGTTCTGTCTGTTTGAGCCGGTTCTCACTTCGCTTCCATGATGCGCACGCGCCGGAAGGCGAACGGCCCCGACTCCGCTTGCAGGCCGATGCCTCCCTTGGCCGGGATCTTGCCCGGAACTCCCTTCACCACCTCACCGTTGACCGTCACGGTCATCGTGGTCCCCTTGACCACGACTTCGAGGTCGTTCCAGTCATCGTTCTTGAACTTCGTCAGGTGCTTCTGCTCGCCGCGGCGAACGAAGTCACGGATCTGGATCTGCGGCCCACGGACGTAGACGCCGCTGTCGGCCTTCGGGCCTGCCTTGAACTGAAGACGCAGCGTGAAGTCCTTGTCAAAGGACGCCGTCGTGTTCAGGTCCTTGATTCCGCCCTTGCCTGCCTTGTCTTTCGCGTTCGCCACGATCGCCCCATCGACGACGGCGAACCGGCCGTCGGGCGACTCGGTCTTGCCTTCGAGGGAGACCTTCGCCATCGGCTTGTCACCCAGCCGGTCAGGTCCTTGCCGTCGAACAGGGAGGTGAAACCGTCTTCGACCTTGAAATCGGCCGCCCGGGAGGTGCCGGTGAGCAGGGCCAGGCCGAGCAGGAAGGGCAGCGTCAGCAGTTGTCGCATGGGGAGGGTCTCCTCGTGCGAGCGTCAGCAGGGCACCGCGCCCGACTGGCACTCGTGACGAGGAAGGCGGCTCAACAGCGGGATTAGGCGAAGAAAAGGATCAGCGCTGGCCGGCACCGGGCGCGACCGGTTCGATGCCGATGACCGTCGCGTGCGGCACCTTCAGATCGACGGCAACCGGCTTCGGTGTCGCATCGGTCCCGACGTTGCTGGCCAAATCGGTCGCATCGATCCGCACGAACATCTGGAACGGCAGGCCCTGCTCGGGCATCTGCCAGACGTAACGTCCGTCGTTGGGCAGGGTTTCAGCGATCGGCAGCCAGGGACCGTTCATCTCCGAAGCGTACGAGAGCCGGATGGGCCGTTCGCCCAGGAAGCGATCGTTCGCCGACCAGCGGATGGTCATCTTGCCAGTTTCCAGCCCCTGACCAACATCGACGCCCAGGAGCTGGACGACCGGCTTGGTCTCATCGACCTCGACCCAGATCTGCGGCGGATCGCCGGCCATCGGTCGGCGGTCGGCCAGGCCTACCCCGCTGACCGCCACCAGGGTAAAGCCATAACGGCGTTCCTGGGACAGTTCCACGGTGTGCGGCCCGACGCGCGGTGCGATGGTGTACTTGCTCCAACTCCGACCGTCCTCGGTGTACCAGACCTCGACGGCCGAGACGTCCGACTTGCCGACGTTGTCGATCTTGTAGTTGAGGGCCACCTGACGCTTGTTCACGTAGATCACGTTTCGACCACTGGGCCCCTGACCCGGAGGCGTCTTGGCCGGTAGGGCTCCCACGCCACCGGGACCGGGACCCGGAGTGGGGCCAGGGTTCGGATTCACCGGGCCGGCCTGGACCGTGGTGAACTGCTCGACCGTGTTCCCGGCCTTGTCGCGAGCCTGCAAACGGATCTCGATCTGTCCCGGCACCGAGGGCGAAAACCCGAACTGACCCTGGAGCAGCTGCGGCGGGCTCAACGGCGACCAGTTCGCCCCGCCGGCCTGCCGGTAGTCCAGCCGCAGGCTCATCACGTCGGGGTTCTCATCGGTGATGTTCCACTCGACCCCGGCGGCGTGGCTGGGCACCTGAACGCCACGCAAGGTCGCCTGTGGCGGACGCGTGTCGAGGCAGATCTTCAGGCCGGGCCGTAACTGCGGAAGGGTCGGCGGATGGAGACCGCCGTTGTTGTCCTGGATCTGGACGGCGAACCAGTACCAGCCATCCAGACGAGCGTTGAACTTGAAGCTCCGCTCGGCCGGCAGGACGGCCGCCACCTGGGCCCAGCTCTTGCCCGTGTCCTCCGAGACGTACAGCAGCACCTGCTTGATACGGCTCTCGGTCGGATCGGTGTTGAACGGAATGGTGATCGTGTTGGCTCGCGTGTAGTGCAGCTGAGCTTCCTGGGCTACGGCACCTGGGACGAGCAGCAGGGCGACCAGCAGGGCCAGCCCAAAAAGCCGCCCACCGACCGGACGAGTCCGGGCGACGGAGGACGGTTTGGCCAGTCCACGTGGCATCATGCTGGGCCCACCTTGTACCTGCGGAACATCCGGTGTTCCACGAAACGACTCGCCCGGAAGGGAGTCCCTCAATTCCATCGTCCAGGGTGATCGGCGAGCTTGACGGAAATAGGAAAACGAGGCCGGGCGGTGAGCGGCTTGGCCGCCCGGCTCTTCCGGACACTCCGAATGAGCAGCCCCTGGTTCAGCGTTGCAGTTCGCGTTCGATTCGCTCGACCAGCTCGCGCACCCGCACCTTGCGTTCGCCCAGGGCCAGGTCGGCATCCTCGGCGAGCCACTGACGCACCTTCTTCTCGGCGGCGACGACCGTGCTGTGATTGCGGCCGCCAAAGTGCTTGCCGATGTCGGCGTGCGACGCGGCCGTGTGCTTGCGGCACAGGTACATGGCCAGCATGCGCGGATGACTCACCGCCCAGGCCCGGCCGGCTCCCTGCATCAATCCCGACTCCAGCCGCAGGGCCCGACAGACGGCCCCATCCACGTCCTCCGGTTGCAGCACCCGGATGGCGTGCCGCAGCAACTCGGCCAGGGCCTCGCGCACCAGGCCCACGTCGATGACGCGGTTGGTGATCCGGCTAAAGTGGCGCAGGCTGTTCAAGGCCCCTTCCAGCTCGCGGACGTTGCCGCGAAGCTGGCCGGCCAGGAACGTCAGTACCTCATCGGCCATGCGCAGGTTGAGCAGGGCCGCCTTGCGACGTAGGATCTCGCGGCGCGTTTCGACGTCCGGCGGTTGCAGACCCCAGACGCCGCCGCCGAGCAGGCGATCGACCAGTTCCGGCGGATAGGCCTCGTCCAGCCGTGGATGGCAGTCGCAGGTGAAGACCATCTGTCGGCCCTCGGCCAGCAGCACGTCGAAGGTGTGCAACAATTCCTCCAGCGTGGCCTTCTTGCTGGCCAGGAAGTGCAGATCGTCCATGAGCAGGGCGTCGCAGGCTCGCAGTTGACGCCGCAGCGCCCCCATCTTGCCGGCTCGCACCGCGCCGAGGAAGCGATTCATGAAGTCTTCGCTCGAGACGAACAGCACGCGCCAGCCGGGCCGGGCCTTGCGCAGGCCGAGATAGACCGCCTCGAGCAGGTGCGTCTTGCCGGTGCCGACCGGGCCATGCAGCACGAGCGGATTGCAGCTATCGCCCGGCTCCTCGATCGCGCTGAGGGCGGCGGCATGAGCCACCCGGTTGCACGCTCCGACGACGAAGTCCGCCAGCCGATGCCAGCGTCGGCTCCGGGCTGCACTCTCCGCGCTCTTTTCCTGGCGTTCCGGCTGCGGAGCGGGAACTTCCTCCGGGACCGACGTCGGCTCCGCAGGGCTGGCCGCTTCCGCCACCCCGGCCTGCTCACGGCGTGCCTGCTGGAACAGCTCCGGGTCGATCTTGAAGGTGACGGTCACCGCCGTCCCGAGAACCTCCGCCGCGGCCGCCTCGACGTCCGCCCCGAACGTCCGGCCGAGCCATTCCTCGAAATGCCGATTCGGCACACCGACGACGACCTGGCCATCGCGAACCAGGAAGCGCGTGTTCCGCACGAACCAGAGATTGTAGCGGGGGAGGCCGATCCGCCGAGCGACGGCCTGCTCCAGTTCCGTCACGACGTTCAGGTGGATGGCGTTCATGGGATCTCCCTCCGGCTCGCCGAACTCCGGTCGCTGACGCGCCCGGCTCGCCTGGATGGGAAAACAGTGCCATCCTGGCAAGACACGGAAATCTAGCCGACGAGGGAAACTGTGCAAGCGAAGCTGGGTTGTTTCGGAAGACGAGGCAGACGAGCTTGACCTTACAGATGGGGAAGAGCGCACCGGTGAGAGAAACGGCGCATCCGGTGGCAGATCACTGTCAGTGCGAAGGGGCGATGAGCTTGAGGAAAACTTCGCGCGAATCCTCGGCGAGGAAGCCGGCCGCCCGATACATTCGGCAGGCGGGCGTGTTCCGTTCGTCCACCGCCAGGACGACGTTCGGCACGCCGGCCGCCTGGGCTCGCCGCAGGATCTCGGCCAGGACAGCCCGACCCAGACTGATTCCTCGGAACGTCGGGAGCAGACCAAGATACGACAGATCCCAGTCGCCCGTCTCGGGAATGAGGCCGACCAGGACGACGCCGGCGTCGGAGCCGGCTTGCTGGATCAGCCACCAGCGCTGTGGATCGTAGACGATGCCGGCGCGATGACCGGCGAAGATGTCGTCGAGCGTTCGCCCGCCGATCAGCTCGGGGAAGTCGAGCGAGTCCTTATAGGTGGCCAGCAGCGTACGGCCGAGCCGATCGCCGACCAGGGGGAACGGCCACAGGGCGAAGGCTGGCCCGGCCGGGTCGGGTGCCGGCACCGGTTGGAGCGGATGCCGTCGGTAGCCGAGTCGGCCGAGGTGCCGAAAGCCGTGCCGGGTCAGACAGTCGTGCTGGGCCAGATAGGGCGGCGGAGCGAGAACCTGGAGGATGGTGCAACCGCGTTCGTGGAGCCAGCGGCAGGCCCGCGCGATGAGGCGATCTTCGAGGGCTGGACTGGCCGGCTCGACCTGGGGCGGCCAGAGCATGCCACACGCTCCGGGCAGCGGCACGGCGAGGATGCTCCCCCTGCCCTGCCCTGCCCCGTCGGCGACGAGCAGCGACTCGGCCGGCAGTTCACCGCGATCGAGCATAAGCAGCGTCCCACCAACCCGGCGGATCTGGTCGTCGATCGGCAGATAGCGATACAGCAGGGTCAGTGCGGCGTGGCGTTCCTCGATCCGGGCAACGCGGACGGTCATGGCGTCCTCCTCGCTCCCAGGACACCACAAGGCGGCGCGGATCGCAAGAGCGGCCAGGCCG
>CAYYJM010000036.1:0-2831 GCA_964471755.1 uncultured Alcaligenaceae bacterium
ACTCTTCCTGACCCACTCGCCCGCCAAGGGCGGCAAGCAGCGCGCACTCCTGCGAATCGCTCGCCCGACGGGCAAGATCCTCTGGCAGAAGGCCATCGCGTTCGAGGGCAAGGAGCCGACGCACGGCACCAACCCGTACTGTGCCGCCACGCCGGTGACCGATGGCGAACGTGTGATCGCCTCGCACGGCTCGGCCGGTGTCGTCTGCTACGACCTCGACGGCAACCAGCTCTGGCATCGCGACCTGGGAACGTTCGTCCACATCTGGGGCACGGCCTCGTCGCCGATCCTGCACGGCGACAACGTCATCCTCAACTGCGGTCCCGGCGAGAGAACCTTCCTGATCGCGATGGATAAGAAGACCGGCAAGGAGGTCTGGAAGCTCGACATCCCTGGCGGTGCCTCGGGCCTGGGCAAGGGAGCCAAATGGACCGGTTCGTGGAGTACGCCGCGTATCGTTTCGGTCGATGGCAAGGATCAACTCCTGGTCAGCTGGCCGCACACGTTGAAGGCTCACGACCCGAAGACGGGCACGGTGATCTGGGAATGCAAGGGCCTGTCGGACCTGGTCTACACCTCGGTCGTGGCCAACGACGCGGTGGCCGTCGCCATGTCGGGCTATGGCGGCCAGGCCATCGCGGTCAAGGTCGGCGGCACCGGCGACGTGACGGAGACGCAGCGTCTCTGGCTGCACAAGGGCAATCCCCAGCGGATCGGCTCCGGCGTCATCGTCGGCGAGCATCTGTACATGGCCAACGCCGCCCGGAACAGTTTGCAGTGCTTCGAGCTGAAGACCGGCAAGAACCTGTGGAAGAACCATCCGGGCTACAACGGCCAGGCTCACTGGGGCAGCGTCGTCCTGGCCGGCGACCGACTCCTGGCCACGGATCAGAACGGTACGACGTTCGTGATCGAGGCAAAGCCGGAATTCAAGCTCCTGGGCCAGAACGCCCTCGGCGAACATGTCAACGCCTCACTGGCCATCTCCGACGGCGAGGTGTTCATCCGGACGTTCGATCATCTGTGGTGCATCGGTAAGAAGTAGGCCGGGCCAATCCAGTCAGGGGAGGAAACATCATGTCGCAACGATCGCTTCTCGCGGCGTTAGTTCTCCTCGTCAGCGGTGTTGGTTTCGCCGCCGACAAACCCAACGTCATCTTCATCCTGGCCGACGATCTCGGCTGGACCGATCTCGGCTGTCAGGGCTCGAAATACTACGAGTCACCCAACATCGACCGTCTCGCCGCCCAGGGACTCCGCTTCACGCAGGGCTACAGCTGCGGGCCGAACTGTCAGCCGACGCGGGCGGCGCTCATGTCCGGGCAGTACGGCCCACGCACCGGCGTTTACACCGTCGGCGGCATCGATCGCTTCAACTGGAAGTCGCGTCCGCTCAAACCCGTGGAGAACGTGACGCAGTTGCCCCGAGATCGCACCACGCTCGGCGGCGCGATGAAGTCGGCTGGCTACACCACGGCCCTGTTCGGCAAGTGGCACCTCGGCCAGATGGGTGAGTTTCACCCCGCCAGGCGCGGCTACGATGAAGCCATCACCTCGATGGGCAAGCACTTCAACTTCGCGACCCAGCCCGGGGTGGACGTGCCGAAAGGGGCCTACCTCGCCGACTGGTTGACCGACAAGGCCGTCGATTTCATCACGCGCAACCAGGCGAAGCCGTTCTTCCTCTGTCTCCATCACTACGGCGTCCACTCGCCGTACCAGGCCAGGCCGGAACACATTCAGAAGTTCAAGGCGAAGCCCGGCGTAGGCGGCCACAATAATCCGGTCTACGCGGCGATGATCTATAGCGTGGACGAGAGCGTCGGCCGGGTGATGAAGACGCTGGATGATCTGAAACTGAGCGAGCGAACGCTGGTGATCTTCAGCAGCGACAACGGCGGCGTCGGTGGCTATCTTCGCGAGGGGATTCTGGGCCACGACGCGACCGACAACGCCCCGTTGCGCGGCGGCAAGGGCATGCTCTACGAGGGTGGCATCCGCGTGCCGTATGTCTTTCGCTGGACGGGCACGATCAAGCCCGGTACGACGAGCGCCGAGCCGATCAACAGCGTCGATCTCTTCCCGACGCTGTTGGACCTCTCCGGCGGCAAGGCTCCCGCGAAGCACCCGCTCGACGGTGTCAGCTACCTGCCACTGCTCAAGGGCGAGAAGGCAACACTCGGTCGAGAGGCGCTCTACTGGCACTTCCCCGGCTACCTCGGTTCCGGTCAGAACACCTGGCGAACGACGCCGGCCGGGGCCATCCGCATGGGCGACTGGAAGTTGCAGGAGTTCTTCGAGACGGGCAAGCAGGAACTGTACAACCTCAGAGACGATCCTGGCGAGAAAAAGGACCTGGCGACCATGAATCCGACGAAACGCGACGAGTTGGCGAAGAAGCTGGCCGCGTGGCGGGAGTCGATCCAGGCTCCGATGCCAACCAGGAATTCGAGGTGAGGGCCGCTTTCTCATTGACGAGACCCTGCCCACAGGAACAAAATGGACAAAGAGTCCGGCCACAGACGACCGCAGTCCCGGGTCCTGAGGTTTGACAACGCCTTGAACAACCCCATCACCACTGGTGGCAAGTCCGAAAGCCCGACCAGTCCCTGGCAAGAGCCAGAGGTTCTGGTCCTGGGCCGCTACCGCCTGCTCGAGAAGATCGGCCAGGGCGGCATGGGGGCCGTCTACAAGGCCGTTCACATCCGCCTCGGACAGAACGTCGCCATCAAGTCCATCCGGTTCGACGGCCGACTGGGCGAGGTCGAATCTCTGACCGCGCGGTTCTGCCGTGAAATGCGGGCCATCGGCGCGATCGACCACCCCAACGT
>CAYYJM010000036.1:2850-33020 GCA_964471755.1 uncultured Alcaligenaceae bacterium
CGAGGCCGGCGTCTCCTACCTTGTCATGGAGTACGTCGCTGGCGTCGATCTCGAACGACTCATCCAGGTGACCGGGCCGCTGGGCGTGGCCGATGCGTGCGAACTGATCCGCCAGGCGGCCATCGGCCTGGCGTGCATCCACGCCCGTGGCTGGATTCACCGCGATCTCAAACCGTCGAACCTGCTCCTGTCGGAAGAGGGGGTGGTCAAGATCGCCGACCTCGGCCTGGCCCGAGCCGGTTCACCGACCGCGGTCGCCGACCCCGAAGGGATCGCCGACCCGACCCGGGCCGGGCAGTGGGTCGGCACTCCCGATTACATGGCCCCCGAGCAGGCCCGCGACTCCCGCACCGTCGATGGCAGGGCCGATCTCTACAGCCTCGGCTGCACCCTGTTCCGCCTGCTCACCGGCCAGGTTCTCTATCCTTCGTCGCGATTCCCGACCGTCGCCGAGAAACTCGTTGCCCACCTGCGTGAGCCGATACCGCTCGTCTCCGACGTCCTGCGGGCTGCCGGCCATGCCGGCGATCCCGCCACCCTGGCCGCGGTCGATGCCGTCCTCCGCCGTCTCGTCGCGAAGGATCCGGCCGACCGCTTCGCCGACTCGGAAGCGGTCATTCACGCCCTGACCCCACTGGCGACCGGATGGGACCCGACCCGTGTCTGGACCAGCTACCGGCCCCGGGACCGGTCGGTCGATGCGGTGTCGTCCGTGACAACTGGCTCCGAGCAGGCGAACGTCTCCATGACGGCGACGACTCTGCCGCTTCACTCCGCAGCACCGCCCCAGGCACGGCGATCCCACCGGGCTCTGATCCCGGGCCTGTTCCTGCTGGCTACCCTGATCCCAGTCGGCTGGTTGCTGTCCGGTAACCTTCGCCCGGTCGAAGAAACTCCACCCGCCCAGCGTGACCTCGACGGCCTCGCCGTTCTCTGCTGGCACAACCTCCTCGATCGTCCGCCGCGTGAGGTCTCCTGGCCGCGTAACAACGGAGCCAGTCGGTGGAGTTTCGACGCCGCCTTGCAGGAGGTATTCGTTCACAACCACGACCTCGGCATGCTCGAACTCGGCATGACCACGGCACCGCACTACATCCTGCGGGTCGGCCTGTTTCAGAATCGCTGGAAGGGGGGCCTCGCTCTTCACGTCGGCTGCCGATTGCCGACCGCCGAACGACCAGTGGGCCGCTCGCAGTTCTTCCAGCTGCGAGAGGAGTCCGACCGAGCGGGCAGGACCCACTTCAACATTAGCCGGGGCTTCGTCACCTTGACCCAGCGTCCGGACGGCCTGCTTGCCGGTTCCGCGACGGTGGTCGCCTCGTCGCGGTTGTCCAACGTGCGCGGCGAGCAGACCCTGGAGGTGGCGATCGCCGACCACCGCGTTGCCTGGGTCAAGGTCAACGGCGGTCCCCTGAAAGACTTGCTCGGCAAGAACATCGACGCGCTGTTCACCTCCGAGGACGCCATCGGTGGGCTCGGCCTCCTGGTCGGCTCCAGCGATGGCCTGTTTCGCAACGCTCAGTTTCAGCTTCTGACCGCGCCCCCTTAACTTTTCATCACCCGACAGAAAGGAGCAATCGTGCCGCAACATCCGCCCATGAGACGAACCCTTCTCCCGATCGACGGAGTCGAGATTCAGTCACCGGCTGGGAATCGTCATCACTGTGCCAGTGATACCCTGTACGCCTCCGGCATCGCTGGCGCCAATGTCGTCAAGGTCTGGCTCAAGGTTCTGCGTCGTAACGACAATGCCGCCATCCCGGATCCCCAAACCGCCGGCTTCGTTGAAGCCACTCTCGACGCTGGGGGATTCTACCACACGGCCGTGCCTGGCGTTCTGACAACGCCACTGGACGGCAACAACGACAACAAGATGGTCGCCATCCCGGAACTGGCCGCTGGTTATGGTCCCACGGATACGGTCTATTTCGTTGGTCGGCCGGCCCAGGAGAATCTCACCGTCTCGGCCCTCTGCTGCATCTGGTTCACGTTCGCCGTCGATGGCCTGACCGGTCCCGGCCCGATGGGCGACACCGAGGCGAACGTCACCCAGCACCGGCCGCGCCGCTTCGTCGCTCCCATGAACGCGTTCCAGTTGAGTGTCAGCGCCAACGGTACCTGGCAGCACTTCCCGCAGGACGCCGCCTCCGGGCCCGATGGCATGCTTCCCCAGACCGATCTCGAGCTACCCGGCTATCGCAGCGGCAACTACCTGTCCGAGATGATCGACAACCTGTTCACTGAGGTGAACAAGCTCATCGGCCTGTGGATCGACGCCTTCGACACGCCGATCAGTAGCCCATTCCCGATCGGGGCTGGCCCCTTCCTGGACATCGTCCCGGAAGACTCCCAGACCCTGGCCCTGGCGTTTCATGACGGCAAACGCTGGCACAACAACTCCGGCAGCGTCAACGTCGCCATCGAATGGCTCACGATCCAGCAGGGTTACTACCGACTTCGCGGGTTCTGACGCCGCTGACGACAGGGAATTGTCACCGGCCCGCTTTTCTGGGGTGCATCCCCGGCGATGCCAGCGGGTGCATCCCCGGCAATGCGGCCAATGTAGGGTGGGCGGGAGCGCCACGGACGCCTGATACGTCCCGAGGCCCGCCACAGCGCAGGCCCACCGATGCTCCGACGGGAGCGCAGCGACACCGCAGTTGCCTTTTTCTGAACGGTGTCACTGCGCTCCCGCCCACCCTACGTGTCGCAATTACGGGGATGTGCCCGGTTTTCTGGTTGACGCCAGGGCAGACAATCAGTAAAGATAGAAACGCCTCCCCGGTTAGCGCAGGTTCCCTGCGCCAACCCAAGCGAAGAATCCTCCCACCGACTGGGTCCTACCTGCTGCGATGCCCATGACGGGGTCGCCTTCCACGGAGACGAATTCGTATGACCGGTCCTGCGAATTTCCCTCGGCCGACGCGCCGGAGTTTCCTCCACGTCGGCTTCCTGGGCGGACTCGGCCTGACTCTGGGCGACTACCTCCGCCTCCAGGCCGCCCAGCCGACCCGCGAAGGCAAGGCGAAGAGCGTCATCCACATCTTCCTGCCGGGCGGCATTGCCCACCAGGAATCGTTCGACCCCAAGCCGTTCGCTCCGATCGAGTATCGCGGCGAGATGGGCACCATCCCGACCAAGCTGGAGGGCGTCGTCCTCAACGAGACGCTCAAGCAGACCGCCCAGATCGCGGACAAGATCACCATCTGCCGGTCGATGACGCACGGCGAGGCCGCCCACGAACGCGGCACGCACAACATGTTCACCGGCTACCGCCCCAGCCCGGCCCTGACCTTCCCGAGCATGGGCAGCGTCGTCAGCCATGAGATGGGCGTGCGAAACAACCTGCCGCCCTACGTCTGCATCCCGAGCCAGCCGACGACCTATGCCGGTAGCGGCTACCTCTCCTCGGCGTTCGCTCCATTCAGCCTCGGCAGCGATCCGGCCAATGCCGGTTTCACCGTCCAGGATCTGAAACTGCCCGGCGGCGTCGATGAAAAGCGTTTCACCACGCGCAAGAACCTGCTCCAGGCGGTCAACGACCACTTCGCGGCGAAGGAGAAGTCGGACAACCTCGACGCGATGGACACGTTCTACCAGCGTGCCTACAGCATGATCTCGTCGGACAAGGCCCGTGAGGCGTTCAACATCAACGCCGAGACGCCGGCCATTCGCGATGAGTACGGCCGGAACGCGGCCGGTCAGCGGCTCCTGATGGCTCGCCGTCTCGTCGCGGCTGGCGTCCGTTTCGTCTCGCTGACCTACGGCGGCTGGGACATGCACGGTCAGATCAAGCAGGGCATGGCGGGCCAAATGCCGGCCCTCGACCAGGCCTTCGCCGCTCTGATCCGCGATCTCGATCGCAGCGGTCTGCTCGACAGCACGCTGGTCATGATCTCGTCGGAGTTCGGTCGGACGCCGAAGATCAACGCCACGGCCGGCCGCGATCACTGGCCGAAGGTCTTCTCCGTCGTCCTGGCCGGTGGTGGCATCAAGAAGGGCTCCGTCTACGGCACCTCCGACGCAACGGCGACCGAGCCGGAAGACAACCCGCTGACGGTCGAGGATCTGGCCGCCACGGTCTACCACTGCATCGGCATCGACTTCCAGAAGAAGCTGATGGCTCCGGGCAACCGGCCCATCGACATCGTGCGCGAGGCTCGCATCCGCCAGGATCTGCTGGCGTAATCCCACCTGCTGCGTGCCCTCGTCTGGCGAGCAGGCGAGCCCCCGTCCTGGCGAGCCCCGTCCTGGCGAGCCCCCGACGAAAGTCGGGGGAGTTGTTTCCGGACGCTGTCGGGAACTCCCCCGGCTTTCGCCGGGGGCTCGCCACCATCCCCCACCCCGCGCAAGGATACCCACCCATGCTCCGACGCATCCTCCCGGCCTTGCTCCTGCTGACTGTCGCGGGGCCGTGGCTTCCTGCTGCCTCGCCGACGATCGGCACCATCCAGCCGCGCGGCTTCCAGCGTGGCACCGAGGCGACGTTCATTCTTGGCGGCGGCCGACTCGCGGACGCAAAGGAAGTCCTCTTCTATGAGCCCGGCTTCAGCGTGACGAAGCTCGAGGTCGTCAATCCGGGCCAGGTCAAGGCGACGGTCAAGATCGCGCCCGAGGCGGCTCTGGGCGAACATCTCCTCCGTGTGCGGACGGCCACCGGCCTGTCCGAGATGCGCACCTTCTGGATCGGCGCTCTGCCGGTCGTCGAGGAGAAGGAGCCGAACAGCGAGTTCACGACACCGCAGAAGATCGCCATCAACACGACGGTTCATGGCGTCGTCACGGGTGAGGATGTCGATTACTTCGCCGTCGATCTGAAGAAGGGCCAGCGTCTGTCGGCCGAGGTCGAGGGCATGCGCCTGGCCGGGACGATGTTCGATCCGTACCTGGCCATCCTGAACGCGAAGCGTTTCGAGCTGGCCGCCGCGGACGACGTGCCGGTCGTCAAGCAGGATTCGTGCGTCTCGATCGTCGCACCGGAGGACGGCACCTATATCGTGCAGGTGCGTGAGAGCGCCTACGGTGGCAACGGTTCGTGCCAGTATCGCCTGCACGTCGGGACGTTCCCTCGGCCGACGGCGGTGGTCCCTGCCGGTGGCAAGGCCGGCGAGGAGGTCGAGGTCACGTTCCTCGGCGATCCGACCGGGCCGATCAAGCAGAAGGTCAAGCTGCCGGCCGTCGCCCCCGCTGACGGGTTCGGCGTCCACGCTCAGGATGCCGGCGGCATCTCCCCCTCGGCGATGCCGTTCCGCGTGGTGCCCTTCGGCAACGTGATCGAGACGCCGGACAACGTCGATCACGCCAAGGCGACCCGAGTGCCGGCATTGCCGATGGCCCTCAATGGCGTGGTCAGCAAACCGGGCGAGGTCGATCACTTCCGCTTCGCCGCGAAGAAGGGACAGACCTTCGAGGTGCGCTGCTACGGCCGACAGATCGGTTCGCCGCTCGATCCGGTGATGAGCATCGCCGTCGCCGGTGGTGGCACGATCGCCAGCAACGACGACAGCGGCGGCCCGGACAGCTACTTCCGCTTCACCGCGCCCGACGACAAGGAATACGTGCTGACGATCCGCGATCACCTGCAATCCGGTGGGCCGACGCATTTCTATCGCATCGAGTTCCAGCCGGTGCCGGTCGGCCTGACCGTCGGCGTGCCGAAAGTGGCCCGCTACTCGCAGGACCGCCAGGCGTTCGCCATCCCGAAGGGGAATCGCTTCGCGGCGATGATCAACGTGCGGCGAACGAACGTCGGCGGCGAGGTGATCCTCGGTGGCGAGGGGCTGCCCGCTGGCGTGAAACTGCACGCCGAGACGATGCCGGCCAACCTCGACACGATCCCGGTCGTCTTCGAGGCGTCGGCCGACGCTCCGGTCGCCGCCACGCTCGGCCGGCTGACGGCGAAACTGGCCGATCCGAAGGCCAATCCGGTGCCGAGTGACTTCAGCCAGAACGCGGAACTGATCGTTGGAAACCCGGGCCAGTCGATTTACTGGACCGTGACGACCGATCGACTCGCGGCGACGGTGACCGACGAGGTGCCATTCAAGGTGAGCATCGTCGAACCGAAGGTGCCGCTGGTGCAGAATGGCTCGATGGCCCTGAAGATCGTCGCCGAGCGCAAGCCGGGCTTCACCGCGCCGATCACGATCATTCCGTTGATCAACATTCCGGGTGTCTCGGCTGCGACGCAAGCCGTCATCCCGGAAAAGCAGACCGAGACGACGCTGGTGATGAACGCTGCCGGCAACGCCGCGGTGCGAGCCTGGAAGTTTGCCGTCAACGCGACAGCGACGGTCGGTGACGGTCCGGTCTGGGTGTCATCGCAACTGGCCAGCCTGGAGGTGGCTCCGCCACTGGTCGCGTTCAATCTCGAACGGGCCGCCGTCGAGCAGGGTCAGGCGACCGAAATCGTCTGCAAGGTCCAGACGGTCACGCCGTTCGACGGCCCGGCTCAGGTGAAACTGATCGGCCTGCCGGCCAAGGTGACGACGGCCGACAAGGAAATCAACAAGGACACAAAGGAATTCACCTTCCCGGTGACGACTGTGGCCGACAGCCCCGTCGGTCAGCATCGCAATCTGTTCTGCGAAGTGGTTGTGATGAAGAACGGCGAACCGATCCGACACCGGGCGGGGCTGACCGAACTGCGCATCGACAAGCCGCTGGTCAAGGTCGTGCAGACAACGCCAAAACCAACGGTCAAGCCAATGCCGAACCAACCGGCGAAGCCGCCGGAGAAGCGGTTGACCCGGCTGGAACAGCTGCGGTTGGAGCAGGAAGAACGCGAGAAGGCGACGCAGAAACAGGGCACGCCACCGAAGCCGTGAAATTGTGCTGTTCTGGCGAGCGTGGGGCGTCAGCCCCATGAGTGCCGGAACGAGGTGAAGAGAAAGACTCATGGGGCTGACGCCCCACGCTCGCCAAGAAGGAACCAACATGCGACCTTACACACTCCCCGCTCTCGTGCTGGCGTTCGCCCTCGCCGGCCCCGCTGCGGCCCAGGCTCCATTGACCGATCTGCGCGTCTTTCCGCCAGAGGTCCACGTGTCCACCAATCGGGCGACGCAAAACGTCGTCGTCCAGGCGACGTTTGCCGACGGCCTGACGCGCGACGTGACGGCGCAGGCCAAACTCACCCTCGCCAACCCGGCTCTGGCCAAACTGGAGAAGAATCACCTGACGCCGCTCGCCGATGGTGCCAGCGAATTGATCGCCGAGTTCGGCGGCAAGACGGTCAAGGTACCGCTGACGGTCAAGGACGCGGCGAAGGATCGGCCGATCAGTTTCCGGCTCGACGTGATGCCGATCTTCATGCGGGCCGGATGCAACAGCGGAAGTTGTCACGGCGCGGCACGCGGCAAGGATGGCTTCCGGGTGTCACTATTTGGTTTCGACGCCGCCGGCGACCATCACCGACTGACGCGTGAGTTGAACGGCCGGCGCATCAATCTCGCCCTGCCGGCCGAGAGTCTTCTGATCGAAAAGAGCATCGGCAAGGTGCCGCACACCGGCGGCCAGCGCTTCACCGAACAGAGCGCGGAGTATCGCACCCTCATCCGCTGGCTCGAAGCCGGCGCTCCGGACGATCCGCCGACGGTCGCCACGCCGACGGGCCTCGAAATCTTTCCGCAGACGCTCGTCCTCGATGGCAAGGGCGAGAAGCAGCAGATGGTGGTGCGAGCGAAATACAGCGACGGTACCGAGCGAGATGTGACGCACCTGGCCCTGTTCCTCAGCAGCAACGACACGTCGGCGACGATCAATCCCGACGGTGTCGTCACCGCTGGTGATCGTGGCGAGGCGTTTGTCATGGCTCGCTTCGCCACCTACACCGTTGGTTCTCAGGTCATCGCTCTGCCGAAGGGCCTCAAGTACGATGCGCCGAAACTGCCCGAGAACAACTACATCGATACGTTCGTCAATGCCAAGCTGAAGAAGCTGCGCATCACGCCGTCGGAACTCTGCTCCGACGAGGTTTTCCTGCGTCGCGTCTACCTCGACGTGATCGGCGTCCTGCCGACGGTCGAGGAGTATCAGAAGTTCATGACCAGTGCCGATCCGAAAAAGCGCGAGAAACTGGTCGATGAATTGCTGGAACGGAAGGAATTCGTCGAGTTGTGGGTGTTGAAATGGGCCGAATTGCTCCAGATTCGTTCGTCGAATCAGGTCAGTTACAAGGCCATGCTGCTCTACTACAACTGGCTCCAGGAACGCCTCGCGAAGAACATGCCGATGGACCAGATGGCTCGCGAACTGATCGGCGCGTCCGGCGGCACGTTCAAGAATCCGGCGACGAACTACTACCAGAACGAAACCGACACGCTCAAGGTGTCGGAGAACGTCGCCCAGGTGTTCATGGGTATGCGGATTCAGTGCGCCCAGTGCCACAATCATCCGTTCGACCGCTGGACCCAGGACGACTACTACGGCTTCGCGGCGTTCTTCAGCCAGATCGGCCGCAAGGGCACGGACGACCCGCGTGAGACGGTCGTCTTCAACAGCGGCGGCGGCGACGTGCGTCATCCGCTCGGTGGCCGCGTCATGAAGCCGAAGTTCCTCGGCGGAGCGGAGCCGGATTGTGCCGGCAAGGATCGTCGCGTGGTCCTGGCCGACTGGCTGGCCTCGCCGCAGAATCCCTACTTCGCGACGAATCTGAGCAACATCGTCTGGGCCCATTTCTTCGGTCAGGGCATCATCCACGAGGTGGACGACGTGCGCATCAGCAACCCGGCGAGCAATCCGGAATTGCTCGCCGAGTTGGGCAAGAAATTCACCGAGTACAAGTACGACTTCAAGAAGTTGGTTCGTGACATCTGCACGTCGCGGACGTATCAACTTTCGACGCAATCCAATCCGAGCAACGAGAGCGACACGCGTAATTTTGCTCGGGCGTCGATCCGACGCATCAAGGCGGAGACGTTCCTCGATTGCATCACCCAGGCGACCGAGACGAAGAACAAGTTCCCTGGTCTGCCGCTGGGAGCGCGGGCGGTGCAGATCGCCGACGGAGCGACCGGAACGTACTTTCTCTCGACGTTCGGCCGGGCGACGCGGGAGACGGTTTGCTCGTGCGAGGTGAAGCTCGAACCGACGCTGTCGCAATCGCTGCACCTGATCAACGGCGACGCGACGACCGGTCGGATTGCGCAGGGCAACCTGGTTGGCAAGCTGCTCGAAGCGAAGAAGCCCGTGCCGCAGATCATCGAGGAGCTGTTCCTGCGAACGGTGACACGCAAACCAACACCGGCAGAGATGCAGAAGATCGAGGCGATCGTCGCGCAGGAGGCGGACAAGAAGAAGGGCCTGGAAGACGTCTTCTGGGCGCTGCTCAACACGCGCGAGTTCATGTTCAATCATTGAATCGAGATCGATCCTGGCGAGCGTGGGGCGTCAGCCCCATGACTGCCTGGACGCCGCGAGGACGAAGACTCATGGGGCTAACGCCCCACGCTCGCCAAAGAGACACTGCGAGGACGAAGACTCATGGGGCTAACGCCCCACGCTCGCCAAAGAGAGAATATCCATGCGCTATCTGCTGATCCCCGCCTTCTTGCTGATCACGACCGCGACTCTCCCGGCCCAGGAGAAGCGGATCACCTACGATGAACACGTGCTGCCGATCTTCAAGGAGCATTGCACCGCCTGCCACGATCAGGACAAGAAGCGATCCGGCCTCCGGCTCGACAACTACACCGCCGTCATGGAAGGCGGTTCCTCCGGCGCGGTCGTCAAGGCCGGCGATCCCGAGGCCAGCACGCTCTACCGGGTGACCGCCCACAAGGTCGAGCCGTTCATGCCGCCGAAGTCGCCGCCGATCTCGGCCGCGAAGATCGACCTGATCCAGAAATGGATCGCCGGCGGCGCTCCGGAGAACGCCGGCAGCAAGGTCGTCGTCATGAATCGGCCGAAGACCGATTTCACCCTGTCGAAGGTCGAACGCGGCAAGCCGGCCACGCCACCGATGCCGAGCCAGCCGCTGCCGCTCGATCCGCTTGTTCGCACCAGCCGGACGACCGCCGTGACGGCGATGGCGACCAATCCATGGTCGTCGCTGGTCGCCGTCGCCGGCCAGAAGCAGGTGCTGCTCTACAACAGTTCGAGCCTCGACCTGCTCGGCATCCTGCCCTTTCCCGAAGGCGAACCGGAGGAACTGAAGTTCAGCCGAAACGGCTCGCTCCTGCTCGCAGGCGGTGGTCATGCCGGCAAGTCGGGCCGGGTGGTCGTCTGGAGCGTCGCGACGGGTGAGCGTCTGTTCGCCGTCGGCGAGGAGAGTGACTCCGTCCTGGCAGCGGACATCAGCCCCGATCAGACGATGATCGCCCTGGGTGGGCCGAGCAAGGTCGTCCGCATCTACTCGACGCGCGATGGCAAGCTGCTGAACGAGGTCCGCAAGCACACCGACTGGGTCACGTCGCTGGAGTTCAGCCCGGACGGCGTCCTGCTCGCGACGGGGGACCGCAACGGCGGTCTGCACGTCTGGGAGTCGTTCGGTCTGCGTGAATTCCATGCCCTGCGCGGCCACACGGCGGCGATCACCGAGGTGGCCTGGCGGCTGGACGGCAACGTCCTCGCCTCGACGAGCGAGGACGGCTCGATCCGCCTGTGGGAGATGGAGAACGGTGGGCAGATCAAGAACTGGGGCGCGCACGGCGGCGGTTCGCAGTCGGTGCGTTTCCTCAAGGATGGCCGGCTCGTCTCGGCCGGACGCGACAAGGTCGTCAAGCTCTGGGACGGTAACGGTGGTCAACAGCGTGTCTTCGAGGCGTTCCCCGACATCGCCCTGCGAGCGGTGCCGACGCACGACGACGCTCGGATCATCGCCAGCGACTGGACGGGCCTGGTCCGCGTCTACAACCAGGCCGACGGCAAACTCGTCGGTCTGATCGACGCCAACCCGCCGAACCCGGCCGAGCAACTGGCTGCGGCGACCAAGGATCTGATCGCCGCCGCGGCGAACCGTGATCAGGTGACGGCGACCTACAACGCGTCGCAGGCGGCGCTGACGAAGGCGAACGCCGACCTGGCGGCGGCTCAGAAGGCGGTGACCGACACGGCCGCGGCGGCCAAGGCGGCGGCCGACAACGTGCCGAAGCTGAAGGCCGCTCTCGATGCCGCCAACGCGGCTCTCGCCGCCGGCAACGCCGAGGCGAACGCCAGGGACGTGCTGGCCAAGGCGCTGACGCAGGCGGCGGCGACGGTGGCCGACACGGCGGCGAAGGCACCGCAGGACAAGGCCCTGGCCGCTGCCGCCCTGAAGGCGAAGGGGATCGCTGACACAGCCATTGCCGAGGCGGCGGCGGCCAAGAAGGCGACCGAGTCGTTGACGGCGGCCGTCCAGAAAGCGACGGCGGAGTACGCGGCCGGGATGCAGGCGATGACCGCCACCGACGCCGCTGCCAAGGCCGCTCCGGGTCAGGTGCCGCCGAAACAGCAGGCCCAGCAGGCCGCTCAGACCAAGGCCAACGCCGACAAGACCGCCCTCGACGCCGCCCAGGCGGCCGTCAAGGCAGCGGCCGATCGCGTCGAGAAGTGGAAGGCCGTCCTCGCGGGACAGAAGACCGCGGGTCGGTGAACCGGACACCAGCCACCGGCCGCGACGTTGCGGCCGGTGGTCGTTTTTGGCCCCTTTCGGCGAGTCGAAGCGCTGGAGAAAATGGTTGCCGGGAGCGGATTCCGCGACTATCCTGCGGTTCGGTCTGAATTTCCGCTGCCGAGCTGTGCTGGGAGAGGTTTCGATGAATTCGTGGGCTGTAGGGTTGCTCCTGGTGATGGGACAGAACGCCGTCGCGCCGACCGACGCCTGGCCGCAGTGGCGTGGGCCGACCGCGGACAGCGTCGCGCCGGGCAAGGACCTGCCCACGAAGTGGAGCCCGACCGAGAACGTCGCCTGGAAGACCGCCCTGCCCGGTTGGGGCACCTCGACGCCGATCATCTGGAAGGATGCCGTCTTCGTCACCACCCAGGTCGATGACCGGAAGCTCCTGCTCCTGCGGATCAACGCCAGCACCGGCAAGATCGTCTGGGAACGCCAGGTGGGCGAGGGCCAGCCACGACGAAAGGGACCGGTCGGCGTCAATCGCTTCCATGATGAACACAACATGGCGAGCCCGTCGCCGGTCACCGATGGTGAGCATGTCTGGGCCCATTTCGGCAACGGCGACCTGGCCTGCTACGACTTCGACGGCAAGCAGGTTTGGGCCAAGAGCATGACGAAGGAATACGGCGTCTACTCGATCTGGTGGGGGCACGCCAACTCGCCGGTCCTGTACGGCGACCTGCTCATCTCCGGCTGTTGCCAGGCTCCCGAGGGAGGCGGCAAGAGCTATGTTGTCGCCCTCGACAAGCGGACGGGTAAGGAGAAGTGGTTCACGCTGCGCGATTACGCCGCCAAGAAGGAGCCGGCCGATTCGTACACGACGCCACTGATCTTCAAGAACCAGGGACGGACGGAGATCCTTCTCTTCGGGGCAAACGTCCTGGATGGCTACGACCCGGAGACGGGCAAGCGCCTGTGGCAGAGCCATCCGTTCAGCGGCAACCGAGTCATTTCCGGGCCGACCCTGGCCGGCGACACCGTCTACGCCATCCAGGGTATGAAGGGCCCCGTCTTCGCGGTCAAGGCCGGAGGGCAGGGCGACACGACGGCGACAAGCGTCAAGTGGCAGGTGGCCGGGGCCAACCCGGACGCGGCCTGTCCCGTGGTCGCCAACGGCCTGGTCTTCCTGGCGAACAACGGCGGCATCGCCAGCTGCCTCGACGCTCAGACGGGGCAGGAAGTGTGGAAGGAACGCCTCGGCGACGGCTTCCGGGCCACGCCACTGGTCTCCAACGGCAAGATCTACTTCTTCGCCAAGGAGGGCAAGGTGACCATCGTCGAGGCGGCCCGGGAATTCAAGGTGGTGAGCCGAACCGACCTGGAAGAGGAACTGATGGCGTCGCCGGCCGCGGCCCACGGCAGCCTGTTCCTGCGAACACGCGGACACCTGTATCGCATCGGCACGACGCGATGAAGGACCGGCCTGTTGCTGGCCTGTGAACACCACCACCGAGGTCGCGATGCAACCGCTGCTCGTCATGGTCCTGGCCGGGATTGTCCCGGGGTCGGCCTCGACCACAGCCGCCGAGTCGGTGCGACCGTTGCTCGATCGGCATTGCATCAGTTGCCACGGCCCGGACAAGCCGAAGGCCGGCCTCCGCCTGGACACTCTCGCGCCGAACTTCGCCGAGAAGGTCACCCGCGAGCGCTGGCTGACCGTGTTGAAGCGCGTGTCCGCCGGCGAGATGCCTCCGGCCGGAAAACAGCGCCTGACCGAGGCGGAGACGAAACTGTTCGCCGACTGGATTCAGGGCGGCGTCGAGACGGTCGAGATCGCCCGGCGAGCGGCGGAGGGACGGGTGCCACGCCGTCGGCTCAATCGCGTCGAGTACGAGAACACCGTCCGCGATCTGCTTGGCATCCACGTCGATCTGCAAGCACTTCTGCCGGAGGACCAGGCCGCCCACGGCTTCGATACCGTCGCCGAAGGGCAGCACGTCTCGTCCTTTCTGATGGATCGCTACCTGGAGGCGGCCGATCGGGCCCTGAGCCTGGCCATCGCCAACGGTCCACGGCCGCCGCTCGTCAAGAAACGCTACCTCTGCCAGGATCAGCGCCACGTCCGGGTCACCACCGAGAAGGTCTTTCGCAAGAGCGACGACGGCTTGGTCTTCTTCAGCTCGTCGGCCTGGCAGGCGGTCACGCTCCACGAGTTCTATCCGCCCGATCGCGGCACCTACCGCTTTCGCATCGCCGCCTCGGCCGTGCAGAGCGACGGCAAACCGATCCCCTTCCGCGTCCTGGCCGGCCCGATGCTCATGGCGACGAAGAACTGGCTCGTCGGCTACTTCGATGCCCCGCCGGGCGAGCCGAAGGTGATCGAGTTCGTCGAGCATCTCGAAGCACGCAACACGATCAACCTGCTCCCCTACGGCCTGGCCAGTGCCCAGGCGGTCCACAAGGTCGGAGCCGACGCCTGGAAGGGCCCCGGCCTGGCCATCCAGTGGATCGAGGTGGAGGGACCGCTGCACGATACCTGGCCGCCGGCCAGCCATCGGCGGATCTTCGGCGACCTGCCGCAGGGGCCGAGCCCAATCCGGAATCAACGCAACCGGATCGAGGTCGTCTCGAAGAACCCGCAGGCCGACGCCCGCACGGTTCTCACGAACTTCGCCCGGCGCGCCTTTCGACGAACGCCGACAGCGGCCGAGGTCGAGCCCTACGTCGATCTGGTAAAGGCGAAACGGGCCGAGGGACGCACCTTCGAGCAGGCGGTACGCGTCGGCCTGCTCGCCATCCTCGTCGCGCCGGAGTTCCTCTTTCTCCAGGAGAAACCGGGCCCGCTCGATGACTTCGCCCTGGCCTCGCGCCTGTCGTATTTTCTGTGGAGTACGATGCCCGACGATGAACTGCTCGACCTGGCCGAGCAGAAGAAACTGCGTGATCCGCAGACGCTCCACACCCAGGTCGAACGGCTCCTGAAACACCCCCGGGCCAAGGCGTTCACCGAGAACTTCGCCGGGCAGTGGCTCGGCCTGCGCGACATCGACTTCACCGAACCGAGCCGCCTGCTCTACCCCGAGTTCGACGACATGCTCAAGGCGTCGATGGTCCGCGAGAGCCAGCTCTACTTCGCCGAGATGCTCAGGGACGATCGGAGCCTGGCGGAGTTCATCGCGTCGGACTGGACGATGCTCAATGGTCGGCTGGCGCGACACTACGGCATCGCGGGCGTGGATGGCTGGGAGTTCCGCAAGGTGACGCTGCCACCAGGCAGTCATCGCGGTGGCGTCCTGACCATGGCCAGCGTGTTGAAGGTGACGGCCAACGGCACGACCACGTCGCCGGTGACGCGCGGGGCCTGGGTACTGGACCGCATCCTCGGCACGCCGGCTCCGCCGCCACCGAGCGACGTGTCGGCCCTCGAACCGGACACGCGCGGCACGACGACGATCCGCGACCAACTCGCCCGGCATCGGCAACTCCCCTCGTGTGCGACCTGCCACGTGAAGATCGATCCGCCCGGTTTCGCCCTGGAGAGCTTCGACGTCATCGGCGGCTACCGGGAGAACTACCGCACGACCGGGCCGGGTGCGTCGGTCGTGATCGATGGTCGGCGGATGTCCTACCACCGGGGGGCGAAGATTGATCCCGGCGACGTGCTGCCCGATGGCCGACGCTTTCGCAACAGCGACGAACTCAAGCAACTTCTCCTGACCGACAGGGACGGCCTGGCTCGGGCCTTGACGGAGCGACTGGTGACCTACGCCACGGGCGCGGCTCCGACCGCGATCGATGGCCCGGCGATCGCGGCGATCGTCGGCCGGGGGCGGGCGAAGGATTTCGGCCTGCGAACACTCGTTCACGAGATCGTGCGGAGCCCGCTTTTTCAGACGAAATGACGGCTGCGGCTCCCGGCCGACTCGTCTCGCACCGAACCGACTGCCTTGCTACAATCCGCGAACGTTGGGGCCGGAGGACGGATCTGCTGTCCTCCCGCCCGAAAGGATGTGCCTTGCCACGGGACGAGGAAGGATCCGATGACCCAGTTGCGTCTGTCTGCCTTGTTACTGTCCTGCTTGCTGTCCGCCTCTCTGTTTGCCCAGGTGCCACAGCCCGCCGTACCGCAGCCGGTGCCGCAACCCGCCACGGCTCAGCCGGTGGCGCAGCCGGCTCTCCCGCAGCCGGTGCCGCAACCCACCGCGCCTGCCGCGCAGCCGGTGCCGGGGCAACCGGCGACGCCTCCGGCTCCGGTCGCGGTCGATCCCAACGCCATCGCCGCCACGGTCAACGGGGCTCCGATCCACGAACTGGCCGTGCAGCGCGGCCTGGAAGGGGTGCCACCGGCCAAGCGTGCCGAGGCCCGGCCGGAGATCCTCAACTTCCTCATCGATAACCTGCTCATCGATCAGTATCTGACCCGGTCCAACATCCAGGTGACGGCTCAGGAGGTCGAAGGTCGGCTGACCGAGATGAAGACGGAGTTGACCCGGCGCAAGGTCGAACTGGCCGAGATGCTCAAACAGCTCAAGCTGACCGAGGCGGAGCTGCGTACGCACGTTGCCGCCGAGGTGCGCTGGGAGCGGTTCGTCACATCCCAGGCGACCGATGCGGCCCTGAAGCAGATGTTCGAGGGCAACAAGGAAATGTTCGACGAGACGACGATGCGAGCCCGGCACATACTGCTGACGCCGGCCAGTGGTGATGCTCGGGCCTGCGAGGCGGCCGTGGCCGCGCTGCGAGCCTGCAAGCAGCAGGTCGAGGCGGCCGGGGCCGAGGCCCTGAAGAAGGTGCCGGCCGATGCCGACGCCCTGACTCGCGAACGCGCCCGGATGAAGGCCATGGAGGAGGCCTTCGTCGCTGCGGCCAAGGACAAATCGGCCTGCCCCAGCAAGGAACGCGGTGGCGATCTCGGCTGGTTCCAGCGCGTCGGCTTCATGGTCGAGCCGTTCGCCCGGGCCGCGTTTGTCCTGAAGCCGTTCGAGATGAGTGACGCCGTCAAGTCACCGTATGGCTACCATCTGATCCTGGCCATGGACCGCAAGCCGGGCAAGGAAGTGACCTTCGATCAGGTCAAGGAGCGCGTCCGCGACACCTACGGTGAGCGTCTGAGGGAGCATCTGGTGTCCCAGCTCCGACCCAAGGCGCAGATCGCCATCGCTCCGGCCAAGTGATCGTCTCCTGCCCATGTCCGGCTCTGGTCTGACTTTTTTGGACTGCGGCGATGCTTCGCCGCAGTCCAAAAAAGTCAGACCAGAGCCGACCTCTCACGGCATCTGCAAATACGGCTCCAGATGTCCCTCCAGCACCAGGTCCAGTCGCGCCGTTCGCCGGTTCGTCCGCACGTCACGCACAAGCTGATTCGGAGCCAGGTCGTAACGCCGGATCAGCGGCAGCAGGCCCGGTGGCGTCGCGCTGCTGTCGGCGGCGACGTACGCCTGTAACAGTGGCGACAGCACCCCCTGCGCCTCGCGTCGGCTGCGATCCGTCCAGACCGTCAGCGTCCGCAGCGACGGCTCGTGACGCAGCGTCACTTCCAGACTCAGACGCTCGATCAGACGACCCGGCACGTCCGGCAACTCCTTCGTCTGCATGCGGATCGCCTCGGTCGCTGGCAACGGCTCCCACGGCACCCGCAGCACCTCGACACGAACCACCTCACGATCATGACCACGCTCGTCGTCGTCGCCTCGACCACCACGACCGATTCGGTGCAGACCCGCTTCGCCAGCCAGCAGCACGAACGCTCCCGCCCCGGTGATCTGCATCACGATCACGTCCTCGTCCGGTTCGCGTCGCTGCCGATCGTCGAGAACGTCCACCTCCAGGCCGCGTCGGCGGGCCAGTTCACGATACATGCGCGCCAGCATCCGCACGCCATCGAGCGGCTCCCCCTGGTGCGTCACCCGTGTCAGCACCAGGTAGGCGTCGCCCAGGTCACGCGGATTCTGACAGCCGACCAGGAAGCGCAGCAGCCGGGCCTGCGGCTCCAGCACGTCCAGTTCGTCCTCCAGATCGCGACCCGATCGGCCCAGCGTCGTGTCCTGGCCGACCTCCTGGGCCTGCGCCAGCGCCGACTCCAGCGCGTCGAGATCCTGTAACACCTTGTCCACACGGTAGATCTCATCGTAGACCGCACCCGCCTCGTGGCGATTGTGATGAAAACTCGTCTCCAGCATCCGTGCGTTCAGGACCGCCTTCCGCTCGCTCAACGGAGCGGCCAGGTCACGTAGGCGATCGACCTCCTCGGCCAACTGCTGAAGGCGCGCCTGCTCCGACGCCGAGACGACCGGCACCGCCGTCGCCGCGACCGGCCCCTCGACGGCCACCACCTGCACGTCGATCCGACCCGCGTACGGCACCAGCCGCACGATCGAGCCCGGCTGCGCCTCGCCGGCCGCGATCGTCCGCGCGATCGGCAGCAGGACCATCCGCTCCACCGTCCGCTTCAGATGGCGAGCGCCGAATGAGGGCGAGTAGCCCTCCCGCAGCAGCAGCGGCACCACGCCCGGATCGACCTGCACCGCCAGCCGACGACGCGTGATGCCGGTACGCTCCACCACGCGCTCCACCTCGCGCCGGGCGATCTGCTCCACGTTCGTCTCGGACAACTGCCGGAAGAAGACCACCCGATCCAGCCGATTGAGGAACTCCGGCCGAAACGATTCGCTCAACTCCCGCTGCGTCTCCTGCACGTCCAGCGGCGGCGTCGGACGACCGAAGCCGACCGGGGCCTGCGTGCGAACCCGCGAGCCGACGTTGCTCGTCAGGATGATGATCGCCCGCCGAAAGTCGGCCGTCCGGCCCTGGCCATCCGTCAGCCGACCGGCATCGAAGATTTGCAGGCACAGATCGAACACCGCCAGGCTCGACTTCTCGAACTCGTCGAGCAACAACACCGTGAACGGCTGCTCACGCACGGCACTCGTCAGCAGCCCGGTGCGCGTCGCACTGCCGATCAGACGCTCGAAGCCGTCCAGCGCGACGTACTCGCTCATGTCCAGGCGGACCAGCCGGGCGGGATCGCCGAACAGATACTCCGCCAGGGTCCGCGCCAACTCTGTCTTGCCGACGCCGGTCGGACCCACGAACAGCAGCACCGCCATCGGCTTCGATGGATCGGTCAGGCCCGCCTTGATCAGCGTCACCACATCGACGACCGCATCGACCGCCTCGGGCTGGCCCATCACGCGCTGCTCGAAGAACGCGCGTGCCGTCGCCCGGTCGAGCGGCATCCGATCGTCGAGCAGCGGACGCGGCACACCGGTCGCCTGCGTCACGGCGTCGAGCAGGTCCGGCTCGGTCAACTCCGGATGGCCCGGCGGCAGACCCGCGATCACCCGACGCAGCAGACCGACCGTCCGACCTGGCTGCACACTCCCGGTCGCCGCGAAATCGGCCAGCTCGATCAGACGGTCAACCACGGTCGGCGTCGCGGCCATGCCCGTCGTCGTGGCCACGGCCTGGACGATCTGCCGCGTCCCCTCGGCATCCTGCGGATGAAGCGTCACCGCCTGGAAGAGACGCCGCAGCGACGGATTCGCGCCCAGACCACGAGCGAACGCCTCCCGCGTACTCTCGCCCAGAACGACGATGTCGCCCCGCTCGATCGCCGGGGCCAGGGCCAGCGCAACGTTGAAATCACTGCTCGACGATTTGCCGACCGAGGCCAGCTCCTCGACGTTGGGGATGTACAGCAGCACCCGCCTCGGCCGGGACGCCATGCGGATGAGCTGATCGACCTTCGTCTCCCACTCGCCGACATAGCGCGTGCCGGCCAGGAACGCGCCCGGCGGCACCTGGACGACCACCCACGGCCCGGCCGGATCGTCACGCAGACGATGCGTCAGTTCGTGGACGAGCGTCGTCTTGCCAACGCCCGCGTCGCCGAGAACGACGACGGCCCGTGGCGTGCCCTCCTGGTGCAGCAGACGAAGGACCGTCTCGACCGGCTCGTCGAGGCGATAGGCTCGCGGCAGTCGGCCGGCCTCGGCCTCGACGGTCAGGATCGAGCCGTAGTCGCGCAGGCCGTCAAGGTCCACGTCCACGGCGAGGCGCTGATCGAGCCAGCCGATCAGGGCACGGCAGTCGGTCGCCCGGATGGTCGTGAGCCGCTCCCGGATCGTCTTCAGATCGCGGTAGGGCGGCAGCGGCCCGAGCCCGGCCGACCAGCCACCCAGGGCGAGGAAGTGGCGCTCGACCCCGGCCACGGCGGCCTGGGCCACGTCGGCGTCCGGATCGTTGAGCAGCGTTCCGAACAGGGTGAGGAACACCTCCGCATGAGCGGGTGCCTGCGCCAGGAACTGGGCGGACTGCTGACGGATTCGCCAGTCGAGATCGTCGCGCAGACGTTCGAGCAGGATCGCTCGGCTCCACGGTCGCGGGGCGGCCCCGGCCAGGGCGGCCCGACGAACGGACGGCTCGCGATCGCGTGTCAGTTCGCGCAGCGCGTCCTCCAGCGGCAGATCGGGCCGTTCGCCCAGCACGTCGGCCAGCGCGGCCCGGACGATGGACTCGGGGTCGTTCTTGCGGGCCTCCAGACCGAGCAGGAGCAGGTCGAGACTATGGCCGTGATGCTGCGGCGCGAGGTGGACGCCGAGCCAGCGGACGTTCGCCTCGGTCGCCTCCAGCCAGTCGAGCAGTTCATCGACCGGCGGCGGCGTCAACCGCAGGCGATCGAGCAACTGCGCCGCCGAGTCGAAATCACCCCGACGAGCGCGATGCAGAAGATCCTGCGAAAGGGGGTCCACGGGCGGGCGTCCTCCTGATCCAGTCGGTAGCCTGGCGAGCGGCGCGGCGTCAGCCCGCCGGTTCTGATCGCGAGCGTCCGGGGCTCATTCTATCCCATCGCCCGGAAAGAACACCTCCGCCAGGCGATCGACGAACTTCTCGGCCGGAAAGTTCTCGTCGTTGGACAGCACCGCGAGGGTCAGCTCCTCGGCGCGGTAATACCGCACGTAGGCGGCGTAGCCATACCACGAGCCGGAATGGCCCATCGACGGCCGCTGACCGCGCGTGTCGTCATACCAGCCGAAGCCGTATTCGTGACGGCTGCCATCATCGAGGCGGCCCGGTGTCAGGGCCTGCGTCAGGGCGGCCCGGCTCACCACCTGGCCCGACCAGAGGCCGCGAAACCAGCGCGTCAGATCGGCCGTGGTCGTGAACAGGTGACTGTGACCGACCAGCGCGATGGGATAATCGCTGACCCGGACCTGGCCGCCCGCGCGGACGTAGCCGCCGGCCCGGTTGGCGATCGGATGAGTCGGCCGATCGACGACCGCCGTGCCGGTCATACCGAGAGGCTCCAGCAGATGGACGCGAACGTAATCGCGGAAATGCCGACCGCTGACCGCCTCGATGATGGCCGCCAGCAGGATGTAGTTCGTGTTCGAGTACAGGGCCAGCGAGCCGGCCGGGAAGGTCGGCGGATGAGCGAGAACCTTGCGGAGATACCGGGCGTTGGTCAGCCTGGCGTCGGCCTCGGGACCGCGCCAGATGGCGGAGTAATCCGGCAGGCCCGAGGTGTGCCAGAGCAGATCGGTCAGCCGCAGCGGTCGGCCGGCCGGATAGGCGGCCCACTCGGGCAGCACATCGGCGACCGTCGCGTCCAGCGCCAGTCGACCGCTCTCGACCAGATGCAGCAGGGCGACGGCCGTGACGTGCTTCGAGACGGACGCCAGGTCGAAGGCCGTGTCCGGCGTGATGGCAACGCCGGCCGCGATGTCGGCGCGGCCACGCTGGCCGGAGTAGAGGACCGCGTCGCCGTGCAGGACCAGGACGGCCGCACCCGGCCCCTCGTCGGCCACGCCGACCCGCAGCCGGGCGGCGGCCTTCTGCTTGCTGCTCATGGCACCTCGCGCGCGTTTTTTCTTTCCCTTGCTTGCGCGGCGGGCTCCCTTTCGGCCCATCCTGCGTCATGGCGAGCCCCCGGCGACAGCCGGGGGAGTCCCCGTTGGCTGCCGCAGGTGGATGAAGCTCTTGCCCAGTCGGCCGCCGTAGTTGCCGGCCGAGATGCGGAGCAGGCCCGGCGTCTGCTGTGCGGCGGCGATGGCGGCCCGGGTCGCCGCGTTCAGCGTCTCCAGGTCGCGGCCGTTGAAGATCAGTTCCTGGATGCTCGTCACGCCCTCCGGCACCTTCGACGCGGTGCCGAGTTGGGCGCGCAGCGTCGGGCAGTATTCCGCGTAGGTACTCGCCACGGCGAACCGGTAGCGACTGCCGGCCTTCGAGCCGCTCGCGGCGATGCCACCCGGAAACGGCTGGATCACGCCCGGCACCTGCATCACGGCCTGCACGCTCGCCTCCGCCGCGGCCAGGGCGGCGTCGGCCGTCGCGCCCATCAGCCACAGATTGCCGCCCATCAGGCCATCGCGGTAGCCGAAGCGCCGGTCCAGGATGAACTCGCCCGACAGGATCGGAATCGCCCAGACGCGCCGACCGAAGCGATCGTCGCGGTACTGATGGCCGTCGCCGAAGTAGGCGATCTTGCGGCCGAGCTTGAAGTAGTCGGCCGTGTCGAGCCGGTTGAAGCAGGCCGTCGTCGGGCAGGTCAGCACGTTCTGGCTGAGGCGGACGAGCAGGGCGCGTTCCAGGGCCGCGACGCGATCCTTGCGGAAACGTGGCAGGTGGAACTGCACGACCGCACCGGGCCGACCATCGGGCGTCTGGCTGGCATCGAGGTACTGATCCAGGCCCGCCTCGCAGTCACACAGGATCGAGCTGGACGCATTCCCGGTCGCGGCGTGGACGGCGTGGTCGAGCCATGTCCGATCGCGGGCGGTGATCAGCACCTCGGCGTAGATGCTGCGAAAAGCCTCGGCGTAGGTGTCCTCGATGGTCGCGCTCATGGCTTCCCCCTGCCGCGTCCGGGATAGACGGCGGCCTCGGTCACGATCGCGTCCATGAACACGTCATGCTCGGCGGTCGGGATCTCGGCGAACAACTGACACTCGAATGCCAGTGCGATCAGGGGCGTGTCGGGCCGGGCGTGTTCGAGGAGCTTGTCGTAGTAGCCTCGACCGTGGCCCATGCGGCCGCCGTGTCGATCGAAGGCCACGCCGGGCACGATGATCAGGTCCGGCTCGGTGGCGTGGACCTGTTTCTCGGCCAGGCCGCGCAGTTCGGGTTTCGGTTCGAGGATGCGGTACATGCCGAGGGCCAGCTCGTCCATGCTGGTCAGGTGGAACAGTTCCAGTTCGCCCTGCGTGTTGCACCAGGGGACGATGAGCTTCTTCGGCTGGCTCAGGGCGGTTGGCAGGTAATGGCGAGTCCGGACCTCGCTGCGGCAATCGACGTACCACAGAACCGTGGCGGCCCGCTGGTATTCCGGCAGGGCGACGAGCCGTTCGCAGATGCGCTGGCTCAGTTCGTCCTTGTTCTCCAGGGCGTTTCGGGCGGCGTGGGCCAGCTCCCGGAGGGCCTTCTTCCGCTGGAACAGTTCCTCGGTGGTTGGTGTCATTTCGGTGGGTCTCGTCGGCAGTGGTGCGGGTCTGTGGAGAGCGTTATAGGCGCGACGGCTGCGGTCGTCTCGCGAGGCGAATTCAAGCGTTTTCGAGTCGTGCGGCCAGGTCGTGCAGCTGCGCCGACTCCCAGCCCCTACAACCGTTACAGCTTTCACTCCCATCACGGCGGACGCGGCAATGGCTGGCGAATCCGGCCGAAGCGACTCCTGGATTCGACGTACAATGAGGCGGTCGATCGAGGAGGAGGCAGGCCATGCGTGGACTCATGCTGCTGACGCTGGTGACGGCTCTGGTCGGGCTGAGTGGGTGCAAGACCCGGCAGTCCTACTGTCGTGGACCGTTGCCGCCCGGCACGATCATGGCGCAGCGGCCGATCTGTGGTCCGACGGCTGGTCCCGTCCCGGCCTGTGCGGCCTGGGGTCCGGTGGGTCATCCGCCGTCGATGTTCACGCCGGCTCCGGGCAGTCCGCTGCCGGTCGGTCCCCAGCAGCCGGCTCCGTTCCAGCCGCCGCCGTCGGGCTTCTCTGATCCGTATGGTCGGATGCCGGCCACGCTGCCGCAGTTCCCGCAGGAGCCGAGCCAGCCGGGCTTCACGCCGCAGCCGACGCAGCCGGGCTTCGCACCGATTCTGCCGCCGTCGCCGCCGACCGATCTCGGGCCGCAGCCGTCTGTTCGGCTCGATCCCTGGCGGCCGGCTCCCGAGACGCGTGAGCCGGCCCCGGTGGCTCCGATCCTGCCGCCCGGCACGGTTCCCGGCCCGACGCAGGATGCCTGGTCGCCGCCTCGGGTGGAGTTCGGCACGCCGTTCCCGACGCTGCCGGAGACCGGCATTCCATCGCCGCCGCGCGAACCGACTCCGCCGCCGCCGCAGGCTCCGCTGCTGCCGCCGGACGCTGGGCCGCTCCAGCCCGCGCCGGTGAATCCGAATCCGACGCCGCTTCTGCCGCCGAGCGAGTCGGCGTTCCAGCCGGCTCCGGGAACGGCTCCGCCGCCGGTGGCCCCGCCGCCGACGAACCCGACGCCGCTGCTGCCGCCGGAGGAGCCGACTGGTCCGCCGGCCCCGGAGCCGCCGTTGAACATTCCCGAGCAGAAGGAGCCGAGTCGGCGACGGATGCACGCCCCGCCATCGCCGGTGGACATTCCTGGCTTCGCGGAGGCCGCGACGGATGTGGCGGTTGGCTTGCAGCCCTTCCCGGACGGCATCAACTGGCTGGCGAAGCAGGGCTACCGAACGGTCGTGCATCTGCACGCCCCCGGCACCGACGACCAGGCTGCCCGTCGTCAGTTCGAGGCGAAGGGCCTTCGCTTCGTGTCGATCGAGGTGACCTCGCAGACGGTGAGCCGCGAGACAGTCGCCCAGTTGCAGAAGCTGCTCGACGAGGCCGGCAATCGGCCGATCTTCCTCTACGATCGCGACGGCTATCTCGTCGGCGGTCTGTGGTATCTGAAGCTGCGCCTGCACGACCGGGTCGATGTGACGCGGGCCCGGGAGGAGGCACGTCGTCTGGGGTTGAATCCGGACCAGGACGCGTATCATCGGGCGATGTGGAACGCCGTTCGACTGCTCGCGGAGTAGCAGGGTTTCATTTAGCCGCCGGCTTGCCGGCGGTCTTCGTCGCGAATACCCGTCGGCAAGCCGTCTTCATTTAGCCGCCGGCTTGCCGGCGGTCTTCGTCGCGAATACCCGTCGGCAAGCCGGCGGCTAAATGAAGAGCGATCACCTCCCGACGCGGTAGAGCTTCGTCCCGGAGCGGAGGATGAAGCCGCCGTCGGTGGCGGCGGCTCCGTACAGGATCGGGTCGGCGTACTCGCCCGCACCGCCGCCCTGGTTCGGTTGCTCGGCGGCCGCTCCGTCGGTCGGCCACAACGGATTCGACGCCAGCCGCTGGAACGTCGGCCCAGCCTTGACCACCGTCGTCGTGCCGTCTCGGCCGAAGAGGTAGACCCGGCCAGCCACACCGATCGGCGACGCCCAGCAGGGACCATCGATCCGCTCGGCGTAGCACTCCTTGCCCGTCTTCAGGTCGAGGCAGTGAAGCACGCCGGCCGAGTTGACGAAGTAGGCGTGACCGTCGTAGGCCAGCGGCGTCGCGTAGCTGGCCAGGCCGGCCTTCGCTTCCCAGCGTACCGCGTAGCCCGGCTTGCCGTCGGCCGTCAGCGTCAAACAGAAATTCCCCTTCGCGGCCGGCTGGACCGCGCCGCGCGGCTGGCCAGCTCCGACGACGACCGTATCGCCCAGGACCGTCGCCGAGGGGAGCGTGTTGCCCGCGACGCCATCGAGCCGCCAGAGTTCCTTCCCCGTCTCGGCCGCGTAGGCCGCGACGCTGCCGTTGCTGCTGGCGAGGACGATCGGTTTGCCACCCTGCTCGGCCACCACCGGCGACGACCACGACATCTTGCCCTGCCGCTCCGTCTTCCACCGGCTCTTGCCCGTCTTCTTGTCGATGGCGACCAGGTAGCACGGTCCGGGATGGTCGATCAGAATGAAGAGACTGTCAGCCGTCTGACAGGGCGACGAGCCGATGCCGTGACCACCCTGGAACGCGCCGTAGTCCCTGGCCAGCGAACGCTCCCAGAGGACCTTGCCAGTGTGCGACAGGGCGAGCAGATTGCCCCCCTCGAAGAAGCAGTAGACACCGGCCGCGTCGGCGCACGGCGTCGGCGCGCCGCGACTGACCGTCGAGGTCATCTTGACCTGGAGCGTCGGCTCGAACGTGTGCCGCCAGCGCTCCTTGCCGGTGGCGACATCCAGGGCCAGGATGTGGCCACGGTCACGCATCGCGCCGGAGACGGCAGTGACGTAGACGGTGTCCCGCCAGACGACCGGCGACGATTGGCCGTAGCCGGGCAGATCGATCTTCCAGGCGAGGTTCTTCGTCGGCGACCATTCGATCGGCAGATCGCGGGCCCGGGTCAGGCCGTCGCCGGTGCCACGGAATCCGGGCCAGTCGGCCGCCGGAGCGACGAGGGAACTCACGAAAAGGAGCAGCAAAACAACGCGCATCAGCTCATCTCCAGGGGCGAAAATCCGTTCATCGAACCGGCTCGCCCGCGTCACTTTCCCGCACGAGTGAACCGATGGATACCCTGCCCGGTCGGCGTGGCAGCGAGGAAGTAGACCTCGCCGGTCTCATCCTCGCCAAACGACAGGACCGCCAGGTTCGGATCCTGGATCGGCCGATTGGCGACGACCCGGCCCTGAGCCTCATCGTACCACAGCGCCCAGATGTCGCTCGAAACGTAGTCGGCGTAGAGGTACGCCCCTGCCAGCTCCGGCAGACGCGTGCCGCGGTAAACGTGGCCGCCGGTGATCGACTTGCCCAGGTCGTGATGGTACTCCCAGATCGGCTCGATCAGGTCCGGTTGCGGGCCGACGCCCTTGACGCCGAACGGGTGCAGGCTCTCACGCTGGTTCCAGCCGTAGTTGCCGCCGCGCGTGATGAGGTTGATTTCCTCGAACAGATTCTGACCGACCTCACCCATCCAGAGCTTGCCCGTCTTGCGGTCGAAGGCGATCCGCCAGGGATTGCGCAGACCGTATGCCCAGATCTCCGGCCGGGCTCCCGCCTGGCCGACGAAGGGGTTGTCCTTCGGAATGGCGTAAGCCTTGCCGGCGTCCTTGCGGTTCACGTCGATGCGCAGAACCTTGCCCAGGAGGGTGTCGAGGTTCTGGCCATTCTCGTGCGGATCGTTGGCCGCTCCGCCGTCGCCGACGGCGATGTACAGGTAGCCATCCGGCCCGAAGACGAGTGTGCCGCCGTCGTGGTTCCAGTATGGCTTCTTCATGCGGAACAGCTCCTCCTCAGAGGCTGGGTCCGCCTTGTTCGGGTTGTCCTTGCTGACCCGGAAGCGCGAGACGACGTTGGTCAGCTCCGGTTTCCGGATCGTGTAGTAGACGTAGAACTCGCCGTTCTCCTTGAATTTTGGATGGAACGCCAGGCCGAGGAAGCCCTCCTCGTTCTGCTTGTCCTGATAGCTGACGCGATCCTGGATGTCGAGGAAGACGCTCGTCTTGTCAGCGTTCTGGTCGTTGGCGAAGACATGGATGACGCCGTGCTGCGTGGCGACGAAGACGCGATTGCTGCCGTCGCCGGCGTGCGTCAGGACGATGGGTCGCAGCGGCACCGGGCGGCCGGCCTCGTCCTCGGGCTTCCAGCCGGTCCACTGGAGTTTCGGGAAGGCGATCTCGGTCTTCACCGGCAGCGGCGTGACATCGACCGGCTTCGTCGGGTCGCCGATGGGGAACGAACTCACCGTTCCATCGTGGCCATTGACGACGAGCATGGTCTGGCTGCCGGGCCCCATCGCGACGGCATCGACCTGAGTGAAGCCCTTCACCGCCGTGACGGGTTTGTCTCCGGGCCGATTGATCACCGACACCGTGCCCGGTTTCAGATGGCCGATGTAGAGCCGGCCGAACCAGTCCCAGGCGAGCGTGCTGGCGTCTTCCAGACCGGAGACCAGCTCGCGAGAGGAGCCATCGGCGACCTTGACGCGATGGAGCTTGCCTTCGTCCAGGGCCAGAACGAACGACGACCCATCCAGAGCGATGGCCGCCGGTCGCTTCAGAGCCGGGGTCCGCTGCTGGTCGGCGATGACGGTGACCTTGCCCTTGGCCGGGATGCGGTAGATGGCGAAGGTGTCGAACTTGTCGTCACGGGCGAGGGCGAACAGTTCCCCCTTCTCACCGGCGACGACGGTTCGCAGTTCGCCCGGTCGGGTCGGAAACGCGTTCGGCGGGGTGTGGACCGTGATCTTGCCGGTCGCATCGATTCGCAGGATGCGTTCGCCATCGGCGGCGAAGATGGCCTCGCCGAAGAAGGCCAGGCTGGTCGGCTGTTTCAGGCCGGTCGCGAACGGCTTCGCCTGGCCCTCCTCGATGACGAGGAGGTCGTTGCCGGCAGCAACGTAGACCTTGCCGCCGGGACCGACGACGGCCGCGCGGAGATTCTTCAAACCGCCGACGACCGGAGCGGCCGCCTGAAGCGTCAGCGTCAGCACCGACAGTAAGACGGAGAATCCGATAAGAGCGCGCATAAATCCCTTTCGCTGGAGAGATTCGTTCAACCGAGGAGGCGTCGTAACGAGGGCCGCAACTGGGCCAGAGCGCGGGCCCGGTGACTCAGAGCGTGCTTGACGGCGGAGGGCAGTTCGCCGAAGGTCTGGTGGTATTCCAGGATCACAAAGAGCGGATCGTACCCGAAGCCGCCGCTGCCGCGTGGCTCACGGAGCATCACGCCATGACAGCGTCCCTCGGCCAGGGCCTGGACCTCGCCCTTCGGATCGGCCAGGACGGCGACGCAGACATAGTAGGCCGGAGCCGGGCCGGTCAGTTTGCCGAGCCGCTCCAGTTCGCCGAGTTCGTTGATCAGCTTGGCGTTGTTGGCCGCATCGTCGCCCTGACTGCCGGCGTACCGTGCCGAGTAGACGCCGGGTCGGCCGTTGAGCGCGGGCACGACAAGACCGCTGTCCTCGGCCAGGACCCAGTGACCGACCTGGCGGGCGACCTCGCTCGCCTTCTTGCGGGCGTTGCCCTCGAAGGTCGGCGCGTCCTCGATCACCTCGGGCAGATCGGGCCAGGCCGACAGGTCGCGCAGATCGACCGGTAGATCGTGGTAGATCTCGCGGATCTCGCCGAGCTTCTTCTTGTTGCGTGTTCCAACGACGAGCAGTGTGGTCATGGCGTCCTCCCCGCATTGTTATCCCGTCCGGGAGGTGGATTGGCAAGCGCCGCGAGTCAAGTGTATGAAGGTTCGAGCCGATACTCATGATACGACAATTTGTGTTGGCGTCCGTTTGGGCGAGCGTGGGGCGTCAGCCCCATGACTCTTCGTCTTCGCAGCGTTCCAGCAGACATGGGGCTGACGCCCCACGCTCGCCTCGGAGCTGCCACGGCGTGTCGGAGAGCCGTTACGCCCGTGGAAAGGGCGGTGACGGTTTTATCGACCGAACGAGAGAACGTCGCCTTGTGTCCGCTCGATATGGCATAATGAAGTCAGGAACACCTACCGGAAAGAGGGGAAACACCATGATACGAACCACCATCGGATTGGTGCTTGCGACCCTGATGTTGACGCCGGCCGTCTCCGAGGCGACCTGGCCCTTGTTTTTCAAGCGTCGTCCGGTCGTGGTCGCGCCGGACTACCAGATGCTGTTGCAGGACTGGTATCTGCGTTACCTGGGCCGACCGCTGGACTACCAGGGCCTGGACGGTTGGGGTCGGCGGCTGGCCCTTGGCGACAATCCGCGTGAGATCGAGGCGGCCATCCTCGGCAGTGGCGAATACTTCCAGCGTAACGGCGGAACCAACATCGGCTTCATTCACGGACTCTTCCGCGACGTGATGGGCACCGAGCCGGTTGGCGGCCAGCTCGAATTCTGGCTGAACAAGCTGCACGACCTGGAATACCGCGACGACACCGCCGAGCAGTTCCTGAAGGCGGTTCGCAAGGCCCGAGCGGTGCCGGTTCCGCCCGCCGTGATGCAGGTGCCATATCCGCTTCCGCCTGGAGCGCAGGTCCAGAATCCTGTCCAGGCTTTCCCGCCGGCGAGTTTTCCCTCGTCGAACTATCCGCCGCCGGTCGTCGGTCAGATCCCCACGATCGTCGGGCCAAATCCGACGACGATCGTGCCGACGCCGGGCACGGTATCCGGGCCGACGATCATTCCCACGCCGGCCATCCCGACCGGAGATCAGCGACTCGTTCCGGTGCCTTCGAGCCCGCTGCCGACGTTGCCGACACCGCTGCCCTTCTCGCCGGGCCGGTGATGGTCGGTCAATCCGCCCGGCCCGAGAGTTCGAGGTCCTCCAGCAAGGCGCGGCGGACCTCCTCGGTGAGCGGGCCGCTGGTGTGCTGATAGCCGGGTCGATCGATCACCAGCAGGGCCGGCTGACGCGGATCGGCCAGCACCTGCTGGGCCGCATCGTCCAGGACGAACTGAATCCACTGGGCCGCTCCGAAGCACCGATCCTCGGGGCGGGCGGTGTACAGGTTCGCCGACAGGGCCAGCGGCCCGAGCTGGAAGCGAATCTCCTCGCCGCGCAGGTCGTTCCAGGCGGTCCACTCCGCCAGCAGACGCGCTTCCTCCACATCGAGCAGCAGAACAGCGTGCAACTGACCCGGGCCGGGGAGCAGGGTGTTGTACACGGCCAGTTCCTGGGCGATCCGCGACGG
>CAYYJM010000037.1:0-29377 GCA_964471755.1 uncultured Alcaligenaceae bacterium
CCGACCCGCTTCCTGGTCGCCCGCGAAGAGCTTGCTGTTGTGCGGCACGATGCCGGCCAGCTTCACGCCCCGGAGCAGGCGGTTGATGTGGCCCCGATCACGGGCCATGACGATCGGTTCCTGGCCGAGGTAACAGCCCTTCGTGTAGCTGATCGCCTGAGCCGTTCGGCCCACCTCCGGAGCGAAGGTGTTTTCCTCGATGTCGATGCCGAAGAGCGGCGTCCCTGCCTCGATACGCAGTATCTCGGCGGCGTCTTCTCCCAGCGGTCGGGCCCCTGCCCTGGCGAGCATCTGCCAGACCGTGGCGACCCGATTGTTGAGACAGACGAGATCGTATCCCTCCTCGCCGAGCGGCGAGTGCTTGCGGATGCTGCACGTCGTCTGGGTGCCGAAGGTGCGCATCATGTGCTGATGCTCGTCGAGTTCGGGCACGTCGTCGATCAGGGCGCGTTCGAGGACCATGCGGGCCTGCGGGCCAGCAAGGTGGATCTGGGCGAACTCGTGCGTCCGGTCGGCGAACTCGACCTGTTCGCTGATGCGGAAGTGATCGAGGTGCTTCAGGACCGCCTCGGACGTGCCCGGCGGCAGATCGAGATGGAACGCCGGCCGACCATCGTGGAGCTGGAGCAGGTAGATGTTCAGGTACGCCAGGATGCGGGCTCGCTGATTGAGGAAGAACGTCTCGCAGCCAGCACCGATGGGCATGTCACGCGTGTTGTTCGTGCAGAGATTGTGCAGGAAGGCGGCCGCCTCCGCTCCGGTCACCTCGATCCGACCACGCGGCGTGGTGTCGCGAATGACCGCCCCGGTATGGGCGTGATCGTACTCGGCGGCCGCGTCGCCGAAGTGGGCGGGCACCTGCCAGCCGGCGACCTCGGTAAAGGTCGCCCCGGCCCGGGTGGTTTCGTACAGAGGAGTCGGTTCCGGCATGGATAGTTCCCATTGAGCCGCCGGCTTGCCGGCGGTGCTTTGGATGAAGGCCGTCGGCTAAATCACCGGCAGCATCCTGTCCGCATCGGGTAGTATCAGGACGCTGGCGGCACGATCGGCCAATCGCTGGACCTGGGTCAGATCGTCCAGCGGCGTGGCGAACAGACGCTCGGCCTCGTCCGCTTCCAGCGGACTGTGCAGGAAGACTCGCGCCTGGCTTGTCGCCCCGGCCCAGAGCCAGGCGGGAAGCCGCTCCGCCGAGGGATGACGACCCAGTTTGCGGAGGGCTTCCTCCGGATCGTCGCACTTGCGGAGAAAGTCGCCCAGGTCGCCAGCGTCCAGGGAAGATTCGGTCAGCAGGACGATGGCCCCCCGTGGACCGACCGCCCTGGCGGCCCGAGAAAGGGCCGTCGCGTGATCCGCGAACGACCGCCGGGCCGGATCGCCCGGCAGCGTGGCGATGACCAGGTCGGCAGCTCGCGGCAGGGGCAGTTTCCAGCGGCCATCCTGGCGACCACGACCCTCGTCGCTGGCCTCGTGCGTGCCAGTCACGAAGGCGGCGATGCCGTCGCCGGTCCCCTCGATCACCTGGACGTAAAACGGGGCACCGAGCAGCCAGGCCACCTCGCGGGCGGCCTTCACCGGCGGTGAAGGTTCGTCGCCTGGCGGCAGGGCACGCAATTTGCTGGAAGCCTGCTCACGAGCGGCCGCTTCCGCGAAGGCGGGGTAGAGCAGCGTCTCGGCCCCGGCGTAACCCAGGACCGGATCGTAGCGTCGGCCGCTCAGAACGACCACCTGATCGGCCTCGACCAGTGTGCGGTTCAGATACAGTCGCTGGCCTTCCTTCGTCGTGGCCAGGTAACAAAGGCCCTTGGCGTTGGCCGGATCGTGGTTCTGAACGGCGATGCGGCGGTACAGGGCCGGTAGCTCCTGCCGCCAGGCGTGGTCCGCGTTCGGCTCGGAACAGAGCAAGGTGATGGCGATTCCTTCGACACCGGTGGCGGTTATGTGGTCGAGAATCGGTCCCAGAAGGCGGCCCACCTCGGGCAGCGTTTCATCGACGACGATGGCAATCTGGTCCTCGGGTGTCAGGGCCTGGCGCAGGGGCGGAAAATGAAACGGATGCTCCAGGGCCGCGGCGAGGTCGGCCAGCGGATCGGCCAGGTTCGCGGCAGGGACCGGTACCGGCACGAGACGCTCGGGAGGGATCGCGAGCGGGAACTGGTTCTGGCCGAATGGGATCGTGAGCGTCATTGCCTCCTCCCGGGGGCTCGTTTTTCTTATTGTAGCAAGGTGGGGCCGAAGGCGCAGTCCTCGGCACCATCTCGCCGGCAGGACCCATCGGGAGCGATCGTCGTCTGATCGCCTGGTGAGACTCGAGGAGAATCATGGCAGCAAAAGACTCGGCGGCGTTGACTCGGTTGGGACTGATTCTCGGATGTGCCGGCCCGCTCCTGGCTGTGGGCCTTGTCCTGGCCTCCGCCGCGATGTATCCGGGCGGATCGGAACTCCAGGCGGACGATCCGAACGGCTTCCGCTGGGGCACGAACTACCTCAGCGATCTGGGCCGGGGGATGAGCTTCAACAATCAGTCGAACGGCACGGGATCGCTGCTGTTCGCCGGAGCCCTCCTTCTGCTGGCCGGGTCGGCCCTTCCCCTGTTCGTGAGCTTCCTTCAGGAAGCGGCTCCATCTGAGGAGGAGGAGGAGGACGCCGGCAATGCCGCCGGGATGCGGATGCTCGCGGGAGTACTGGGCTGTGTTGGCTGCCTGGCCCTGGCCGCCCTGGCGTTGTTTCCGGTCGAGGGGCTGGACAACCACGTCATGATTCTGTACGCCTGCGTGCTGCTGTTCCTGCTCGCCGCCGGAGCCCACACGCTGACCCTGTTCCAGGCGGAGACGCTGGTGTGGGCCATCCCCGGAGCGGCCTTCGCCGCGGCCCTGCTGCTGTATCTGTTCACCGGGGTGTCGCCGACGTTCTTCCAGAGCGACACGGGTCCACCGATCGCCAGCAGCGCCGCCTGGACGCAGATCGTCGTCGGCCTGGCCGGCATCGCCTGGGTGGTGCTGAACAGCGCCCGGCTTCTTCTGTTCGGAACGTCCGCGAACGTGTCCGAAAGCGCTACGCCGGGCCGTCCGACGGGCAAACAGGAAGACCGCGAGACGGAGGGGTATCTGAACCGGCTGAGTCGGGCCGACCCCACGGCAGCGCCGGCGAGCAAGAAACGCCGTCAGCGGTAGCCCGGACTCCGAGACATTTTCATCAGATGAGAGTGGCCGATTGGGGCCACCGATTGAATCCGGAGGTGGCAGCTGATGCCCGCCAAACGCTGGGGCCCCGAGTGGACGCACGGAAGCATCGCCCTGACCGTGACCCTGATCCAGATCCTGCTGGCGTTCTGGCTCCTGGGAGTCACGATCACCGGGCCGCGTTTCTTGCTCGGCTGGCTCCTCGCTGTCAGCGTGACGGCTTTCGCCTACTACGGCTACGACAAGTATCGCGCCCGGGAAGGTTCTCGACGGGTGCCCGAGCTGGTCCTCCACCTGCTCGCTCTTGCCGGTGGCAGTGCCGGAGCCTACCTGGGCATGCGCTACTTCCGGCACAAGACGATCAAGGGACCCTACCAGGCCATTTTCTGGACGATCATCCTCCTCCAGGCGGTCCTGCTCGGTATCGCGATTTACCTGCTGGTGCAGTCCTGAGGGATGCGGCGACTCTTTGGCCGTCACAATGTGGCGTGCCGGTCCTTGAGCGTGGGCCGGGGACGGGTACAATATCTCCACTGGGGGATCGAATTCCCGAAGAAGGTTCGTTGACAGGGTCGGCCCATGGACATCACCGACGCACAATCGCTGTATACCCGTCTGATGCAACTCCGTCTGGTGACGGACGCCCAGTTGCAAGAGGTCCGCGAGGAACTGGTGGACACCCCCCACCCGTTGCCCGAGGCGGTTCTGCACGCCCTGGAGCGGAAGGGCCACCTCACGCCCTGGCAAAGCCACAAGCTGATGAAGGGAGACACGTCCGGCTTCATCCTTGGCGGCTTTCGGCTGCTGTACAAGATCGCCTCGGGCAGCTTCGGACGCGTCTTCCGGGCTGAGGAGCCCGGTACGGGCCGGGTCGTCGCCCTCAAGATCCTGCGCCGTCGCTGGAGCGAGAACAACAAGCACATCGATCTGTTCCTTCGCGAGGGCAAGCTCGGCCAGACCCTCAAGCATCCCTCCATCGTCGAGGTCGTCTCGGCCGGCTTCGATCAGCCGTCGGCCCAGTACTTCATCGCCATGGAGTTCGTCGAGGGAGGCAACCTGCGTGAGATCCTGGCCATCCGCCAGAAGTTGAGCCCGGCCGAGGCCCTGCGGATCGCCGAGGATTGTGCCGCCGGCCTCGTGTTCGCCTCCACCAAGGGCATGACCCATCGCGATCTCAAACTGACCAACGTCCTCGTCTCGCCGTCGGGGAACGCCAAGCTGGTCGATTTCGGCCTGGCTCAGATCGCCGAGAAGATCCAGGAGGAAGATCAGACCGACAAGAAGAGCAAGCCGAAGAGCAAGAGCAAGGACAAGGACGACGAACCCGAAAAACGCGTCGAACGCACCGTCGATTACGCCGGCCTGGAGCGCGCCACGGACGTGAAGTACGGCGACCCGCGCTCGGACATCTACTTCCTGGGCTGCGTCCTGTACGAGACGCTGACCGGTCGACCGCCTCTGGAACCGACGCGCGATCCCAACGCCCGCATGCAGCGGCATCGCTATGAAACCGTCCAGCCGATCGATCGCGGCGAGATCGACGCTCCGCCCTCGGTGTTCTCTCTGGTCGAAACGATGATGGCGCTCAATCCGCAACGACGCTACCAGACCCCCTCGCAGATGCTCGAGGCGATCCGGGCGGCACGTCGTGACGTGGAGACGAAGGCCAGGGGCGGGGCGATCACGCGCACGCTCTTCCTGGTCGAGAAGGACGACCGCCTCCGCGAGGCGCTGCGCGAGAAGTTCAAGGAACTGGGCTACCGCGTGCTGATCGCCGGCGACCCGCAACGAGCCCTGGAACGCTTCCGTCAGCAGCCGTTCGAGGCGCTCGTTGTCGATGTCGGCACCACCAACGAGGAGGGCCTGGGTATCTTCCAGGTCATCCTGAAGGAAGCGGAGGATCGCCACATCCCCTGCGTGGGCATCGCCGTCCTGGCCGAGGAGCAGGCCGACTGGGTCCGCCGGGTCGTCCGGCGCGCAGGCCAGGCGGTTCTGGTTCGGCCCGTCTCGCTGAAGCAACTGACCCGCCAACTGACCGAGTTGCAGCCGCCGGTCGAGTCTTCCGATACCTGACGCCAGGATCGGCCGGGCGGGACGTGGTTCATCGGGCTGGATGGAAACCGTGCGACATGACCTTCTCGGCGGAGCGAATCAGCGGCGCGGGACAGACAGAAACCATCCGGGAACGAACGGACAACCGGCACGCCGGCTTCACCCTGATCGAACTGCTGGTGGTCATCGCCATCATCGCCATTCTCATCGGCCTGCTGCTTTCGGCCGTCCAGCGGGTGCGAGCGGCGGCGGCTCGGCTCCAGTGTGTCAACAACCTGAAGCAGATCGGCCTGGCCTGTCACAATTACCATGATGCCTTGCGCAGTCTGCCGCGTTATCGCCTCTGCCCCGCTCCGTGGCAGGGTGGCGCGGATCTCCCCTGCGAGACGCTCACCTCCCCCTCGATGTACACCGGTCCGAATGAGGTGTGGTGGGCTCCCTACGACAATCGACCCGGCTCCAGCGTCACGCAGGTCCTGGACGATCATTATCCACGCGGCCTGCTCTGGCCGTACATCGAGCAGAACCAGAAGATTTTCAAGTGCCCCGTCGGCATCGACCTGCAACCCGGCAGCCCGACCCGAGGAAAGGAGTTTCAGGTCAGCTACGGCATGAACTACGTCACCGGAGGGCCGAACGGCAAGCGACTGGTCGATCTGACCAGCGGCAACGGCACGTCGAACATCGTCATCGTCTGGGATCATGGCCGAACGCCGGGCTGTGCGAACTCGAAGATCGCGGCCCCTCGCGGGCCGTGGACGCCCTTCGTCAAGGCGGACGACTACACGCACTATCCGGTGCAGCGGCACGGCGGCGTGTTCAACGTCCTCTTCTGCGACGGCCACGTGGCCGCGCTGTCGCAGTCGGAATTGGTGAACAATCTGTTCTACGTCTTCTCGCAATCGCCGCCCTGGTGACGCCTCCTCAGCGATCCGGGCGCGGTTCCGGCAGCGTCTCGAGTGCCGGCGGCTCCGTCTTCGCCGCTTCCGGCTTCGGCTGGTGCGGTGGCGGCGTCGGGGCCACCGGCAGGGCGTGAGGCGTCGCGCCGATCAGCACGAACAGCCGATACTGAGCCCGAGTATAGTCGATCACGGCGTTGAGATAAGCGGCCCGGGTCTGATTCAGGAGCTGGATCGCCTGGAGCGGACGCAGGGCATCGAACAGGTTTTTCACATCGACGACGTTCTTCGTTCCTTCCTTGTTGATGCGGTACAGTTCGGTCGCCTCGCGAACCGCCTTCTCGGCCGAGTCCAGCGCCTCGAACCGGGCGGCGGCGATCTGGGCCGCCTCGACGATCTCGGCCACCAGACGGGCCTGCGTCTCCACGAACTGAACGTGAGCCTGTTCGACGGCCGCCATCCGTTCGGCTCCCAGGGCGTGATAGCTGAGGCCGAGATTCTTGATCTCCCAGTACAGCTGAACCGACAACACGTTGCGACCGCGATACCGATCGAGGTTGCTGTTCTTGCCGCCGCCGAAGGTGCCGCCCTGGTCGGTCAGGAGGAGCTTCGGCAGGAACGGGCTCTGGCGGTCGGCCCGGACGCGCTCCCAGGCCCCGGCGATCGCCTGGCGATTGGCGGCCAGGTCGGGCCGCCGCTCCAGTGCCAGGCGGATCAGGTCGTCCAGGGTGGCGTGCGGATCAATGAGCGTGATGGCGACGACGTGGGCATCGGCGGGCACGAGACGCAGATTCGGAGGCAGCAGGAGCAGCTTGCCCAGGCGGGCGCTGACGGTGCCGATCCGACCTTCCAGATCGATCCGTTCCGCTTGTCGGGTGAGTACCTCGATCCGGGCCCGGTTCACGTCGCCGGCGGATCGGTCGAGCCGGGCCTCGGTCGCGTTCTGGGCGGCGGTGAGCATCTCCGTGGCGCGGCGAAGCGTCTCGGCGTTGATCTCGTGCAGGGCGTGGACCTGGACCAGATCGAGGTAGGCCGAGACGGCGTCCAGTTCGGCCGCGTTGCGGGCGGCGGCGCTGCGAAAGACCTCCGCTGCCGCCGCTCGCCGCGCGATCAGGGGGCGATAGATCGCTTCGGCCAGGTCGAGCGTCAGGGCCGGACCACCGCTGAAGAACAGGTTCTGCCGCGACACGGCGAACACCTCGCCGCGCTGGTTCTGAGTCTGACCATCGAAGCGATTGTAGGCCGCCCCGACGGACAGGTTCGGCACCCAGGCGACGTTGGCCTGGGCCAGGCGCGCCTCGGCCTCGCGAACCCGGGCGCGGGCCAGTTCTGCCGTCGGACTTCGGGCGTCGATCAGGCGAATGACCGTGGGCAGATCGATCGGCAGCGTCTCCAGTTCGGCGTAGCAGGGTCGGATCCGATGCGGCTCCGGCAAAGACTCGGTCGCGGTCTTCGGCACCGGCAGCAGTTCCGGCTTCTCGCCGTCCCGCTCGCGGCTCGGCTCCCGGTAGGCCACGGTCTTGATCGGGGTGTCCGTGGCGGGAAGGGCGGCCTTCGCCTCGGGAGCAGCAGTCCCTTGCGCACGCTCGGGCTCGGCTCGGACCTTCTCACCGGACAGGGACATCGACTTCGGTCCAGTGGTACAACCGATCGCAGCCAGGGCCAGGACCACCGCCACCGGGAGGAATCGTCGTGCCATCCGTGTCATGAGGCCCCCCTGCCCCGCCTGTCTTACCAGTCTGACAGCCCAGCCCGGACGGCGGCTCCGTCTCCAACCTCGAGCTGGCGGGCGACCACCACGACCTCGTTCCCGGTCAGATCCTCGAGAACCTCACGGGCCACGCCATCCGGGCCGCGATGTTCGGTGACGATCGCGACGCGAACCGTTCGGCCGTCGTTGAGCTGGACCCGCACCGGCACCTGCTTCGTATGACCATCCTGGATGAGGAGCATATACATCGTCCCGCGCTGCGAGTAAACCGCAGTCTTCGGCAAAACGAAGGAATCGCTGAACTTGCCGACAGACAGGCGGACGATCGCCGTCATGCCGGGCAGGAGACGCCGACCGTTGGGGACGCCGGGCGGAAACGCCCAGATCGGGAGCGTGTCGCTGACGCCCTTGCGAGGCTGGTCGAGCGTCTGTTCCTGGACGGCCTTGACGAATCGCTTGTACTCGGCGTCGTCGCCGTTGAACAGGTCGATCTCGACGCGCATGGTCCGATCCGGTGTCTGCACCGACGGGGCGAAGCGCGTCACGGTGGCGGGGATGGTCACGCCGGGAAGATCGACGACGCGCACCTCGGCCGGCATGCCGGTGGTGACCGACGGAGCGACGCTGTCCGGGAAACGAGCGCTAACCGTGACGACATCGACGCGGGCGATCGAGATGAGAACATCGCTCACCCCGGTGGTGGCGTTCTGAACGAACGAGCCGGGATCGACCGCCCGACGGACGATCACGCCATCGAATGGAGCCCGAACGGTGCCGAAGTCAGCGACGGCGCGAGCCAGTTTCAGATCCTTGCCCGCGACCTCGATCTGGGCCTTCTTCAGGTCGATGTCGGCGCTGGCGGCCTCGACTCGCGAATCGGACTCGGCCAGATCGGCCCGGGCGCGATCGACGTTCGCCCGCGCGGAGGCCACGGCCGCATCGCTGGCGAGGTAATCGCGTTCCTCCTCCTCGACGACACTGCCGACGACGGTGCCGCGTGCGGCCAGGGTCTGAAAACGCTGAAACCGTCGCCGCTTCAGGTCGCGTGTCGCCGTCGCGGCCTGGACGTCGGCCTCACGCTGCTTGATCGTCGCGGCGGACACGTCGCGGGCGGCGCGAGCATCCTTGAGCCGAGCCTGCGAGACACGCAACTCCTGCTCTCGTTGCAGCACCATCGCCTCACAGCGAGCCACCTCCTGGAGCCGCTCCGGAGTGTCGATCTCGACGAGAACGTCCCCCTTGACGGCCCGGTCGCCGATGTCGCGGAAGACGTGCTTGACGATGCCCGACGCCCGGGCACGCAGGTCGGCCTGGTAGTACGGCTCGACCGTGGCGAGCTGTTCGACCGAGATGCCGACGGACTTCTCGGCCCGCGGATGAACCGCCTTGACCATCGAGGCAGGCTCCCGCGCCCGATCCTCGGCGGCCAGGCCGTGGGGATCGTGTCGAGCCAGCGGGTTCGGCACGACACCAAGCAGGACGCCCGCACCGAGGGCCGCTCCCGTCGTCGCGAGGATAACGACCAGACGGCCGGTCAGCCATCGTCGCGGCGACTCGGTCGGCTCGGGGGAATTCGTGGCGGGGCTTCCGGTCCCAGGCGTCTCGTTCTCGTGCGGATCGTTCATGGGTACTCCGGTTCAAACGACGGCGTGGGAGGGCAGGTCGGCGGAAGGTCCGTCCTGGCGATCGCGCACCAGGAGGGTGAACAGGATCGGGACGACGAGCAGGGTGAGGGCGGTACTGGTGAGCAGACCACCGACGACGGCCCGGGCCAGCGGCGTCAGCGATTCGCTGCCACGACCCAGACCCAGGGCCATCGGCAGCAGATCGAGAAACGTCGCCAGGAATGTCATCAGGATCGGCCGGAAGCGGGTGACCGCCGCCTCAGTGACCGCGTCGTGGACGCGCTTGCCCTGGTTCCGCAGCTGGTTGGCGAAATCGATCAGCAGGACGCCCTGCGAGACGACGATGCCGACCAGGAAGATGACGCCCATCTCGGACTGGATGTTCAGCGTCGTTCCCGTCGCCCAGAGCATGGTCAGGACGCCGATCAGACCGAGCGGCACCGTCGCCATGATGATGAGCGGAGTGACGAACGAACGCATGAGCGGAACCATGAGCAGGTAGACCAGGATCGACGCCAGGGCCAGGCCGAAGCCGAGGCTGGTCAGCGACTCGTTCATGCGAGCGTACTCGCCCTTCAGCGTGATCTTCATGCCCTTGGGAACGGCGACCGGTTCGAGAGTCCTCTCGATGTCACCGGCCAGGCTGCCGATGTCGCGGTTGCGGGTGTTGACCAGGACATCGACGACCCGCTTGAGGCCGACGTGATTGAACTCGACGGCCTGGGTCGTCTCGCGCACGGTGACGAGCGTGCTGAGTCGAACCGGGGCTCGCTGATTCGTCCCGGTGGCGTAGATGCCGCTCAGATCGGACAGGCGGAAGGTCGGATCGTCGGGATACTGCACGGCGATGAAGTACTGGTTGCCGCTCCGGGGATCGATCCAGAAGTTGCGCGTCAGGGCGATGCTCGAGTTGACGGCGGTGACGACCTGCATGACGACATCGCGAGCGGTCAGACCGACGCTGGCGGCCTTGTCGCGATTCACCTCCATGACGAGGTAGGGCGAGTCGTTCCGCTGCAAGACGCGAACGTCGGCCGCTCCGTGAACGCCGCGAACGGCGTCGCGGACCTGGCCGGCCAGCTCGAACTTCTGGTCCGGCGTGCCGCCGGTGATCTGGATGTCGATCGGCGAGGCCGCTCCGAAGTTGAGCGCCGCGGAGACCATGCCGCCGGTGTCGAAACTGAACTCCAGGTCGGCGAAGTCCTCCGTGGCGGCGAACGCCTCGCGCAGCAGGATGGCGTACTCCTGGGCGGATCGCGATCGCCCCTCGGTCAGTTGCAGACGGATGACCGTGTCCATCTGGCCGGCATTCTGGGAGTAGGCCGACGACCAGTCGTTGTTCAGGCCGAGTTCCGACACGACGGTGTGCAGCTCGTGGTGCGGAATCGTCTCGGCGATGACGCGCTCGACATCGATGATCCGGCGTTCGGTCGCGTCGAGGCGAAGGTTGGACGGAGCCCGAACCTGGATGGAGATCTGGCCGGCATCGACTGCCGGGAAGAATTCCTTGCCGATGAAGAAGTAGAGCGTCAGCGAGGCGAGAAACAGAACGCCGATGACGGCCAGCGTCTGCGCACGTCGGCCGAGAACCCAGCCGAGTATCTCGGCATAACGACGAGTCACGGCGGTGAGGAAGCCGTCGATGGCGGCGTAAGCCCGGCCGAAGAAACCGCGTGGCGTCGGCGTGGAGTGGGCCGCGTGAGCATCCGGGCCGTGGCCGCGCAGCAGGGTTGAGCAGAGGGCCGGCACGAAGGTCCAGCTCAGGACGAACGAGAAGAGCATGGCGAACGCCACGGCCAGGGTGAGTGGCTTGAAGAGAAAGCCGGCCACGCCCGGCGTCATGGCCACCGGGCACAGAACGATGATCAGGGCCAGGGTCGCCACGATGACCGGCAGCGTCAACTCGCTGGTCCCATCGAGCGCGGCCTGGTAGGCGGTCTTGCCCAGGCCCATGTGGCGGTGGATGTTCTCCAGGACGACGATCGCGTTATCGACCAGCGGCCCGATGGCCAGGAATAATCCGCCGAGGGTCATGACGTTGATCGTGTTGCCGGTCGTCTTCAGGCCGATGATCGCGCCGAGGATGGACAGCGGCAGAGCGAGCGTGGCGATGATGGTCATGCGCCAGTCGCCCAGGAAGATGAGGATCATGACCGAGACGAGGATGGCCCCGACGACGCCTTCGTGAACGAGGCTCTCGATCGCCTTGCGGACGTACTCGGTCTGGTCGATGACGAACTCGAGTTTGCTCCCCTCGGGCAGTTCGCTCTGCATCTCCGGGAGGGCGCTCTTGACCCCCTCGGCGACGGTCAGGCTGCTGGCTCCCTGCTGACGGTAGATCGGCACGAAGACCTGTTGTTTGCCATCGACCCGGACGCGCGATTTCTGGATGACGGCGTCGTCGAGGACGGTGGCGACATCGCGAAGCAGGATGTGCCGACCGGGCTCGAAGACGATCGGCAGGTCGGCGATTTCCTCGACGGTGCGGGCCATGGCGTTGGTGTCGAGGGCGAGCTGGTAGTCGCCGATGTAGGCTGTTCCGGGCGAGACCATCAGGTTGCCCTGATCGAGAGCGCGGACGACATCGACCGGAGCGAGGCCGTGGGCTCCGAGCTTGTCATGCTGGAGGTAGACCATGATGCGGCGATCCTTGCCACCGACGACGACCGGGGCGACGCAGCCGCGCACGGCTCCGAGTCGGTTGCGCACCTCGACACGGGCGAGGTCCTTGACCTGCTGCTCGGCCATGCCCGGATTGCTGACCGTCAGGACGCCGAGCGGGATGGTGCCGGTCGGATCGAACGGCAGCGACACCGGCGGCAGGGTGTTGGTCGGCAGATAGGGCATCGCCGCCCCGGTGAGCGAGTTGGTCTGGGTCAGGGCGGTACTGGGGTCGATGCTCTCCTGGAAGTAGAGCTTGACGACGCTGACGCCGGAGACGGCGCGCGACTCGACGTTGGCCACACCGGGGGCCTGGTTCACCCAGCGCTCGACGCGATCGGTGATCGTCCGCTCGATCGATCGAGCGGGCATGCCGTTGTAGTACGTCAGAACCTGGACGGCCGGCGTGTTGAATTGCGGGAGGATATCGACCGGAATCAGGTAGACGGACACCAGGCCGAGGATGGCGATGAAGAGGGCGAAGACGATCACGCCATAGACGTTGTCGAGGGCGAGTCGGAGCAGCCCCATCATGCGCCCTTTCTGGCCGAAGGAGGAACGCCACCGCTGGCCGGCTGGGGAGGGGCGGCCCAGGGGCGCTGCGTCACAGACCTGCTGAATTATCGCTGAGGGATTGATCCGGTCAAGTATTGAGTCGTTGGATTTTGCGGCCTGGTCGTTCACGGACGACCGGGCCACCAGGACGCGGGGTGGTTCCTCGCCGGCCGCGACGTACACTAGCGATATCATCCCGAGGCACCGGATCGAGACTCCGATGGACACATCACGACTGCCGAAAAGTCCCATTCCGCCGGTCATCCCGGTGCGGCAGCACTTCGCCCGGCCTCGGGTCGCGGACCTCGCCACCGCCGTCACGACCGCCCTGCCCCGCGTCATTGCCGATCCCGGTCACCTCCGCGGCAAGGTCATCGGCCTGACCGCTCCGAGTCGGGGGATTCACGACATCGGCCCGGTCCTGCGCAGCCTGGCCGCCGCCCTGCGATCGTACGGGGCGACGCCGAAGATCCTCACGGCCATGGGCACGCACGGCGGCGGCACCGCCGAGGGGAACGTCGATACGGCCCGGAACCGTGGCATCGACCCGACCAGCGTCGGAGCCGAGGTCGTCGGCGATCTGGAGACGGCCCACCTCGACACGGTCGAAGGCATCGAGATCCACGTCGGCCGAGCCGCCCTCGCCTGCGATGGCGTTATCCTCGTCAACCGCATCAAGGAACACACCGACATTCTCTGGCCGACGCCGTTGCCGGCCGGCTGCTTCGGTCTGGAGAGTGGCTGGGCGAAGATCCTCGCTCTCGGCCTGAGCCATCTACAGGCCCTGGCTCTGCATCAGCACGTCCACGGCCGATCGCTCGGCGTGGCCATCGAGACATCGGCCCGGCGCATCCTCTCCGGCGGGGAACTGAAGGTTCTCGGTGGCATCGGTATCATCGAGAACGCTTACGACGAAACGGCCGCCATCGTCGCCGCTCCGGTCACCCCGAACGATGCCGCAGTCGATGCCTTCTTCGCCGCCGAGGCCGGGTTCCTGGCGGAATCTCGAGCCCTGATGCCGACGCTGCCCTTCGGCGAAATCGACGTCCTCTGGTGTCACTGGCTCGGCAAGAACCTCAGCGGTCAGGGGATGCACACCAAGACGATCGGCCGCTCGCCGTACGGCTACGTCCAGGGGCAGTCCTGGGTGCCCGGGGCTCCGCGCATCTTCAACATCATCGGGAGTGCCCTGACCGCCGGCAACCACGGCAACGCCATCGGCATGGGCCTCTGTGAGTTCATCACGGAGCGCTTTCGCCAGGCGGTCGATCCGGCCGTGACGGCCCTGAACTGTCTCAGCGCCCTGGCCCCGTGTCAGGCCCGGATGCCGATCGTGATGCCCGACGATCGAGAGGCGCTGCGGACGGCTCTGGCCGTCAGTCCGGGGAGCCAGCATCCCCGGCTGGTGCTGATTCACAGCACGCTGAAGATGGCGGCCCTGCTCGTCTCCGCTGCGGCCCTGGAAGACAGCCGACGACACGGTGGCGGCCTCGAACTGCGCGGTGAGCCGCGCGACCTGCCGTTCACGGCGGACGGACACGTGGACTGGGAGGCGATCGTGCCTCCCGGTGAGTGATGGCGGCAGCGAGTCGCTCGGAAAGCGCTTGTGACCGGGCTCCGACCGGGATACCTTGCCGGTGTACCTGCCACCACGGAGACACCCATGCACACCCGGATCGGAATCGCTGTCCTGCTCCTCGTTCTGCCGGCCCTGGCGGCCGACCCTGCCGAGGTCGTTCCGAAGAACGCAAAGATCGAAAAGCTCTGGGGCGACGGCTCCTTCACCGAGGGCGGAGCGTTCGACCCGGTCGCCAACATCGTCCTCTTCACCGACATCGGCAATCGAATCATGAAGTACGACGTGGCCAGCGGCAAGACGACCGAGTTCCGCAACCCCAGCGGCAAGGCCAACGGTCTCGACTTCGACCCGGCCGGCCGACTCGTCGTCTGCGAGGGAGCCGACGGCGGCAGCCGGCGCGTGACGCGCACCGAGAAGGACGGCTCGATCAAGGTCCTGGCCGCCACCTGGAAGGGCAAGAAGTTCAACAGTCCGAATGACTGCGTGGTGTCAGCCGAGGGCGTCGTCTACTTCACCGATCCGCGCTACGGCGGCAAGGAACCACGCGAGATCGACACCGAGAGCGTCTACCGCATCGACCCGGACGGCACCGTGACGCAGCTCATCACCGACGTCGAGAAGCCGAATGGCATCGCCCTGTCACCGGACATGAAGACGCTCTACGTCGCCGACAACGCTCCCGGCGGCAAGCGGCAACTCCTGGCCTTCCCGCTCAAGGCCGACAAGAGCGTTGGGCCGAAGAAGGTTCTCTTCGACTTCAAGGACGATCGCGGCATCGATGGCATGGTCGTCGATACCGCTGGCAACCTCTTCGCCACGGCCGGCAAGGGCAAGACGGCCGGCGTTCACGTCTTCAGTCCCGAGGGGAAGAAGATCGGCTTCATCGCGACGCCGGAGACGCCGACGAATTGCGTCTTCGGTGGCAAGGACCGCAAGACGCTCTACATCACGGCGGGCAAATCGCTCTATCGCATCGCGACGAACCATACCGGCTTCCAGGTGTGGACCGGCGGGAAATGACGGTCGTGAGGGGATCGATCAACGTTCTCTCCCATTGACCCCCCGGCCCGGGCTCTCTATCATCAGAAGATGCACCCGAACGGTTCGAGCAGGGAGAGTTCCGCATGAAGGCGGAAGAACGCAAGGCGTTACAACACAACGACCTGGAAGCCGGCCTGGAAAAGGTCGCCGACGCCGCCCGACATGGACCGCCGCGCGGTTTTGTCATCACGGTGGTGATTCTCGCGCTGCTGATCGGCCTCTTCTTCGTCTGGCGCTGGCTGGCTCGCAGTGCCAGCACCTACAGTGCCAACCAACTCGTCGCCCTCGCCCAGATGACCGACGGCACCGACCTCGGCGCGCTCAACCCGCTGGTCGATCCGAAAACTCTCGAACCGCTGTTCGACATCAACTCAGCCTCGGCCCGTCGCCAGCAACTGATGCTCGAACAACTTCAGGACTTCGTCCAGACCAACCCACGCAGCCTCGAAGGCCGCCTGGCCCGGCTCCGCCTGGCACGGCTGGCCCTCTACCTCGGCGAGCGCGACAGCACTCGGGGGCAACCGTACCAGACCCGGGCGAAGCCGAACCTGGAACTGGCCCGCGATCAGTACGCCCTGCTGGTCAACGATTTCTTCGGCGTCGCCGTGATTCAGCAGGAAGCGCAGCTGAACCAGGCCCGGGCCCTGGAGACCCTCGGCCAGATCGACGAGGCCCTGGAACTGTATCGCAAACTGGCCGCCAGCCCGGATCAAAACTCGCCCTTCGTGGTCGTGGCGAAAAAACAGGTCGAGCGACTCGAGAAGAACAGCGGAGTCGCCAAGAGCCTGTACAACCAGACGCTGGGCGGTAAGTCGCCCTGAACCGGCGGCATCCCGCGGATTATCACGAGCCAGGCCGGCAGGGATACCCCGCTCGCCTGGCTTGTTCATTCGCCCCTGCCCTGCTCCGAGGTTTCGATGTCGGAAGAAACCCTCACGACCGATCCGGCCCGCCGCGTTGAGCTGGAAGCCCGGCTCAAGGTGGACGGCCTGCGCCTCGATCAGTACCTGCACGCCCACTTTGCCGAGGTCAGTCGATCCGTCGTCCAGCGTCTGATCGAGGGCGGCGGCGTCGTCGTCAACGGCAAGCCGGGCAAGGCCAGCTACAAGGTGCGTAACGGCGATCGGATCGTCGTGCAGATGCCGGAACCGACCCACCCGGCCCCGGTGCCCGAGGACATCCCACTGGAGATTCTCTACCAGGATGAGTATCTCGCCCTGATCAACAAGCCGCCCGACATGGTCGTCCATCCGGCCAAGGGGCACTGGTCCGGCACGCTGGTCAACGCCCTGCGTTTCCACTTTCCGCACCTCAGCGGCATCAACGGTGACTACCGGGCCGGCATCGTCCACCGACTCGACCGCGACACCAGCGGCGTCATTCTCATCGCCAAGGAGGAGCAGACGCACCGCGATCTGTCGCTGATCTTCGAGCAGCGCAAGATCTTCAAGGAGTACGCCACCATCACCCAGGGCGTCCTCGATCGCGATAGTGATTACATCGAGGCGAAGATCGGCCATCACCCGCACGACCGGGTCAAGATGATGGTCACCGAGGACGACGACGAGGAGGCCAAGGACGCCTGCACGTATTACGAGGTGATCGAACGCTTTCGCGGCTTCACGTTCGCACGCTGCCAGCCGCGCACGGGGCGGACGCATCAGATCCGCGTTCACATGGCCAGCGTCGGCTGTCCGGTCCTGGCCGACAAGGTCTACTCGGGCCGCGATGCGTTGTTCCTGGCCGACCTGGTGCCCGGCCTGCCCACCGAGGAGAACGTGCAGTTACTCTCCCGGCAGGCTCTGCACGCCCACCGACTCCGCTTCCGACACCCGCGCACGAACCAGGTGCTGGACACGATCGCCCCGTTGCCCGAGGAGTTCGAGCGAACGCTGACGGCGCTACGTCAGCACCGGGCGTGATCGCGGTTCTTCATTTAGCCGCCGGCAAGCCGGCGGCTAAATGAAGAGGCTTGCCTCACACCAGCAAGGCGTCGATCTGCCCGCGGAGCTTGGTATGCGTGGCCGATTTTCCCCGAGTCAACTGCTCCATCTCGCCCAGGGTCAGAATCGGGTCGGGATAGGGCAAGCGGGCCGTGGCGGCGGCCAACTCCTCGGTCAACGTGTAGTGTCCCTCCGCGACCTGGATCGGTATCTCGGCCTGACGGAGCAGATCCAGATCGCGGTAGAAGCCGCGCACGTCGAGGTTCAGACGCTTGGTCAACGTCGCACGGGTCTGGGGTCCGTCGGCCAGCAGTTTCAACAGTTTGTACAGCCGAACGAAGCGATCCGCCGTGATACTCGCACGGGCCGAAGTCGTCGGCGAAGGTGCAGGAGCCGGGCGTTTTTTGGCCATTACCGCTCTCGGTGTGTTGGCGGTGTTCCTCGCGACGCGGGAGACACCGGAAACCCTTTCCAGTAGTTTGCAGGCGATGGAAAATCAGGGACTTGCCGGGGGCTCCGTCCACCCAACAACAACCGGGACCAGGCCAGTCTTCCGGTTCGACCCGGGCTCGGCCCTGGTTCGTGTTGCGTCAATCCGAGCCAGTGTAACGCGCCGTTCACTGATGACAAGAGGGTACCACCATGCAACCGCTGGATTATCTCGCCATCGCTCCCCATCCCGATGATGCGGAACTGGGGTTGGGTGGCACACTCCTGTCACTGCTGGCCGATGGTCAGCGCGTCGGCGTCCTCGACCTGACCAATGGCGAACCGACGCCGCACGGCTCCGTCGAGATCCGCGCCCGGGAGACTCAGGCCGCCTCGGCCGTCCTTGGCCTGAGCTATCGCGGCAATCTCGGTCTGCCGAATCGATCGTTGGAACCGACCCTGGCCGCGCGAGCCGCCCTGGCCGGGGCCCTGCGTCAGCTCCGACCGCGCATCCTGTTCGCGCCGTACTGGGAGGACGCCCACCCCGACCACGTCGCCGCCAGCGCCCTGGTCGATGCCGCCCGCTTCTGGGCCAAACTCAGCAAGACCGATCTGCCCGGCGAGCCGCACTTCCCGGCCCGGATCATCTACTACTTCTGCGTCCATCTCCGCATTCATCCGCGGCCGTCGTTCGTCGTCGATGTCAGCGCCCATCACGAACGCAAGATGCAGGCGGTCGGCTGCTATCACTCCCAGTTCATCGCCGGCCGCTCGACGACCGCGCCGACCTTCCTCGATGACGTGCGCGACCGGGCTCGCTACTGGGGCTGGTCGATCGGAGTGACACACGGCGAACCGTTTCTGGTCCGCGAGGAGGTCGGCCTGCGTGGATTACGCGATCTGCTCTGATCTCCGCAATTCGCCCGGATGAGCGAATCGCCCTGCGACGTTCGTGGACCGCTTCGATTCCGTGTGCTTCTTTCTCTGGCGAAGCCCATCGGTCGGGGTCGATATCCCACATGGAGAAGGCCGGCTACGAGTACGCAGGGGATTCCCATGCGCCGGGAAATCAATGTTCTCGCCCTGATCAAGGGATCGGAACGCTACCTGTACATCTACGACGACGAGAGCCAGTCCGCCCTGCTGGACCATCTGGCCGAGCAGGCTCTGGACCCCGCCCTGACGATCAACGGCTTCGATGCCGCCGTCCTGGCTCGTCGCTCCCATGAACAGGTGCAGGAAGCCGAACCGACCTGGACCAGCGATTGCCCCGCCGAGCCGGAACGCTGAACGACTGTTCCAGAGCGGCTCCCTCTCCCCCGGAGTACAAGGGCGAGGGGCTCTGAGCGATCCTTCGTCGCTGGCTACAATGCCCCGAGCCGACAGAACACGACTCGACGACACGAAAGAACGACCTCCATGATGAGACGACCATGCACGAAGCACTTGCCGAGTTCCTGCGCCATCTCGCGCTCGAGAAGAACACCTCAGCCTACACGGTCAAGTCGTACCGTGAGGATCTGACCCAGGCTCTGGAATTCTTCAAGAATCGGCTCGGTCGAGAACCCCGCGCCGAAGATCTGACGCCACGCTTACTCCGCGCCTTTCTCGCCTGGTTGCAGGAGCAGGGATACAAGCGGACGACGATCGCGCGTCGGCTGGCCGCCGTGCGTTCCTGGTGCAAGTTCCTCTGCCGACAGGGCATCCTGGAGACGAATCCCGCCCTGGGCCTGCGCAGTCCTCGTCAGGACAAGAAGCTGCCGCACTTCCTCCAGAAGGAGGAGGTCCTCCGTCTGCTCCTCGCTCCCCCCGAAGACGATCCGCTCGGCCTGCGGGATCGAGCCATTCTCGAGACGCTCTACTCGGCCGGCGTCCGTGTCGCCGAGTTGGTGGGTCTGAATCTCGACGACCTCGACCTGACCGAAGGGCTGGCCACGGTTCGCGGCAAGGGACGCCGTGAGCGGCTCGCTCTGCTCGGGCCGCCGTGCGTCGAGGCGCTGCGGGCCTGGCTGGGGATGTGGTCGAACTACGGCGGTCGCGATCCGACCACCGGCGACGCGATCTTCCTCAATCACCTGGGTGGACGGTTGACGACCCGGAGCGTCGGCCGACTGCTGGAGAAGTATCTTCAGCAGGCCGGCCTCGATCCGCGGACCAGCCCGCACACCCTGCGCCACAGTTTCGCCACGCACCTGCTCGATGCCGGTGCGGACATCCGCAGTGTTCAGGAGCTTCTGGGGCACCGCAGCCTCGGCACGACCCAGATATACACGCACGTATCGACCCAACGACTTCGCGACAGCTATCACAAGGCGCATCCACGGGCTTGACGAACCCGGTTACCCGGTGAAGGGGGAGGCATGGACTCGACAACACGGACCTGCGGCAAGCTTCTGGTCATCGGTCTGGTGCTGGGCCTGACGGCCACGGCATCGGCTCAGGAGATTTCGTGGCGCACGGATTATGATCGCGCCCGGCAGGAAGCCGTGGAACAAGGCCGACCGATCGTCATCGATTTCACGACCGACAATTGCTACTGGTGTCGGCAGCTGGAATCGCGTACCTTCACTGATCCGGGGATCGCCCAGACCCTGAACGCGCGCTGCATCCCGTTGCGGGTCAACGCCAGCCACAACCCGCAACTGACGCAGGCTCTGAACATCCAGAGCTATCCGACCCTGGTCTACGCCGCCCCGGACGGCAAGATCCTGGGCTACCATGAGGGCTTCCTCGAAGCGCCGAAGCTCAAGGATCATCTGGATCGCGTGGTGAAGGCCGTCGCCGACCCGGAGTGGATGCTCCGCGATTACCGCGACGCGGTCCAGGCGCAGAGCGTCTCCGACTTCCCCCGCCTGGTGACGCTCCTGCGGAACATCCTTGAAGATGGCAAGACTCGGCCGATTCAGCAGAAGGCCCGCAAGCTCCTCCAGGAGGTCGAACACCAGGCGGCCAGCCGGCTGGAGAACGGCAAGAAACTCGTGGACCAGGGGCGGACGACCGAGGCATACGAGGCGGTTCGAGCCGTGGTCAAGGATTATCACGGCACCCTGGCGGCCCGGAAAGGTGGCGAACTCCTCGTGCAGTTGGCCAGCCGCTCCAGCGACAAGGATCCGGAGCGAGCGGAGCAGGCCCAGGCACTCCTTGCCCAGGCCCGCGAGGACTACAAGGCGCAACTCCTGATCTGCTGCATCGACCGGTGCGAGTTGCTCCTGTCCCGCTTCGGCGATCTGCCCGAAGGGGCCGAGGCACGGCAGTTGCTCGCCGACCTTCGCTCCAGTCCGGGCCTGGCGAGCAAGGCCGCCGAGCAGATGACGGATCGCCTGGGAACCCTCTACCTGGGCCTGGCCAACGCTGCGGTGGACCGGGGTGAACCTCAGCAGGCCGTGGTCTACCTCCAGAAAGTGGTCGCAACCTGTCCGAACACCCGGCAGGCGGAAATGGCTCAGGCTCGCCTGGCCCAGCTCCAGGGGCCGAGCAAACCGTGAGGCGGTCTTCATTGAGCCGCCGGCTTGCCGGCGGTCTTCATTCAGCCGCCGGGGTATTCGCGACGAAGACCGCCGGCCAGCCGGCGGCTCAATGAAGACCGCCGACTACATGGCTTTCAGAGCTTCCACCGCCCGGCCTTGCAACGTCGCATTTCCCGCAAGCAAGCCGTGGCGTTGAGCCGCACCCGGTCGGCCATACTGGAGCGTCTGGCCACGCAGGCCGGTGACCACGCCGCCGGCCTCGGTCACCAGGATGTGGCCGGCCGCGATGTCCCAGTCGCTGAAGTTCGGATACGTGTTGGCGTACACGTCGGCCTCGCTGCGGGCGACCAGGGCCAACTTCACGCCGGCCGAGTAGGTTTCCAGGATGCGACCCGGCCGCAGCAGACGAACCGGGTCGGTCGGTGGAGCCCCTGGCTTCGAGCGACTCTGCGTCAGGGTCGCCTCGGCCAGGTCGGTCGTCGCCGAGACGTGACAGCGCTTCGGGGCCTCGTCACCCACCTGAGCCCAGCAGCCGCCGGCGCGGAAGGCGAAGGTCGTCCGCCGCTGGATCGGCTCGTGGACGACGCCCGCTTCCAGGGTGCCAGCGTGCAGAAAGGCGATCATCACGCTGAACTCGCCGTTCTTCATGGCGAAGCCGCGCGTCCCGTCGATGGGGTCGATGATCCACAGACGCGTGCCGGTTCGTTGCCGACCTGCCAGCGCGGGAGTGTCCTCCTCGGCGCAGTAGGCATCGGACGGGAAGCGGGCCTGGAGCGACAGGAGGATGGCCTCCTGGGCCTGCCGGTCCACCTCGGTGGTGAGGTCGGCCCGGGCGTTCGGGATCGCCTCGAAGTCGGTATAGGCACGGGCGATGAGGTCGCCGGCCGTCGTGGCGGCGGCCAGGGCGGCCCGAAGCTCGGCCGGGTAGTTTGCGGAATCAATCATCGATCTCGTTGAACTCCAGATAGTGGAGGTGACGGTAGAGCGGGTTGCTCGCCAGCAGGTCCTTGTGGATGCCGTTGGCCACGACCTTGCCCTTGTGCAAGAGGAAGATCTTGTCGCAGTGACGAATGGTCGAGATCCGATGCGGCAGGAAGATGCACGTCCGGCCCGGCAGGATGCGGTTCATCGTGTCGTCCAGTAGCGACTTGGTGTCCTCGTCGAGTTCCGTGTTCGGCTCCTCGATGATGAGCAGGGCCGGATTGCGCAGGATCGCCCGGGCCAGGGCGATGCGGAACTGCTGGCTCGTACTCAGGGGATGCCCCAGCTCGCCGATCGGCGTCTCGTAGCCGCGCGGCAGCTTCTGAATGAAGTGATGCGCGTGCGCTATCTTGGCCGCCTCGATGATCTGCGGCAGCGAGAAGCCCGGATCGCCGCAGCCGATGTTGTTCGCGACCGAGTCGTGGAACGTCAGATTGTGCTGAAGCACGACGCCGATCTGCTCCCGCAGCGAGTCGAGCGTGACGTAGCGCAGATCGTGATTGTCGATGCGGATCTCACCCTGAGTCGGGTCGAGCAGACGGGCCAGCAGGTAGATCAGGGCGTACTTCTCCAGATCGTCCGAGCCGATCAGGGCGACGCGCTTGCCGGCCGGGATAGACAGTGACACGCCCTCCAGCAGAACGCGCTTGCTGCCCGGCTCACGCAGACTGACGTTGTCGAACTCGACGCTCTTCTTGACGGGGTCGAGGAACTGAGCGCCGACGACCTGGCCGACCTCGCTGCGCCGATCCAGAAACGTGAAGACCTGAGCCGCCGAGTCGCGGGCTCGCCGTACCAGACGGCGCGCATCCAGCCAGCTCTCCGTCGGCGGATACAGGCAGATCAGGGCCGTCGTCATGGTCACGACACCAGCGACGCCCATCTGACCGGACAGCACGATCAGGCCGGCCGCGAACATGAGGATCAGCACGCAGGCCATGCCCAGGCCGACCAGCAGCGGTCGAGAGATTGCCTCGCCGCCCAGGCGCTGCATCTGCACCTCGGCGAAGCCGGCGAGTTGGCGTTCCACCCGGTTCTGGTTGAACATCTCCATGACGTAGCACTTGACCAGGCGCATCATCATCAGGCTCTCGCGCAGAATGGCCAGGCGTTCGCCCGCCTCGTTGGTGGCGATCCGACCCTGGACGCGATAGTGCAGGACGATCTGCGAGCCGACCAGCCAGACGAGGACGGCGAAGAGCAGGAACGACAGCGCCAGCCAGGGTTGCAGGAGAAGGGCGAAACCGAGCAGAAGGACGAACAGGAGCGGATCGCGGTAGTAGGTCGTCAGGTAGGCGTACAGGCCATCGTGGACGGCCTCGATGTGGCGAGCGAAGACGGTGACGGCCTCGGCCGGCCCCAGGGCTCGAAAGGCGAGCGTGCCCAGCCGCATCGAGTGGCGATAGACCGATCGCCGCATCTGAGCCGAGGCCTCGATCGTCGCCAGGGCGGCGGCGTAGCGCGACATCCAGATGGCCATCGATCCCAGCAGCAGCAGAGTCAGCGACAGGACGAACAGGCCGGTCAGGTAAGCCGAGAAGACCGTCCGGGTGCCGTCCCAGGTCCAGGGGTTCCACGACGCGAAGGCCGCCGCCAGGGGCGTGTACCAGGATCCGCTGATGTCGTAGCGGACGACCAGACCGAGCAGGCCGTTGTTGACCTGGTCGTAGTCGTGCGGCAGTTCGGGCTCACCGGGGCCGGGCAGCTGCACGCGCGAGATCAGGTCCGGATCGACTCGTGTGGCCAGGATGTTCCCCAGTTCGGCTCGCCAGAGTCGGCCGTCGAGCGTGTTGCGGTCCATGTTCTCGGTCGCCGGCCGGGCGGCCAGGTCGGCCGCCTCGCTGGCGGAGACGCCGACGGCGGTCAGTCGTTCCTTGCGCTGCTCGGCGTCCAGGCCGTTCCACCGATCGAGAAACTGCGTCTGCTGCGCCTGCGTCAGCGTGTGGAAGGAGGGAAATCGGCCACGAACGACGAGCAGATCGACGAACATCCACAGGATGATGAGCTGGACCAGGAACAGGATGGACGCCACCCCGCCTGCGATGAAGGCCGTCCACTTGGCCGAGGACCGGTAGGCCAGATAGCCGCGTGCCTTGGTGAAAGCGTCGGGTTCGGCCGACGGTTCGGTGTTGTGTTCCGCCACGGGAGACCTCCGCATCAGTCAGCAGGCGCGAGTTGAAGCGTCTGCGTTGATGATAGCAGATCGAACCCGGGAAAGGGCAAGGGGAACAGGGAAGCAACTTCCTCATTCCCGGCGCGAACGCGGTCTGGTACACTTCGCCGCAACTCCTGACGAGGAACAAGCCATGCCATCCCGGTTCTCCCTGCGCTCGAAATTGCTCGCGATCGGCTCCGTCGCCGCCGTGGCTCTGCTCGCCATCGTCGCTGGAACCTCGACGCCAGCTCCGGAGCCACCCACGCTCCGTGCCGGAGCCGCGGTCGTGGACGTCACGCCGAAGCTGTTCCCGATCAACATGCCCGGCCTCTTCTCGGCCAACCCGGCCGAGAAAGCCAACGATCCGCTCCACGTCCGCGCTCTCGTCCTCGACGACGGCAAGATGCGCCTGGCCCTCGTCCTGGTCGATAATCTCGGCGTCGGCCAGGATACCGCGGCCGCGGCCAAGGCTCTCGCCGCCAGCCGCTGCCCCATCCCGGCCGAGCGCATGCTCATCTCGTCCACGCATACGCACTCCGGGGCACCGGCCAACATCACCGATGGCCCCGCCGAGGCGGTCGCCTATCACAAGCAACTCATCGCCGGCATCGCCGACGCCATCGTGCAAGCCAACGAGAAACTGCGCCCGGCGGCCGTCGGCGCGGCCAGCCATGACCTGCCCGACGAGGTCTTCAATCGCCGCTGGTTCCTTCGGCCAGGCAAGATGCCGCTCAACCCCTTTGGCGAGATCGATCTCGTCAAGATGAACCCCGGCCTCAGCCCCGACGTGCTGCTCCACCCGGCCGGCCCGACCGACCCCGCGGTGAGCATCCTCTCCGTGCAGGAGGCGAAGAGCAATCGACCGCTCGCTCTCTACGCCAACTACTCGCTACACTACGTCGGCGCGACGCCGCGAGGGTGCATCTCCGCCGACTACTACGGCGAGTTCGCTCGACTCATGCCAACGCGCCTCCGGGCGAACGATGACTTCGTCGCCATGCTGACCAACGGTACATCCGGCGACATCAACAACGTCCCGGTCAACCTGAATCCGCCCCGGCCGCCGCGTGAGGTGTTCGAGCAGATCCGCATCGTCGCCGGCAAGACGGCCGACGCCGCCTGGCAGGCCCGGCAGAAGATCACGGAACACCGCGCCGAAGTCCGCCTGGGCATGCTGCAACGTCCGCTGACGCTCCGGATGCGCAAACCAACACAGGCCCAGCTCGAACGAGCGGAGAAGATCCTCGCCCTGAAGGACGACGCCGAGAAGGCGAAGCTGCCGCGTCTGGCGACCAACTACGCCGAGCGAACCGTGGCCCTGTCGAAGGGGCCCGACACCGTCACGGTGCCGTTGCAGGCCCTCTTCGTGGGCGACCAGGCGATCTGTGCCATCCCGTTCGAGACGTTCGCCGAGACGGGCCTCGACCTGAAGCACCGCAGTCCGTTTCCGCGCACGATGGTGGTCGGGATCGCCAACGGCTACAACGGCTATCTGCCGACTCCGGTGCAGCACAAACTCGGCGGATACGAGACGTGGCTGGGCACCAACCGTGTGCAGCAGGACGCCTCGGTTCTCATCACGGATACGTTACTGGGGATGCTCAAGGAACTGGCCCGGTAGGCGGTGAAATCAACGCCAGTCGGGCAACCAGATCGGCGACGAGGCCGGCGTCCGTCGCGTCGATTCGATCCTCCGGTGGCAGCGCCGCCGCTCCGAATCGAACCTGCGGTCGGCCCGACGCCGATGAATCGATTCGCCCCGACCGCAGGGAGGCGTGGACCTCCGTGCAACCCGTCCGGCTCACCACGTCTGCCACGGTGAAGCGGTTGATGCCTCCCCCTGGCAGAATCGCGATCCGGCCGGCCGCCTTCTCGATCAGCGTCCGGATCAGGGCCGCTCCGTTGTAGGCGGCCGCTTCCTGGCCGCTGGTCAGCACTCGCCGGACGCCCAGATCGATCAGTTCATCCAGGGCCGCTAGTGGGTCCGGCGTCAGATCGAAGGCCCGATGACAGATGACGGAAACCGACGCCGCCTGACGAACCAGGATCGCCATCCGCTCGTGATCAATTCGGCCATCAGGCCGCAGCACACCGACAGCGACGCCGGCTACCCCTTCACCGAGCAGATCGTCAAGGTCGCGCCGCATCGCACGGAACTCGGCCGGGGCGTAGGCACAACCGCCGGGTCGGGGGCGAAGCATCGCCACGACAGGCAGTCGGGTCGAGGCCAGCACCTCGCGCAGTTCACCGCGGGTCGGCGTCAGGCCGCCCAGGGTCAGGGCCGCGTTCAGTTCCAGCCGGTCAGCGCCGCCCTGCTCCGCGGCGCAGGCATCGGCCGCCCCGGCGATGCAGACTTCCAGACCGATCCGCATGATCCCTCTCCCGCACAGTCCACTGTGCCGTTTCCGCACGCCGATTCGCGACGGCACCGCAGTTCGATGCCGGCCGCCCTGCCCTGTCATCACGCCGCAAATGCTGTTTTAGCAAGGAGCTGTGGCGAGGCGTCGAGTCAATGTCCATTTTATCGCTCAGTGGCACGCTGGCTGCATTAGTAGTAGAGTGGGAAGGGAAAATGACCGTTCGAGTTGAAGTCAGCCCCCCACTCTTCCCAGGAGGTTGGAATATGTTCAGTCGTCCGCTCGATCGGCGTGGAGATCCACGAGCCGGCTGATGCCAGGCCGGGGGTGGGTGAGCGAGTTGCGACGGGGTCGCTGCTCACCTCCCGGCCGGCTCCCCTGGCGCGAGGCCGGGCTGCGGGAACGTCCTGCTGGAGTTTCCCGCGAGAGATCGGGTAGAATACCGGTACGCCCGGATATGCGCCAGAGGAGGGCACCATGTTCGCACGTCTGTTCGGTAACCTTCCCGCCACGCTCGCAGAACCGATGTTCCCCCACGTCGCGCCTCTGCGGATGGAGGAAAAGGAGAAGGAGATCGTTATTCGCGTTGAGTTGCCCGACTTTACCCCGGAGGAAATTGCCGTTGAGGTGACCGAGAATTGGTTACAGGTCAAGGCCCATCACAAGGAGCGGGTCCCGCGCGCAGCGGGAGAAGGAGAGGTGGTGGAACTGGGCCGCCGGGTCGATTTGCCGCCGCAACTCGCCATCGATGCAGTGACGGCGACTCTCCGCTACGGCGTCCTTGAGGTCGTCCTGCCCAGGCAGACCGAACCGCGCGTCCGTCAGGTCGAGGTGACAACCTGATGCGAGCGTGACGGCGGCCGGGCAGACGATCATTTCAGCCGGAAGTCTCGGGCCGACGCGACATCGTCGGCCCGTTTCTCTTTTGGGAGTCAGACGCGAAGGGAGCCGCGCTCCGCCCGGGAATCTGCTTGACCATCTCCCGCTCGCCGGGTCAGATAACCGCACCTGACGTCGATCCCTCCGGGACCCCTGCACATGCCTGCGGTTCGTCTGTCCGTGTGTCTTCCCGATGAAGCCGGGCCAGCGCGACTCGCCGCCCGGTTGCATGACGCCATCATCCAGACCCACGCCCCATCCACAGCCTGCGATGCGGTCCTGCTTGCCGGGTTGGGGCCCGATCCGGCGGCGCTGCTGACGGCCGGAACGCCGGTCCTCGTCCTTGCCGAGCCGTGCCCGTCTGCGCAGCAGATCGCGGAATGGTACGCCCTGGCGCGCGAGAAGGCCGTGCCGTTCGCCGTGGTCAATCCCGAGCGTCACCTGCCGTCACGGCAACTGATTCGCCACCACCTGTCCGGCCCGCTCGGCGAACCGGGTCTGCTGCGTCTGCACCGCTGGGGGCCGCCGACCGTCCCGGCCGATGGACTGCTGCGCGACCTGGACGTGACGCTCTGGCTCATGGCCCGACGACCGGGACGGGTCCACGCTCTGGAACGCTGCGAAGACGGCACGCCAGGCCGCTACCATCAGGTCCATCTCGGCTTCGCCGGCGGCATGGCTCTGCTCGATCACACCGATCGGCTCCCGGCCGGTGACAGTTACACGTCACTTTCCGTGATCGCCGCGAACGGGGCGGCCTACGTGGACGATCATCAGAACGTGCAACTGGTCTACCGAGGCGGCGCGGCCCGGGCTCTGCGAACGGAGGAGCGAGCCGGCGTGCTGGCGGCCATCGCTCAGGAATTCATCGCTGGCCTTCGCACCGGCCGTGATCCCTGGCCCGACGGGGCGGCGGAGTGGCAGGCGGTCTTCGCCGTGGCGGAGGCGGTCCAGCGCTCGATCGCAGGGCAGGAAGCCGTCACGCTGGAGGGGCCGCCATGACCGAACCGCGTCGCTTCCGCTGTGCCGTCCTCAGTGCCGTCAAGCACGACTACGTCGCCCGCGGCGTGGCATCGCATCCACGCTTCGAGCTGGTCGTCGTCGCCGACGATCCGGCCGGGCCAGCCTGGGCTCACGAACGAAATCAGCAGTTCGCCGATGCCTTCGGCATTCCCTACGTCCGAGGTGTCGAGCGGGCCTTGCGTGACTTCGACGTGCAGGTGGCGATCGTCAGTTCGGAGGCCGAGCGGCACTGCGACCTGAGCCTGCGAGCCGTCCGGGCCGGCGTTCACGTCGTGCAGGACAAGCCGCTCGCGACCCGGCGGGAAGATGCCGATCGACTGGTCGAGGCGGTCGAGACGGCCGGGGTGCGCTTCCTGCTCTGGAACCGAAACTTCCTGCCGGCGGTCCTCCATGCCCGTGAGCAGATCGAGGCCGGGGCGATCGGCCGACCGTATGCCGTGCATGTCGATTTCTACTTCGCCAAGGACGCCGGCCTCCCTCGGGGCACGCGACCGCCGGGCTATCCCCCCGTGGACTGGTACGCACATCAGATCGCCGCTCACGTCGATGGTTCCGATGGCGGTCTGGGTCGAACGCCGATGGGCGAGTTGGCCGTCGAGGGCATCTACCCGCTCGGCTACATCCAGATGCTGACCGGGGCGGAGGTTCGCCGGGTGTTCGCTCGTTCGGCGTCGTTCTTCCACCAGGCCCACGCGGATAACGGCGTCGAGGATCTGGCCAGCGTCACGCTGGAGATGGATGGCGGCCTGGTCGGCTCGATCGCCGTCGGTCGGATCGGAGCGGCGAGTCATCCCAGCGGCGGCGAGATCAAGCTGCACCTGCTCGGCTCGGCCGGGGCTCT
>CAYYJM010000037.1:29387-32464 GCA_964471755.1 uncultured Alcaligenaceae bacterium
GTCGTGAGCGGGGCCCGGCCCGAGGTCGGGATCTACTACCGGGGTCAGCCGGCGAAGGAGGCCCGCCAGCGGCGCGTGGCCAGCGAGAACGATTTCCTCCTGGCCGAGGATTTCGCCCGGGCGATCGATTCCGGCGGCACGACGGTGATGGACGCTCGAGCCGGGCGGCACATCGTCGCCGTCATCGAGGCGGCCCTGGCGTCGTGCCGGAGTGGCGAGGTGGTGAACGTGTCCATTGAGCCGCCGGCAAGCCGGCTGCCAACCAGGGAAGAGAACCCATGACCGGTCGTGAGATCATCCGGGCTCTGCACGAAGGGCGGCATGTCTTCGCCTCGGCCATCGTCGGCATCTCGCCGCAGTGGCCCGAGCTGGCACGCAAGCTCGGCCTCGACTTCGTCTTCGTCGATACGGAACACGTTCCGCTCGATCGGCAGACGTTGTCCTACCTGTGTCAGACCTACCAGGCTCTCGGTCTGCCGCCGGTCGTGCGCATCCCGAGCAATGACCCATTCGAGGCGTGCAAGGCGCTCGACGCCGGAGCCGGCGGCATCATCGGGCCGTACGTGGAGACGGCCGAGCAGATCCGCGATCTGGTCGGAGCCGTCAAGTATCGGCCGCTCAAGGGCCGACGGCTGGCCGACGCGCTGCGCGATCCACGGACGCTCGAACCGGAACTGGCCGACTACCTGGAGAAGCGCAACGGCGACAAGATCCTGATCGTCAACATCGAAAGCACGCCGGCCCTGGAGAATCTCGACGCCCTCTGCTCCGTGCCGGGCCTCGACGCCGTGCTGATCGGGCCGCACGATCTGTCGTGCAGTCTCGGCATCCCGGAGCGCTACGACCACCCGCGTTTCGACGAGGCGGTGCGGCAGGTGCTGCGCGTCGCCCGATCGCACGGTATCGGAGCCGGCATCCACTTCTGGGCCAACATCGAGCAGGAGATCGGCTGGGCGAAGGCGGGCGGCAATCTGGTCATGCATGCCTCGGACCTGGCCGCGATCGCCCGGACGCTCCGGGCGGAGATCGATCACTTGCGGGCGACGCTGACCCCATGACCACGCACGAACCGGCCGGCCTGTCCACGAGCGGGCGCGTTCTCATTCTCGTTGTGGCGTTCCTCGGCTGGCTCTGTGCCGGCATGCACATGTCGGCGACGCAGTTGATCGGTCAGGCTGCGGCGATCGATCTGCTCGGCGGCACCGGCCTCGACGAGGTGCGGCTCCAGGAGGCTGTCGCTCGCTGGTTCGCGTGGTATCAGTGTGCTTTCCTGTTCGGGGCGGCGGCTGGTGGTCTGCTCTTCGGCTGGCTTGGCGACCGACTCGGCCGCTCGGTCGGCATGTCGGCGAGCATTCTCACCTATTCCGTCCTGGCCCTGGTCGCGGCCTTCGCCCGGTCGCCGGAACAGCTTCTGGTCCTGTGGTTCCTGGCCTGCACGGGTGTCGGCGGCATGTGGCCCAACGGTGTCGCTCTCGTCTCGGAGGCGTGGTCGGGACTGTCTCGACCGATGGTCGCCGGCGTGATTGGTACGTCGGCCAACGTCGGCATCTTTCTGCTGGCGACCCTGGCGGCCGAGATTCCGATCACGCCAGTGAGTTGGCGCTGGGTGCTGCTCGTCGTCGGATCTCCACTGCTGCTCGGCCTCGTATCGCTGCTGTTCGTTCCGGAATCGCCGCGCTGGCTGGCGGCCCGGCAGGAGTCGGAAGCTGCCAGCGTCATGACACCAGCGTCCGAGAGCGTGTTCCGTCCACCGCTGCTGGGCGTGACGATCCTGGGCATCGTCCTGGCGACGACGCCGCTCATCGGTGGCTGGGGCAGTGCCAACTGGATGATTCCGTGGGCGGGCCAGGCCGGCGAGGCAGCTGACCCGCCTGATCCGTTTCTCAAGGCGAACGTGCAGCAGGCCCGCGCGCTGACGGGCATCGTCGGCAGCTTTCTCGGCGGCTGGATCGCCGCCGTCGTTGGTCGTCGGTTGAGTTACTTCCTCGTCAGTCTCTGCTCGCTGCTGGTCGCCCAGTACACGTTCTGGTTTCTGGAGCCGACCGACGTGGGGTTCCTCTTCTGGGTGGCGGTCTTGGGCTTCTTCAGCGGCATCTATTTCGGCTGGCTGCCGCTCTTTCTGCCAGAACTGTTCCCGACGCGGGTCCGAGCGACCGGAGCCGGCGTCAGCTTCAACTTTGGTCGAATCGTGACGGCGCTGACGATCTTCGCGACCGGCATGATGATGCAACTCTTCGCTGGCGACTACGCCCGTATCGGTCAGGTGACGAGCCTGGTGTTCCTGGCCGGCATGGTCGCCATCTGGTTCGCTCCGGACACGAGCCGAGGTGATCTGGATCGACCGGAGGCTTCGTCCAGATGAGCACGTCACTACCCTTGCCATCCCAGACGCGGTACGACCAGGCCGCCCGGTATCTGCTGCTCAAGACCGGCTCGCTCCTGTTCGAGTGGCTCCTCGCCAGGACTTCGGATCAGGTCCGTTTCGAGCGCTGGCTGCCGACGGTGCTGACGCTGCCCGGAGTGCCGGAACGTCTCTGTGACGGCATCGCCCAGATCGCCGACCTCGACCAGGGTGGTCATCCGGTCGCCGCCATCCTGGAGATCCAGACGAAACCAGACGCGACCATGCCGGGTCGGCTTCTCCTCGCCGGGTCGCTCATCTGGTTGACGCTCAAGCCGGTCCCGCTGCCGGGAGATCGATTCGATCTGCTCGGCGTCGTCGTCAATCTGACCGGCATCGGTAATACCGGCCGCTCACGCATTCTGGGTCCTGGCGAGTGGACGTTGAAGCCGGTCGAGCTGGACCTGGAAACGCGAGATGCCGGCGAGTGTCTGGACGTGATCGCGGCAGGAGGTGCGCCGCGCGAACTGTTGCCGTTCATTCCGCTGATGAATCGTGGCGGCGAGGCCGATATCATTCGGAGGTGGCGTGAGATCGTCGATGCGGACACCGACCCACGCCGCCGAGCGGACTACACGCTGACACGCCTCTTTGCGGAACGTGTCGATCGGCTCGACGTCTGGGAGCCAGCGTTGGAGGGCTTTGACGTGATCGAATCGCCGATTATCGCGGAACT
>CAYYJM010000038.1:0-2070 GCA_964471755.1 uncultured Alcaligenaceae bacterium
CTGCGTGGTCATCCCACTGAAGTCGGCGGCGTCGGTGAACGCCGTCGGCATCCCCATCTTCGAGAGCGTTGGCTTGAGTCCGAACTCCGTCTCGATCTTGAACTTTGGCAGCGCCACCTCGACCTTCACGTTCCGGGTAGCCTTGATCCAGCGCTCAAGGTTGGCCGGCGTCAGTTTCTGCTCGACGGCGGCCAGGCCATCCGCCTTCTTCGGCAGCAGGACGACCATCTCCAGTTCCTTGCCGGCATAAGGCATCTTCAACACCTGCACGTCGGCATCGGCTCCGTACGCGAACCGGGTCGTCTGGTGCATCATCGGTACGTTCTTCGTCTTGACGCCGCCGAGCTGGAAGGCCTGGTCCCTGGTGCGGTCCTTCTTGAACTGACTCTGCCAGTCGCCCTTGAAATAGATGGCGTTGGTCAGGACCAGCCGCGTGTCTGGATTCAAGACGCCCGGCTTGAGCAGGTCCTTGATTTTGTCGTTGGTTTTGTCCTCGACCCAGTCGTTGATGGTGACGCGAGCCTTCTCGGTCGCGCCGACGAAGTCCACCTCCTTGAGGCCCGCGCCGTAGAACTTGTCGGTCGTGGTGAGGAAGTCCTTGCTCCAGGGGTAATTCTTCTGACCCCACAGCGCGTTGGCGACGGCGAGTTGGTAGCCACGCTTCTTGTTGGTTTCGTCGTTGATCTGCGTGTTGAGAGCCTGGAAGCCAGCGTTCAGCTTGTCGCGGTCGGGGAACGCCAGTACCTTCCGCATCTCGTCGGCGGTCGTCCCGCGAGCGCCGACGTAGGTCATGCCCAGCGCCGACGAGATGCTGTACGGCGACAGGAACAGATTGCCCTTCTCGCCGCGCAGCTGGTCGTAGAGATCCAGCGCGAACTTCGTGTTGCCCTCGACGACGGGTTCGACGGCCGGTTTCTCGGCGCGGACGGCGAGCGCACCGCCCAGTAGCAGACTCGTCAGGGTGAAGGCCAGCAGTCGCTTCATGAATTGCTCCCTGGCAAAATGACTGGCCCCGTGAAGATACGGGGCCTCACTACTTCGACGAGATGCGACCAGGGATGGTTGGCCGCTCAGGGACGAGAAATCCGGCCGAGGAACAGGATCGTGCCATTCTTTCGGTCCCGGATCAGGAACAGGAACGGATGGTCGGCCGTGAAGACGACTGCCCCGGGCGCGGGGCGAGCGTGGTCCTTTGCGTGCGCGACGGTCGCTGCTGCGGCCACGGTTCCTTCCTCGTTGACCTCGACGAAGGCCCGGTGGATTATGCCACCCAGGACCAGGTTCGCCCGCTCGGACATGCCGGTAAAGTCCGCCCGGCCCGGGACGAAGGCGGCCTTCATCCCGAGACGCTCCAGGGCCGAATTCAGCTCGCTGGTACTCTCCATCCTGAAGCTCGGGATGGTCAGGTGGACCTGCTTCACGCGGGCGGCCTGATCCCACTGACGGAGTTTCTCGACAGTGAGTGCTTTCTCGATATCGGCCAGGCCGTCCACCTTCTCCGGCAGGATGACGACCAGATCGAGCGGGGAACTCTTGTAGGGCATCCAGAGGACCTGAACGTCCTCGTCGGTGGCGTGCCTGAACTCATTCGCCTGATACATCATCAGCGGAGCGTCGGAGTTCTCGGCGTCCAGCCGAAACCGTCCTTCGCGGGTGTTGCTCTTCTCGAATGCGTGGAGCCATTGCCCCTTGAAGTGGACGGCGGTAACCAGCAACAGACGGATGTCCGGTGTCAGTGCGTCGGCCGCGAGCAGATCCTTGATGAGTCCGCCAGTACGCTCCCCGATCCAGCGGTTGACGGCCTGGCGAGCCGCCTCCGTCCCGTCGGCAAAATCGACCTCCTGAAGGCCGGCCTGGGAGTGACGTTCCGTCGCTTCGAGGAAATCCGGATTCCAGGGGTAGCCCTTTTGCCCCCAGAGTGAGGCGGCGAGGTTGAGCTGGTAGCTCTTCTGGTGAACGGCGGGAGCGAGCAATTCCCACGTCAGGCGACGGAAAGCAGGGCCGACATCTTCCGGGTAGCCGAGAACCTTCTTCATCTCGGCGGCCGTCTCGCCTCGGGCACCACCGTAC
>CAYYJM010000038.1:2080-3219 GCA_964471755.1 uncultured Alcaligenaceae bacterium
GCCATCGCCAGACCGGACGAGACGCTGAAAGGGGAAATAATCAGATTGCCCTTCGCGTCACGCAGTTGCTTGAACAGGTAGATGGCGAACTTCGAGTTCCCCTCGACGAGGCTTTCAAGCGAGACCTTCTCGGGTTCCGGACCCGGGTCCACGGGGTGGAGCAGACTGGTGGGTTGTGAACTGCACGACGCCAGCAACAGCAGCGCGAACAGCAGGTAGAGGGTGCGCATTGATCAAGTCTCCAGACCGCGAAACGGCCAGGTCACGAACCAGAACTGCTCCGTCATCGTATCACCTTCAGTTGCAGTCCGCGAGGAGCGACTCGGCGAGTTCTTCCAGGTAGAACAGCCGGCCCGGCAGCGTCGGCATGAAACTCGACGGAATCCACGGCGTCGGCTCGTGCAGCAACGTCATCCGCAGGGACAGGCCCTGCCACTGCATGCCGCGACCGAAGATGCCGTCCGCACCGCCGATGATCCGATCGGAGGCCAGAAACAGACCGGGGCCGACCGTGTTGGCCCAGGCCGGCACGAGCGTCGTCCGACTGCGGAAACTCGTCAGGGCGTTCTGCTCGATCGTCAGCGGATGGAGCCGCGCTCCCAGACGGTGCGTCTGGGCCTTCCAGTCGTCCACGCTGGCATACTCGGCGGCGAAGTGCGGCTCCCAGAAGGCGATGTGGCAGACCCGGCCGATGCCGAAGACGGTCACCAGCTTCGCCCCCTGCTTGCGCAGGTCGGTGATCTGTTGGCCGTAGGTCGGTAACTCGTCCTTGAGTGCGAAGTGCCGCTGCGCGCGCGGGACGGTGCGACCGCCCAGCGGCCCGTAGAAGGCCTGCTCCATGGCGTTCTGGAAGCCGCCGGGCTGGTCCGGCGGCAGGGTGTTGCCCTCACGGTCGGACCACTCGTCCATGTTGAAGCCGTGGACGTGGTCGCACGGGACGCCCCACTCGTTGAGGAAGAAGACCGTCCAGCGGTACATGCCCATCGGACCGACGGGCAGGATGAAGACGATCTGCCGGCCGGCCTGGCGAGCCAGCAGGATCTCGCGAGCGATCTCGTGGCCGAGGAAGGTATCGAAGTCGGCGACCGTGCGGCAGGGATACGGCTGGAAGTCGACATGCCACCAGGACTGGCGAGCGA
>CAYYJM010000038.1:3229-17255 GCA_964471755.1 uncultured Alcaligenaceae bacterium
CCTCGGGACCGCCGAGCGCGGCGAGACGATCGATCCGGGCCAGGTCCCAGCCACGCGGCAGGAAACCGTCCATCATTGAGCCGGGGAGAGTGCTGAGCAGGTCCATGAGGGCCTCGAAGGTTCGGGACAGGGATGGTTCAGGGTCAAGAAAGCTGGTCGATGGGTGCGGGTCAACAGAAAAGCATGCCGGTCTTCATTTAGCCGCCGGCTTGCCGGCGGGTATTCGCGACGAAGACGAAGACCGCCGGCAAGCCGGCGGCTAAATGAAGACCGGAAAACCGTCGCCTCCCTTGCTTCCCCACCGGGGATGGCGTACAACGAGTGGATCGTTCGTGGGGATGGAAAACGCGCTCGCCCGGCGAGCCGTCATATGCTGGAGGCCAAGCGGTATGAACTGTCTGCGTCTGGTGCCTTTGTTCGCTCTCCTCCTGGCGGTGGTGCCGCAGCTCGACGTGCGCGGCCAGGACAAGGGCGTGCTCCTGAAGTGGAAGTTCGAGAAAGATAAGTCGTTCTTCCAGAAGATGACCACCGAAACCAAGCAGACGATGAAGATCGCCAGCGCGGATTTCAATCAGACCCAGAAGCAAACCTTCTACTTCCAGTGGACGCCGACCAAGGTCGAGGACAAGTCTGTCGTCCTGACCCAGAAGATCATCGGCGTGCAGATGGACATCGATATCGGTGGTCAGAAGATCACCTTCGACTCGACCAAGCCCAAGCAGCCGAACAACAATCTGAACGACTTCTTCAGCGCCCTGAAGGACTCGGAATTCACCATCACGCTCAACACCGAGAAGATGGAAGTGACCAAGGTCGATGGCCGCCAGGCATTCATCGACAAGCTGGTCAAGACGAACCCGCAGATGAAGCCGTTGCTGGAGCAGATCCTCAGTGAGCAGGCCATGAAGGAGATGGCCGAGCCGGCCTTCGCCGTGGTGCCGGGCAAGGAAGTCAAGAAGGGCGACACCTGGAAGCGCGAAAGCAAGCTCGACATGGGCCCGATCGGCAAGTTCGAGAACAGCTACACCTACACCTACGAAGGCCCGGTCGAGAAGGACAAGCAGGAGAAGATCAAGATCGATAGCGTCCTCAAGTTCGTCGCTCCGGTCGATCAGGGCGGCGTCGGCGGTCTGCCGTTCAAGATCAAGCAGGCCGACCTGAAGAGCAGCACCGCTGGTGGCATCGCTCTGTTCAATCCGGCCGCCGGTCGCCTGGACAAGTCCGAGATCAAGGTGGACCTGAAGGGCAACCTGCAAATCGAGATCGGCGGTCAGACGACGCTCGTCGATCTGACGCAAACGCAGAGCAGCACGATCGAGACGACGGACACCGACCCGCTGCCGAAGTAACGAGTGGGTAAATGGCATCGACCGGGCCGGTTGTGGGGTCACACCCCATGCCCGGCCCGGTTCGTTTTCCGGCTGCCCTGGACGCGAATCGCACGGAGAGCCGATCCGTGACGAATGGCCCGCCGAGTCAGCCAGGGAGGGACGATCGTGACAAGCGGCATCCGCGACGACCTGGAAGCGTTTCGCAACTACATCCGCACGGAACGAGGCCTGGCGGCGAACACCCTGCTCGCCTATGGCCGCGATCTCGAACGCTTCGTCGGCTGGGTCCTGGCCGGCGGGCTGAAGTCGTACCTCAACCCCACGCTGCGCGAACTGGCCAACTACGTCGAGTTCATGCGCGGTGAGGGGCTCAGCCCACGCAGCCAGAGCCGACACCTGGTCGCGCTGAAGATGTTCTACCGCTTCCTTCGCCTGGAGGAGCGAACAACGCAGAACGCGACGGAACTGCTCAGTTCCCCGTCTCTGTGGGATCGCATTCCGCAGGTGCTATCGACCGACGCGGTGACGAAACTCCTGGCGGCACCGACGCCGCTCGATCGTCTCTTCCTGCGGGATCGGGCCCTGCTCGAGGTGCTATACGCGACCGGCAGTCGAGCCAGCGAGGTCGTCGGATTGCAGATGGCCGAGGTCTACCTCGACTCGGCTTTCTGCAAGTGCTTCGGCAAGGGGAGCAAGCAGCGGATCGTGCCGCTGGGCCAACCGGCCATCCTGGCGGTTCGTGAGTATCTGGCGGGCCTCCGGCCGCGTCTGCTCCAGGGCGTCCCGGATTGTCCCTGGGTCTTCGTCAGCCGTGGAGGCCGACCCCTGACGCGGGAGGCACTCTGGGTGGTGGTCAAGAAGTACGCCCGGCGAGCGGGATTACCGCCTCGAGTGAGTCCGCACACGCTGCGGCACAGTTTCGCGACGCACCTGCTCGAACGCGGTGCAGACCTGCGAACGGTGCAAGAACTGCTGGGCCACAGCAACATCCAGACGACGCAACGCTACACGCACATCGACCGGGAGCGGTTGCGGTCGATCCATCGGCAGTTTCATCCACGCGGCGGCGAAGAAGCAACGGGATGAGCGGAGCCCGCAGCGCAAGCAAGGGAACCACACCCAAGGTTGCGCCACAGGTCCTGAGGATGCCCTTACCACTTGATACCGAACTGGCTCAACGGTAGTGGTCGGGGAGCCTTGTCGGTCGGGCTGAGGCGAACCGGACTGAGCGTGAGCATGTTCGTGCTGATCCAGAAGGCCGGGTACTTGTCAAACTCTCGGGTCTTGACCTCGACCAGGGGCCGATTCTGGAAGACGTCGTTGAGGTAGTCCTTGATGATCCAGTCCTGCGTTCTGAACTCGGGAGCGAGCAACTGGCTGCCGCTCAGCTTGGTCGCCACGCCATGTTCCCGGAACAGTTCAAAGCCCTTGTTCGGCTTGCCATTCGACCGATAATTCGGGTCGATCTTCTTCAGCAAGGCCTGAGCGATGGCCGGGTCGCCCTTGTCCTCCTTGCCGTAGACGAACGCGAGCGGAACCTTCTGCTCCTTGCCAATCTCCTCGATCCAGCTGATCAGCGGCACCGAGAGTCCGCCGATGGTCGGACTGATGGAGAGGAAGATACCCGCGGCGAAGTCCTTGCCGGCCGGTTCACGCATATCGAAGGCGTTGATCGGCAGTCGGTTGGCGGCGGGTACCGTCACCACCGGGTTGAACGGAATGGCCTGGCGACGCTTGAACTCGCTGGCCATCCACAGGGCTCCGAGGGTCGCCCCCTGACCGGCACCAATGACGACGATGTTCGACGTGTTCACCTCGCCACTGTCATTCAGACGATCGAGGAACGCTCGCACGGCGGCGATGTCGTTGACGAGGTAGGCGTAATAGCGTTGGTCAAACTCGGAGTGCGAGATCGTTTCAGGGAAGCGATCCTTCGCGGTCTTGCGGATGTAGCGGGTGTTGTAGGGGAACTCGGCGGACCAGAACTTTTCTTTTTCCACGCCGGTACTCTCGCCGTGGCCACGGAAGTCGAAGGTGACGACATTGTGGCCGGCCTTCTGAATCGTCTCGGCGATCCCCTTCCAGCCCTTGTTGGCGTCGCCGCCTTGCTTGTCGAAGTGATGCAGCAGCAGGACGGTCACGCCATCCTTGCCCTTGTTGCCGCGATAATAATTGACCTTGAGTTTGACGCCATCGATGGTATCGATGGTGTAGGTCTTGGAGTCGGCTTGCGAGGGCTGCGGTTGCATCAGGCAGATCAGCACCAGCAGACCCAGTGCAACGCGGTTGATTCTCAGGAACTGCATCACGACACCTCCGGCTCGATTTGCGCGTGGAGCCACCATTCATTCGATGATAAGCCGGTGTGTGCGACCGGTCAAGCAATCGCGTCGGCGGAACGCTCCATTCTTCCGTACGTCGGGAAAAGCCTGGCGGTTAGTCGGTTCGGTCAGAATAATGCCGGGAAGGGCGAATCGATCTGGAGGCCGCGATGCATTCGAGCCTGGAAGTGACCGGCGGTTATCGCAATCTGATGGCGGCCTTCACGGCCACGACCGCCCGACGTGGCAGCGATCCGGCCCTGAGCTGGCCCGCCGCCGACTCCTCGACCGCGTCGTTGACCTGGGCGGATTACCGGGCTCAGGTGGCTCGCGTGGCCGGGGCCCTTCGCGCCGTCGGTGTCCGGCCGGGCGAGCGCGTCGGCATCCTGTCGGAAAACCGCTTCGAGTGGCTGATCGCCGACCTGGGCATTCTCGGGGCTGGGGCCGTCACGGTGGCTCCGCACGCGCCCCTGGCCGCCCGCCAGGTGCAGTTCCAGCTGCGCGATGCCGAGGTCGCCTGGCTGATCGTCTCCAACGCCGAGCAGTTGGCCAAGATCGACCAGGTGCGGAGCGATCTGCCGGACCTGCGCGGCGTGGTCGTGTTCGATCCGACCGCGGCCCGCCCGGAGGTCGAGAGCTGGGAGGCGTTCCTCCAGCGGGCTCCGGCGGAATCGGCCATCCTGGACGAGACGGCTGACTCTGTCCACGGTGACGACCTGGCCGGCATCCTGTACACCTCCGGGACGACGGGCAATCCCAAGGGCGTGATGCTGACGCATGCCAACCTCCTCAGCAATGCCGGGGCCATGCTCCAGATCTGCCCGGCCGCTCCCGACGATCTGATGCTCAGCTGGCTGCCCTACACCCACATCTACGCCCGGACGGTCGATCACTACAAGGCCGTCCTGAGTGGTCTGCACCTCTATCTCGCCCCGTCCGCGGAGGCGGCTCAGACGCTGCTCCCGCTGGTCCAGCCAACCCACATGTCAGCGGTGCCGCGTCTGTATGAGAAGATGCTGACGACGGTCGGCGGAGCCACCGACGCGGACTCGGCCCGTCGGCTGCGGGAGCTGTTCGGCACGCGGGTTCGGTGGTTCTCGTCCGGCGGAGCCCCGCTGCCTCCGGCGATCGCCGAGACGTACCGTCGCTGCGGCGTGCTGGTCCTCCAGGGCTACGGCCTGACCGAATCGTCGCCGGTCATCAGCTTCAACCAGCCCGAGGCGTACCGGCTCGACACGGTCGGCCGGGCCATTCCCGGCGTCGAGGTCCGCATCGCCGACGACGGTGAGATCCTGACCCGTGGGCCGCACGTCATGAAGGGCTACTGGAAGAACCCCGAAGCGACGGCCGCGATCCTCCGGGAGGGCTGGCTCCACACGGGCGATCTCGGCTCCCTCGACGCCGACGGCTTCCTGAAGATCACGGGCCGAAAGAAGGAGATGATGGTCCTGTCCAACGGCAAGAAGATCGCACCGACGAACGTCGAGGGGCTGCTGGTCGCCGATCCGTTCATCGAGCAGGCGGTCGTCCACGGCGAGGGGCGAAACTTCCTGACGGCCCTGCTGGTGCCGGCCTGGGACGCCGTCCGCCGCGAGCTGCGCCTCGACGCGACTTTCCCGGCCGAGGAACTGGCTCGCCTTCCGGTCGTGGAACGACTGCTCACCGAGCGGATCGCCCTGGCCCTGTGCGATCTGTCGCCGATGGAACAGGTACGCCGATTCGTGATCCTGGCCGAGCCGTTCTCGGTGGCGCGCGAGGAACTGACCGTCAGCCTGAAGCTGCGCCGCGAGGTGATCCTGCGGCACAACGGCGATCGCCTGGCGGCACTGTACGAGAAGGGAGCGTGATTCGAGTCCGGGCGTCTGCGTGGAAACCGGAGCCATCACGCCCCCAGCGACTCCAGCCAGGGTCGGGCCACGTCGTAGAACCAGTCGGTCTGATAAATCGCCTCGCCCAGGCCGAAGGACGCCAGGTTAGCCACGATGATCACCGCGTAGTCGCGTAGGCGCTCCCGGATCGTCACTGCCAGGTCGGAGTGGAAGGCGAGCCAGAAGAGAACGCATTCCGCCAGCGGCGCAAACGTCTCGGCGACCAGCAGGTAGAGCCAGCGATCCTCCAGCAGTTCGGGCAGGACGAGGACGACCACCGGATAGGTACACAGCGTCAGCCAGAAGCCGGCGAAGAGACGCCGACCGAGCGAATGCCGCCGTGACAGACCCAGCAGCAGGATCGGCAACTCGACCGCGACGGTGAAGAGATAGCCGATCGGAAAGAAGATCCACGGGTTCATGACGGCTCACAGGGCTCGGAGCAGGAACGGCACCTCGGCCAGGACGTGCAGCAGAGCGATGCTGAAATACAGATCGCGCGTCGTCGTGTAATCGACCAGGAAGCAGGCCCACAGAACGATCACGAGGCCGAGCCCGGCCAGGACCGTCAGCCACAGACCCCGCCGCCAGGCCGGGCCGTTGTTCGCCAGCGGCAGCCGCTCGACACGAAACGCAGCAAAGCCATACCCGACCAGCGGGATGGCCACGATCCAGACGCCGTAGTGGAGCATCTCCAGAAAGGTATGCGTCGCCACCAGAAAGTGCGACGAGAAGCCGGCCAGGATGTCGGAGCCGGCATGGTGGACGATGGCCTCGTCCAGCGTGGTCGTCGTCGGCAACGGCGGCGCGGAACCGAGCCGGAGCCAGAGGACGCCGAGGAACAGGGGCAGCATCGCCAGGAAGAGGTACAGCGCCGGCAGCCACTCGGGCCGGCTACGCTTCAACTCGCGAGCCAGGAGCCAGAACGCCATCAGTGGATGAGCGTAGACCAGCGCCACACTGACGTAGAACGGTGACATCCAGTTGACAGCGATGAGCAGGAAGCAGGCGGGCCAGATCCAGCCCCAGTCGCGCCGCGGATTGATCCGGCTGCGCCACTCGACGAGGGTGGCGATCCAGAGCAGCAGGGCGGTGTTCCACAGGGCCAGGCCGTAGGTGGCCGACGTGTTCAGCAGGTAGCCGGTGCCGGCCAGCCAGATCAGAGCCCAGAAGGCGGCACAGAGCAGCAGAATACCGCCGAAGGAGAGCGAGAAGTAGCCGGTGAGCTTGCCCCAGCGAGCTGGCATCCGGGCGAGGAAGTAGCGTGTCTCGAGCCAGTTGTGCGGCCCGGCGAAGAGAAACACGGTGGCGATCGAGAAGGCGATCGGAGCCCAGCCCGCCAGCAGGGCCGCGGCGCTGGCCAGGGTCAGCGCGGCGACGAGGAACCCGGCTCCGGCGGCAAGCGACGGAGCGGGGGCCAGAGGCCCTTCTAGCGAAGGGCCGGCGGAGTGCGGGAGCGTACTCATGGGCCTTACTCAGGCTTCGGTTGCGGCTGAGCTGGTGATGAGGTCGTTGGTTCCTTCCCCTTCTCGGCCGGGACGATCAAGTAGACGTTCTGGTCGGCCGGATGCCGGTAGAACTGAATCGTCACGTTGGGACTCAGACCGACCTTCGCCGGCAACAGGACGGCCGGAAGAGGAGCAACCGGCTGGACCGGTGGACGGATCAGATCGGCGAAGAGCGAACCGCCCGCCAGGGTCAGACAGCCGATGCAGAGGATGGCCGCAGCGGTCCGCCCCTGACGGCCACGCAGGACCCAGAATCCGCCGGAGACGAAGGCCAGCGTCAGGGCAACGCCAACGACCAGGACCGATGGGTTGTCCAGCAGTGTCTGATCGCCCGGACGCGGCCCCGGATTCTTCGGCCCCATCAGCGCGACGGGAACCTTCAGAACCGGTTTCGTAGCCCTGGCATCCACCTGGACGACGAGCTTCGCCTCGGCCGACTGGACGACGGCCGGCGGTTGCGGAAACGGAGGGACATTGGCTAGTGCGCTGGAGGTCAGGAGCAGAGCCACCAGTCCGGCGGCGAGAAAACGGCTCGACATGCGAGAGCCTCCTGGAAGACACGGAACCGAATGGTTCTGATCCCCCGATTGTACCACCGCTCCGGTCGCTGAACAGAGGGTCTTTCTCGGGTTGTTACATGGTCGAACGAGAATGACGCCTTTGACCGACCCTCGGTTCGCGTTGTGGCCAGCCGTCGTTCTGGCTACAATCTGTCACCTCGATAGACCGGCCACTCTGCGCGTCGGTTTGGGTCGTACAACGAGGGTGCGTCATGCCGTTTCCCGCGATGCTTGCTCGGTTCCTGGTCCGCCTGGGCCTGGGGCACTACCTGCCCGGGGTACGTCGGCATCTCGCGGGGCATCCGGAAGTGCTGCGTCACCTGAGCGATACGGCCCTGCGCGTGCCGGTCGATCTGCTCGAACAGGTCGCCGCCGAGATGGAGACGCCACCACCGCACGTCGTCGATCTCACCGCTGGCGCTCCCACATTCGATCTCCTGCCGACCGGGACGACCCGACTGCCGACCAACCGTCGCGGACTGCCTCCGTTGCCGGGTCTGCTCGAACTGCGTCTGGCCGTGGCCGAGCAACTCCTGCTCGGCTCCCGGCTCGCCTTCAACCCGGCCGAGGAGATCTTCATCACCAGCGGCGCACTCGGAGCCATCCAGCTCGTCTGCGAGACTTTCGTCCGGAGTGGTCGAAGGGTGCTGCTGTGCGACCCGACCTCGCCAGCGTATCCGCTGGCCCTGCGCGGTTGTGGGGCCGGCCTGCGCTGGCTGCCGACCTGGGTCGAGAATGGCTGGACGCGCTTCCGACTGCACGACGTCGCCCGTCTGCTGCCTGGCTGCTCGCTCATCGTTCTGGTCGATCCTGGCAACCCCGCTGGCGGCGTGTTTCGGCCGGAAGACCTGGAACAACTCGCCTGGTGGGCCCGACGTTCCAACGCGCTGATCCTCTCCGACGAGACGTTCCAGCGGTTCACCTACGGCTCGACGCCGGTGAGCATCGCCACGCTGCCGGAAGCCCGCACGCGGACCCTGACGATCGGCAGCGTGAGCAAGAGCCATGCGTTGACGGCGGCCCGGGTCGGCTGGCTGGCCGGGCCTCGCCCCCTGATCCAGGCCTGCACCGCCGTGGCGGCCACGCGGCTCCAGTTCGTGCCGACCCTGTCGCAGCTACTGGCCCACGCGGCGTTGCGGTCGTCGCCGGACTTGTTCGAGCCGCATCGGGAAGAGATCGCCGGCCGATGTGCCTTCGCCTGTGCCCGGCTGGAATCGCTGGGCCTGCCGGTCGTCCGCCCCTCGGCCGGGCTGTTTCTCTGGGTGCCGGTCTGGCAAGCGGGTCAGGATGGCCGATTGCTGGCGAAGCGTCTGCGCGAGGAAGAGAAGGTCGCCGTCACGCCGGGCGACCTGTTCGGACCCAGCGGCAAGGGGTTCATCCGCATCAGCCTGGCCACGGACCAGGGACGGCTGGAGGAAGGACTCCATCGTCTGGCCCGCGGCCTGCAACAGGAAGAACCAGTGACGCCGCCCGTCGAGGCGATCCGGGCGGCCTGAGTGCCGCTTATCGAAGGCCGATGCCGAGCATCATGTGGACCTCGGCCGTCTGTCGGACGACGATCGACATCGAGATCGGATCGAACGCGATCCGACCCAGGCCGCCGTTGGCCTGCCAGCTCAGGGGATCGATCGTCTGCACGATCATGTTCATCAGCTGGTAGATGTTCTGGACCGCCTGGAACTGATTGACGAACGGACCCCAGTTGACATTGACGACCGAGACAAGGTCGCCGACGTAGTACGTTCGCGTCGAGAGCGTTTCCAGGGCTCCACGCTGCGTGGTCACCTGGATGGTCTGGTCCTTGATGATGTAGGCCAGGCCCACCTCGGCGAGAACCTTCTTCAGCACCGTCCGGACCGTGACGCGCTCGGCCTTGAGCCGAACCGGCGTTTCGCTGGTGATCTGCGCCTCGGTCAGGGCTCCCTGTGGCACGATGATCGGCTGACCGATCACCTTCTCCAGGTACGAGATCACCTCGCCGAAGGTCTGGCCGTCGAAGTTCGGCGAGATCGGCTTGTTGAGCGCCTCCAGGATGGCCCGCTCGGTCTTGGTCAGCTGCATGGCCGGCGAACGGCGCTTGGACTTCTCGACCCAGTCCGCCGGGAGATTGTAATCCCGAGTGACCGGAATGTTTGCCCGCTCGATCTCGCGCTGAACGCCGAGGTAGCCAGTCTGCCGCTGATCCTGGAAGCGACGGTTGTCCGCCAGCGCATCGTTGCGAGAGCCGATGAGGCCACCAGCCTGAACCGCAGGCGTGTTCGGAAAGCGCTGGTGCAGATCGTCCTGCATTTGCCGGGCGTCCCAGGTACGACCGGCGGCCCGCAGACTACGAATCTCCGCCAGGGAGCGCTCGATCTGGGCGGCCTCCTGACGCTGCCGAATTTCCTGATGTCGGCGAGCATCATCGATCGCCGGCAGGACCGGATTCTGACGGCTGGCATCGACGATTCGGCCCTGGAAGGCGCGCAGGCTCAGTTCCAGTTTGCGCTTCAGGGTCGCCTTCCTGGCCTCGGGCACGTCGGGAGATGCCTCGACGGTGGCCAGGGCGGTCTTCAAGATCTGGACGGCCTGGGCCGGATCGTTACGGCCGATCAGGCCGGCGGTCCGGTCGGCATCCTTGACGGCCTGCTCGATTCGCTGGATCTCGATCTCCTGGCGTGCCCGGGCCTGGTCGAGCAGATCGGGCGCGGCCTGGGCGACAACCGGCCGAGGGGGTAGACCAGCGAGCAGAACGAGCGTCAGAACGGTGCAACCGCAGACCCGGTTCATGATGATGGCTCCTCCCCGAGGCGATTTGGCGCGGCAGACTCACTCTGTCAGGTTACCGCGCTCCTGGAGCGAACGCCAGCGTGAAGTGAACTTGCGCGGCCGGTGCGATTCGTCCTGGCGCGAAGGTCTGCGGAGCGGAGCGGTTCTACCCGATCAGAGCCCGCAGTTCGCCGACGAGAAAGTGCGAGCCGGTGGCACAGATCAGATCGTCCGGCCCGGCCTGGCGATGGAGTTCCTCCCAGGCCTCGGACACGCTCTCGCAGGCCAGGGCGGCATGGCCGTGATTGGCGAAGTGAGCGACGAGTTCGTCCGTGGCGACGGCGCGGTTGTTGGCGGAATAGCGGGTCACGACGACGGCGTGGAAGTGCGGAGCGAGGACGCGAACGATGCCGGCCACGTCCTTGTCATTGCTGACGGCCAGCAGAAGCCAGCGTCGGCCCGTGCTGCCGCGAGCCGGGTTCATGCTGGTCGGCGACGGCTGCGGAAAGGATTCGGCCAGGGCCTGCACGACGGCCTGAGCCGAGGCGACGTTGTGGGCGCAATCGACCACGAGTAGCGGCGTGCGGCGCAGGATCTCCAGCCGGCCGGGCCATTCGACCCGGGCCAGGCCGCGACGAATCGCCGTGTCATGGATGGCCCAGCCCCGGCCCTGGAGAACCTCGATGGCCGTCAGCGCGACCGCCGCGTTCACGGCCTGATGCCGACCGAGCAGGTTCAGTTCCAGATCGGTCCAGCTGCGCCGAGGAGTCCGCACGCTGAAGTGAGCCGGCTCGCTCCCGGTCGCCGTGACCTGACCGGGCCGAAAGTCGATCTGGAAATCGCGGTCCAGCTCAAACAGGCGCGAGTCCCGCTCGGCACAGACCCGCTCGATGACGGCGCGGGCTTCAGGAACGACCACACCGCTGACCGTGGGCCGACCGCGCTTGACGATGCCGGCCTTCTCGAACGCGATCGCCGCCAGGGTGTTGCCGAGCTGGCGGGTGTGGTCGAAACTGATGCTCGTGATCAGGGCTACCTCCGGCAGGCAGACGTTGGTCGAATCGAATCGGCCGCCCAGGCCGACTTCCAGCACGGCGGCATCGACCCGACGACGGACGAAGTGCAGGAACCCGACAGCCGTGGCGATCTCGAAGAAAGTCGCATCGGGGACGACATCGCACGCCTGCCGGATCTCGTCGAGCAGGATGGCCAGCTCGGCCGAGGTAATCGGCTGGCCATCCACACAGAACCGCTCGCGCACATCGTGCAGATGGGGCGAGGTGAACAGTCCGATGCGGTAGCCGGCCTGCTGGAGGATGGACGCCAGCATGGCCGACGTCGAGCCCTTGCCCTTGGTGCCGGCGACGTGCAGGAGCCGCAGACGCTGGTGCGGATTGCCCAGGCGGGCGAGCAGCAGACGCATGCGGTCGAGCTTCAGGTCATTGGGCAGAGCCTGGCGATGCTCGTAGTTGGTGCGATCGTACCAGAAACGCAGGGCTTCGCTCAGATCCAGGTCCGGCGTGGAGAGCGAAAGTACGGTCATCGGTCAACTCGGCACGGAGGCAACGGAGCGAGGGCGAATTCTCAATGTAGGAATTCGCCCTCGCTTTGTCTTCGGCGAGTCGGGTTCAGCCCTGGACCGGCATGCAGACCTGTTCCAGGAGCTTCTCGCACTTGTCCTGCAAGAGATCGGCCAGGTTCGGCAGCGGCTGGCCCTCCGGCAGCGCCTCCTTGAGGCAGGCGATCAGCCGGGGGAAGCCGTAGAGGACCGCGAACGAGTCGAGCGCCACCGGTTCGATCCGGGTGTGCCAGCCGCGCTTCTCAGCCTCCTGCCAGAGCGTCTTGCTCTTGCCGGTCATGGCCAGATCGTCCTCGGGCCGCAGCAGAATCAGGTGATCGACCATCGGCGGCTCGACCTCCATCGCGGCCAGCTTGGTACTCAGGTCGCGCGGCTTGGCCGGACCACGGCCCAGGAACAGACCCAGACCGACCTTCCACGGCTGTCCCGTGCCACAGACCCAGTGAGCGATCGTCATCGTTCCGTAGGTCGGATGATCGCCGAAGGTCCACTCCGGCACGACGTGCGACAGCCGCCAGGGACCGACCTTGATGCCGTGTTCCTGGCAGATCGTCAGGAACAGACCGAGGCCGGCTTGCAATTCGCGCGTCGCACCGGTGAGCGCTCCCTCCGGTTCGAGCTTGCGGCGGGCCGTGCGCACCTCCTGATCCCAGAGATCGCCCAGCGACGGCTTCGGCCGGGGCGTCTCGGCGACGGGAGCCGGCACAGGGGCGGGCGTCGGTGTGGGTGCCATCGTCGGCGTCGGCGTCGGCGTCATCGGCTGCGTCGGCGTCGTCGGCGACTCGACCACGACGACCGACTTCACCGGCATCGGCAGATCCTGCAACGACTCCAGCGTCGCTTCCGCCAGCGGTTGCTCGGCGATGCGATTGACCACCGGTGCGGCGGCCGGCTTCTCCTCATGGCCGTTCTGTTCGTAGACGATCCGGTCGAACAGATGGCGGAACTGTTGCAGCATGTCGCGCAGCGTCGGCTCGGTCTTCGCGATGCGCTCGACCTGCTCATCGGAGAACGGGAACGTGGCCGGCAGGTTCTCGAAATCGGGCAACTGTTCCAGGGCTGGCCGAAGGCGAGCCTCGACGACCCGACGGACGAGTTCCGCCGCGGGAGCCTCCAGACGCAGGGCCTGGAGCGTGCCGAACTGCGGCAGATGGATCGGGTTGTTGAGCCGATCCTGGATGTAGCCGTCCAGCGACGGCACGAAACGGTTCCACAGGCCACGCTCGGCGAAGATCAGGAAGCTAATGCCGTCGAGGTTGTGCATGGCCTGGACGATGCCGGCGAAGAACGACTCGGCCGTGCGATGGGCGTCGTCGCTGCGCCGGGCCAGGAGCAGGTCTTCCAGCTGGTCGAAGGCGACGACGACCGGGATGCGCAGCTGATTCAGCACGCCCATCAGGGTCTTGAACAGGGCCAGAACGAGATCCTGCCGCGAGGGCCGGACGTTGAACTCCAGCTCGGCGAAGCCATACGTCAGGAAGCTGGCCAGGTCGCCCTCGTCCTCGAGGATGACGGCGCGAGCGAAGCCGCCGAGGATGGCCCGACGCATGAGGCCGGCCGTGTTGTGGGCCTCGGTCTTCTCGATGTGCCGGCAGAGCGTCTCGTAGGCCTTCTGCGGCGTGATCTGCACTTCCTTCAGACCGCGACGAATGACGCCCGGCTGGAAGGGCATCGGCAGCGGCCGATTCAGCGAATCGATGAGCCACTGCGCGCGATCGTTGGCCTGGCCGGTGCCCAGACCGAAGACGCGCGTCCAGCGAACCAGGCCCGGCGTCGGAAAGAGGTCGAGCCGCTCGTTGGCCGGCATCGCTCGCAGACAGTTGCCGAGCAGGCCGCGAATGAGCTGCTCGCCGATGTAGTCGAACGGTCGGGTGTTCTTCTGCTTGCCACCACCCAGGAGCGTGTCGATCACCTGGAAGAGCAGATACTCCAGGAAATCAACGTCACGCTGGTAGGTGCCGGGAGTGACAAGGAGTTGCCACTCGCCGTCGGGGCCGTGCTTGATCGAGTGCAGCAGGTGCGTCTTGCCGGAGCCCTTGTTGCCGAGGACGGGCACGACCTCGGAGTGCATGTTCGGGCTGTAGCGGTAGAGATCGACGACGCCGAGCAGC
>CAYYJM010000038.1:17265-32339 GCA_964471755.1 uncultured Alcaligenaceae bacterium
TCGCGTTCCCGGGCGAAGAGTTCCGGGACGTGGTAACGGGCGCAGACCTCGTCATCGGGGTTGCGCGCGAAGTAGTTACGGAAGGGATTGCCGACGCGGCGGAGCGTCTCCAGGGCGCGTTCCGGCAAGGTCCGAGTGGCGGTGGTGGTGGTCATCGCGGCTCCTGGTCTGGATTCAAGCCGGCCGGCGCTGGCTGGCGTAGTAGGCGATCTGATGGCCATCGAGCAACGCGATCGACGGCTCGGGAAGGAGGGGCAGTGGGCCGGTCCACGGCTGCAACAGCAGACGATCCTGGCGAGCCAGGTCACGCAGCGCGTCGTGAAAGGTGCCGATGGTCGTACCGGGCAGACGGGCGATGACCTGCTGATAGAGCGTCGTCAGCGGGCAGTCCTCGCTCGCTCCGGCCGGCCAGGCGGCGAGCGCTTCGAGGATGATCGGCTGAACCGCCGGGGTCGGCATGGTCGCCGGGCCAACCGGGGCCTGATCGTGGTGGCGGAATTGCTGGAAGAGTCGATTCAGGTGGGCGGGGATCGGCGTCTCGGTTTCGGGCGGACTGTCGAGATGAGACAGAACGCGCTCGGCGTTCGCGCGCAGACCTTCCAGACTGGCCTGCATGCGCTGGGCCGTCGCCACGAGGCGATCGACCTCCTCATGACGGGCCTCCAGGGCGCGGACAAGGTCCTCCAGAACCTGGCGAGGGCTGACCTGGCTGAGGAGGTAGCGCATGCCCTTCTCGGTGATGCAGCAACCGTCGTCGCCGTCGGCGATCCAGCCTTCTTGATGGCACTTGACGGCGGCCTGCTTGCCGGCCGAGGTGCTGGGAAACAGACCGGGCCGGGAGCGCGAACCATGCAGGGGGAGGGCTTCACCCTGCCCGAGCGACTGGCTCAGAGCGGTAAGGATGAGCTGTTGCGAGCGATCGGCCACGGTCCCCCTCCTTGGGTCGGTGATGAATCCTGAGAAGGCGGATCGTAACACTTTCGCGACCCGCAATGCAAGCTCTTCAGGACTCCGCTGACAGGGAGCCCGCCGTGTGGTATGAATAGGCGCGAATGCCCGGACTCGAGTCGGCCGAAAACGGGAGGTGCGCCGATGCGCTGGCGAACTGGACTGCTGCTACCCCTGCTGATGATCTTGCTCGTATCCGCCCTGCCGGATCAGCTCGCCGGACAGGAGCCCGCCCAGCCACGTGAGCCAGTACGGCTCGACGCGAAGACCATCGATCAGATGGTGGCGACCACCCTCCGGGAAGTGCTGCTGCGCGGCGTGCCCCTGTACAACAGCGGCGACTTCGAGGGGAGCCATCGCCTCTACGAGGGTGCGTTGATGGCCCTGAAACCGCTGCTGCTCCATCGGCCGACGTTGCAGAAGGAGATCGACGGCGCTCTGATCGAGGCCGAGCGCACCGAGGACGTGGACAAACGCGCCTGGGTCCTGCGCGAGGCAATGGATCGGATTCGCACAGCGGTGAAGGAGAAGGCCGTCGCCGCCCCCGCGAAGTTCGGCAGCGTCAGCGGCCTGGTCTCGGTCGATCGCGACTTGCTGCCAGCCGGCAAGATCAACCTGTTCGGCCCGGACGAGAAGACCTACTTCGCGCCGGTCAAACTGGGCAAGTACCACCTCGACAAGGTCGCCCCGGGCGAGTATCGGGTCGTCCTTGCGGAGGACCCGAAGTCCACGCTGAAGATCGAGCCGAAGTACCTCGACGTGCGAACGACGCCGCTACTGGTCAAGGTGACCGACGAGTCTCCCGTGATCTACAACTTCGGCGTCAAGGGCGTGGTGGCGAAGGCGCTCGGCGTGGTCCGTGGCAAGGTGACGCTGGACGGCAAACCGCTGGCCGGGAGCAAGATCGTCGTCGTCGGCGCGGGCCTGGGCACGGGCATCGCCCAGGCCGACAAGACCGGTGCGTTCACGATCAAGGACCTCAAACCGGGAACGTACAAGGTGTTCATTCCGGAAGAACCGGGCGGGCCGAAGGTCGATCCAAAGTACCAGGCCGTGGACACGACTCCGCTTCGGGTCGTGGTGCCGGCTGACAAGCCGGCGACACTCGACCTCAAACTCGAATCGAAGCCGGAGAAGAAGATGCCCGACCCGGACAGGATCGAGAAGTGAGAGGACGGCCGAGCGCCCCGCAGTCTCCTATCCCGGCGGAAAGACCGCCCGAACGATCGCGCCGTGCAGCGGCTCCGAATCGATCTCCAGGTGCGCCTGGTGCTGCTCGAGGATGGTCGTCACGAAGGACAGCCCCAGGCCCATGCCCGTGCTGTTGCCGGCGTGGATGGCCGAGTCACGCTTCGTGCTGAAGTGCGGCTCGCGACAGCGCCGACGCACCTCGTCGGTCATGCCCAGGCCGTTGTCCTGCACCTCCAGAAGGACGTGATCGGTCAGACGTCGGGTCCGTAGGACGACCCGGCCTCGCCAGCTGGCCGCCGCCAGCAGGGCCTGCTTCCGGGAGTCGTTCGCCGCAGCCTCGCCAGCCCGTTGATGGGCCTCGTCACGCAGTCGGCCACGCATCTCGTAGGTCGCGTCACGGGCATTGAACAGCAGATTCTCGACGGCCTGCATCAGGTGCGACGGATCGCCCTCGATCCAGAGCGGTTCCGGTGCCAGGTCCAGGACGATCTCCATCTTCCAGCGATCATGAGCCAGGTCACGCCAGGTACGCTCCAGATCGCGGGCCAGCTGGTTCAGGTCGATCCGCGTCGCCTGCATCTGGCCGGGGTTCCGCCGCACCGTGGTCAGGATCTGTTCGAGCCGTTCGGTCACCGTGCCGAGGGTCTGGCGAACCTCCTGCAACATGGTGGCCTGCTCCGGTGCGAGTGCGCCGTGTTCCAGGCAGCGATTGAGCAGATCATTGGGCCGGACGAGCAGGTTCTTGATGTTGTGAGCGTACGAGCCGGCCATGATGCCGATGCTGGCGTAGAGCTGCGATCGAAGCTCCAGGGTCTTCTGCTCGGCGGCCTGAGTGGCGAGACGCTGTTCGAGCAGCAGGCGTTCCGTCTCGCGCGCCTGCTCCTCGGCCTGACGCTGATCGGCGTCCCGGCGCACGTCACGGCGATGCTGGAAGAACGCCCAGCCACCACCGAGACCGGTCGCCGCCAGGGTCAGCAGCGCGAGCCACCAGAGCCGCTGACGGTGCTGCTGCTCCTGAGCCTGACGCTTGTTGTAAGCGTGCAGCTGATAATGGACGACGACCCGCGCTTCGGGATGCAGCGCAAGCGTCAGCACCTGATACTGGCTCGGATGCGTCGGCAGGCCGGAATCCCAGGCGATGGAGTCGTCGCCGTCCGGAAGCGGCCCGGCCGTGGCCGGTCGATGGAACTGGACCTCCAGGCGGTAGAACGTCGGAAACAGCGGCAACTGGCCGGTGTACATCCGGGTGGCGGGCAGGCCGAGGACGCGCAGGTACTCGGCGATCTCCTCCCGCTTGACGGCCAGGGCCAGGCGAGCATTGAAGCGGGCGATCTGATTCTCCTCCGTGTCGGCCAACTGCTCCAGGGCGTCGAGTCGATGGAGGTAGACGCGGACCATCTCGGGCAGCGATTCGCCCGAGCCGCGAGCCTCTTCCAGCCACTCCTTGAGGGCCGCCTGGTCGTAATCCTCCTGGCCATAGAGCCAGAGCCGCAGCGGATCAGGGCCAGGGCCAGCAGACCCCAGAGAACGAGCGGAATGGCGAGCAGACCGAGCGTCCGTGCGCCGCGTTGCAGTACCGGCAACTCGCCGGACCGGGAGCGAGGTCGGCTCGATCGGCTCGGGTCGGCGGGGGTCATCGGCTGCCTCCAGCCAGTGGTTCCGGTTGATCGTAGACGACCTCCAGCGGCGGCCCGACCGGCTGCCAGGAGGCCGGCCCTTTCCAGTGATAGACCCGCAGGGTCGCCTCCGGCAGGACACGCTCGCCCTGGAAGTGCGGCTGAAGGTAGAGCAGGTGTTCGCCGGTGCCGCTGGTTCGTCCACCACGCGCATCGAAGAAAGGCAGCCCCGCCGGTCCCTCGACGATGCCGCCGTCTCGGTAACGCAGACCGTGCAGCCGGGCCGCGAGGGTTTCCGGGATAAGTTCTCCAGGCCGATCACGGAAGGCCAGGCCAAGAGCGAGGATGACGTCCTTCATCAGGAGCAGGTCATCGGTGCCGGTCGTTTCCGTGGGCGAAGCGGTCCCGTCGATCGGAAAGCCGGCGTTCCGGTCGATCGGGTTCTGATGCGCGAACGCGACCAGCGCGAAGGGCAGATCCTGGATCGGCCAGTGCGTCCGGCGATCACGGTAGAGCGTCGTGAAGGTGACGGCATCGCCCGTGGTGACAACGAGCCGTCGTCCACGAGCCGGATCGGAGCGGACGATCTCTCGCAGGAATCGCCGACAGGATTGCAGCTGCCCGGTGACGGCGAGCAGGGGCCGACGCTGATGCGGATGGGCGGTCAGGTCCAGCAGCAGATACCGGCTCACCTCGACCTCGAAACGGTTGGCCAGGGTGAAGGTCCCGACGCTGGAGTCGATGAGTTGCCGCGAATGCGGCACGGCGAGGCGAAAGTTGCTCCCCTGGCTGCCCATGCGATGCAGCGGCAGCACGCCGCCCGGAAAGGGGCCAGGTCCACCGGCCAGGGCGCAACCCAGGGCCCAGGTCTGATCCTCCAGCGTGGCCCGGATGGCGATGTTCTGCAAGGCTCCGAGATAGCCCTCGACCAGGTCGCGCGAGTAGGCGTCGTCGAGCCAGTGGATCAGGTAGGCCGGATCGCTGTCGGGCCGTAGATCGGGCTGCGACCAGATGAAATCGCAGGTCGCCCGGGCCATCTGGGCGTTGGAGAAACAGAAGCGAAAGGTCCGCTCCGGGTAGAGATCCAGCAGATCGACGGCGGTCGCCGGTCGGTCGTTGGGACTGGGCGTCCAGCGATCGGCGGTGCCGCTCGTCAGGAGCATGAGCGGCCAGCGCTCGGGCGGGAGCGTGGACATCTGGTCCCGCAGCGTGTTCAGGACCCGATAGGCGGCATCGCTGGTCGAGCCGCCGAGCAGGGCGATGGGTGGCGGATCGCGGCGCAGCAGGGCGTCGAGCCAGTGGGCGACGTTCTGCTCGCTGGTGATCTTGTACCAGCGCAGGATGAGGCGTCGGCCATCGGGCCATTCCAGGGCGGCCTCGGGGATGGCGGCCGACTCCTCCGGGAAGGTCCGGCCATCGATGCGCACGCGCAGGCCCGGCACGATGACGGCAAGTTCCTTCTCGGCACGGGCCAGGGCCATGATGAAGCGGTTCCAGCTGGCCGGCGGCGTGGCCGGGTAGAGCCAGGCGATCTCCTGTTCGCCCGCCCCGACAGCGACCGGCCGGAGCAGCGCATGGCCGGGATAGAGGAGGAATCCGGTCGCCGTGACGAGCAGACCAACCGCGACGAGCCCCAGCAGCCAGACCGGCGGCAGACGGTTCATGGGGTGGCCCCCGGAAGGCCGGGACCATATAGTGGTGGTGCCGGTTCCCATCGCCGACACCCCGGAGGCAAGACGCATTCCATGAGCAACGCTCCCTTGACGATCGTGATCTGCGGTGCCTCGGGCGACCTGACCTCCCGCAAACTGATCCCGTGCCTGTTCCAGCTCGCCCGCAAGAATCGGCTGCCCCCCGAGGCCCGGATCATCGGCCTGGCCCGCTCGCCGCTCAGTGACGACGCCTTCCGCGATCGTCTCGTCGAGGGAGCCCGGCACTACGCCAACCACCGCTGGAACGCCGACGAGTGGGCCGCCTTCGCTCAGCGCATCCACTATATACCGGGCGATGCCAGCAAGGCCGAGGGCCTGGCCGGCCTGCAAGCCTGGCTGGCCGAACATGAGCGAGACGCACCGGCCCGTCGTCTATTCTATCTGTCGCTGGCCCCGCAGCTCTATCCCGAGGTGTCACGGCAACTCGCCGGCCTGATCCAGCGGCGCGGTTCGCCCACCGGCGGCTGGGATCGTCTGGTCATCGAAAAACCCTTCGGCCACGACCTGGCCAGCGCCCGTGAACTGAACCAGATCCTGCGCCAGAACTACCGCGAGGATCAGCTTTTCCGCATCGATCACTACCTCGGCAAGGAGACGGTTCAGAACGTCCTGGTCTTCCGGTTCGCCAACACGCTCTTCGAGCCGTTGTGGAACCACAACTTCATCGAACACGTGCAGATCACGGTGGGCGAGACGGTTCCGGTCGGCGATCGCGGTGACTACTACGACAAATCGGGCGTCCTGCGCGACATGTTCCAGAATCACCTTCTGCAACTGCTGACGTTCGTGACGATGGAGTCTTGCGCGAAGTTCGCCGCCGAGCCACTGCGGAACGAGAAGCTCAAGGTCCTGGAGGCGGTGCCGATCCTGACACCGGAGCAGGCCCGCCAGGCGATGGTTCTGGGTCAGTACGACGGCTACCTCAACGAGAAGGGCGTCGCCCCGGATTCGCGAACGCCGACGTATGCCGCGATCGAGCTGCGAATCGAGAACTGGCGCTGGCGCGGCGTGCCGTTCTACCTCCGCTCGGGCAAGGCGCTGGACCGGCGTCTGAGCGAGATCACGATTCAGTTCCACTGTCCGCCGCACCTGATGTTCTCGCTCCCGACCAACAGCGTACTCCAGTGCAACCGCCTGTCGCTGACGATCCAGCCGGACGAGGCGATCTACCTCAACTTCCAGGCCAAGGTGCCGGACAAGGATCGGACGGAGCTTCAGCCGGTGAACATGCAGTTCCACTACCAGTCGGCGTTCGGCCCGGACGCCGTTCCGGAGGCGTATGAGCGTCTGCTGCACGACGCGATCACCGGCGATGCGTCGCTGTTCATGCGTTCCGATGAGATTGAACGAGCGTGGGAGATCCTCGACCCGTTCCTGAAAGCGGCCGAGCAGAGTGATGGTCCCCGCCCCTTCGGCTACGAGGTGGGTTCGTGCGGTCCGCGCGAGGCGGACGCCCTGCCGGGCCGCTCGGGCCGCGGCTGGTTGACCCTGTGCAAGTAGAGCGCTGCTCGCCGGACCATTCGAGAGGGATGGACATGGTTGGTGTTCGGACGTTTCGAGCCGTGGTGATGATCGCCGTTGTCGCCGGGGTCAGTCCTGCCCTGGTCTACCAGGCCGACGAGCCGAAGCCGGCCGAGTGGAAGCTCGTCTGGAGCGATGAGTTCGACGGCAAGGAGATTGACCGGACGAAGTGGGACTTCGACCTGGGCAACGGCTTCTACAGCTACGACGGCCACACCTGGATCTCCGGCTGGGGCAACGACGAGCTGCAGTACTACACCCGCGAACCGGAGAACGCCTTCGTCAAGGACGGGATGCTGCACCTCCGCGCCGTCAAGGAGTCGCTGCACGGCTGCGGCTACACGTCAGCCCGGATCAAGAGCCGCAAACGCGACGGGAGCGAACTGTTCGCGAAGAAGTACGGCAAGTTCGAGTTCCGGGCGAAGTTGCCGACCGGCAAGGGAGTCTGGCCGGCCCTGTGGATGCTGCCCCAGGACGACAAATACGGCACCTGGGCCTCCTCGGGCGAGATCGACATCGTCGAGGCTCGCGGTCAGGAACCGACGAAGGTTCTCGGCACGCTCCATTTCGGTTCCCGCTGGCCGGCGAATGCCTCGTCGAGTCGAGACTTCGTCTTTCCCCGTGGTGGATCGATCGCCGACTTCCACGTCTACGCCCTGGAGTGGGAGCCGGGCGAGATGCGCTGGTCGGTGGACGGCAAGGTCCATGCCACGCAATCGCACTGGTGGAGCGCCAGCAAGGTCGAGGGGGGCAAGGGTGTCGTTCCGAAGACCGAGGCCGACCTGAATCCCTGGCCCGCGCCGTTCGATCAGCCGTTCTATCTGGTCATGAACGTCGCCGTCGGCGGTCGCTTTCTCGGCAACCCGGATAAGACGACGGCCTTCCCCGTCGAGATGGTCGTCGATCACGTCCGCGTCTACGACAAGGTGGGAGGGTACGGCAAACCCCGACCGCGGGGGCCGGGGAAGCTGCCGTTCGAGAAGCCATGAGGTGGGAAAGGATGAAACAGCGGGCTCACGCCGCGCCGCTCGCCGGGGGAAGAAAACCTTTCGTTTCGCGCTGTCGCCGGGGTATCGTAAGTTCCGGTTTCCGCCGACGACATGAACCCACCTATCAGGACCGACGATGAACAAACTCCTCACGCTCACGACCTTGCTGCTCCTCCCCGTCACGGTGCGAGCGGCCGCTCCGCCAGTCCAGGTCTTCATCCTCGCCGGCCAGTCGAACATGGAAGGCAAGGCGAAGGTATCGCTGCTCGACTATCAGGCGGAGCAACCGGCCACCCGCGCCCTGTACGCTCCCTTCCGCAAGGACGGCAAGTGGCTCGAACGGGACGACGTCTGGATCAAGTTTCTCGATCGCAAGGGGAAGCTGACCGTCGGCTACGGTTCGCCGAAGTGCATCGGGCCGGAACTCGGCTTCGGGGCCGTCGTCGGTGAACACTACACCGGGCCGGTGCTGCTCATCAAGACGGCCTGGGGTGGCCGGAGCCTCGTTCGCGATTTCCGGTCGCCGAGTGCCGGACTGCCTCCGGCCGAGGTCCTCGAGAAGCAACTCACCGACCTGCAAAAACGGAACCCGAAGGCGACGCTGGAAGACGTCAAGAAGTCCTACGGAGCGTCCTATCGCGCGATGCTCGACGAGGTGAAGGAGACGCTGGCCAACCTCAAGACGCACTTCCCGGAGTATGCCGGACAGGGCTACGAGCTGGCCGGCTTCGTCTGGTTCCAGGGCTGGAACGACATGATCAACGCCGACGCCACGGCCGAGTACACGTCCAACCTGAAGCACCTGATCAACGACGTTCGCAAGGATCTGAAGACGCCGAAGCTGCCGATCGTCGTCGGCGAGATGGGCGTCGGCGGCAAGGAAGTCAGCGACAACGCCAGACGGTTCCGGAAGGCCCAGGCGGCGGTGGGTGACCTGGCCGAGTTCAAGGGCAACGTCGCCGTCGTCGCCACGGACGTCTTCTGGGATACCGAGGCCGACGCGATCTTCAAGAAGGGCTGGAAGCAGAACGCGGAAGCCTGGAACAAGGTCGGCAGCGACTATCCGTTCCACTACCTCGGCAGCGGCAAGACGATGATCGGCATCGGCCGGGCCTTCGGCAAGGCGATGCTCGAACTGCGCGAGGGCAAGGAAGCGGGCGACCGGTAAACCGGCCGGTCATCCCTGTGGCTCCATCGCGTGCTGCACGCCTTCCAGCAGGTCGGTCATCCGGAACGGCTTGCGCACCAGGGTGACCGTGGAATTCTGGAGCAGTTGCGGTTCCGCCTCGGGCAGCCCGGTGCAGAGGATGACGGGCACGCCGGGAGCCCGTCGGCGAAACTCCTCCAGGGTCAGCCCGGCATCCTCGGTCGGAATCATCCGATCGAGGATGACCAGGTCGAACGTCCGACCCAGGGCGAGCAGATCGAGGGCCGCCCGGCCACTGCCCGCCGTTTGCACATGATGGCCCGCTATCTCCAGATAGCGCCGCATGATGTCGAGAACCGCCTCCTCGTCATCGACGACGAGAATGCCCAGGGGCGTCGGTGCGCGACGCGGTTCACTCTCGGGCCGCTCGGCCAGGCTCTGGCTGGGCTCGATCATCTCGGCGGCACGCGGCAGGTAGACCGAGACGGTCGAGCCCTGGCCCGGAATCGATTCGATCTGCAAGAATCCCTGATGGGCCTGGATGATGCCGAAGACGACCGACAGTCCCAGGCCGGTCCCCTGGCCCACCTCCTTGGTCGTGAAGAAGGGATCGACCGCCTGGAGTAGCACCTCCGGCGTCATGCCGCACCCGGCATCGACGACCTGCATCCGGACGTAGTCGCCCGGCGGCACGTTCTGGGGAAAGCCAATCCGTTCCAGACTGAACCGGGCCGGGCCAACGCGGACGGTGACGGTTGACCGATCGGACTCACCGGGCGAGGTGGCGAACGTCCGCTCACGCTCGCGGATCGCATCCCGAGCGTTCAGGACGAGATTGACCAGGGCCTGCTGCAACTGGTTGGCGTCAGCCTCGACCAGCATCGGCCCGGCCGGCTCGAGCGCGGCCACGTCGAGGACAACGTGTCGATGCAGTGTCCGCCGAACCAGATCGACCGTCGCCTGGACCACGTCGAGGACCGGAGTCCGCCGCCAACTCAGGGCGGGCTTGCGGGCGAAGGCCAGTAACTGACGCGTGAGCAGGGCTCCGCGCTCGGACAGGGCGACGACGTTTTCGAGGAACTGTCGAACGGCTGGCTCGACCTGATCTTCCCGCAGAGCGAGCGCGGCGTAGCCGTTGATGCCGGCCAGGAGATTGTTGAACTCGTGAGCGATGCCGCCGGCCAGGGTGCCGATGCTCTGCATCTTCTGAGCCTGCAACAGTTGCCGTTCCAGCTTCTTCGTCTCGGTGACGTCGCGCAGGATGCCGACGTAGTGAGTCGGATTGCCCTGCCGATCCTCGATCCGCGAGATCGACAGCGAGGTCTGCACCCGGGAGCCATCCTTGCGGCGGACGGTATGCTCGCCTTGCCAGCCCGGCCCGATCGGCTCGAACGGCGAGACGTTGCCGCCGGGAAGGTCGCCAAGAATCAACCGGGGACACTGGCCCAGGAGTTCGCCACGATCGTAGCCGGTCAGACTGAGCAGGGCCTGGTTCACGTTCCGGATCAGGCACTGCCGATCGACGAGCAGGATGCCATCGCTGGCCGATTCGAGCGACTGCACCAGGAGTCGGTTCATCTGTTCCAGACGATGACGGGTGACCGACTCCTGTACCCGCTTGGGCAGTTCGACGAGGAAGCCGAGGTCCTCGTCCTTGACGAGATAGTCGAGGACGCCCGCGCGCAGGGCGCGAGCGGCGAGCGGCTCGTCTCCCCGAGCCGTGAGCATCAGGATGGGAGGGGCACTGCCATCCTGTTCGAGCCGCTGGAGTAGGTCGAGGCCGGACAGATCGGGCAGAAACTGATCGAGAAGGATCAGATCGAAACAGCGCTGATGCAGGACGATCAGCGCGTCGGCTCCCGTCCGACAGCGAACGACCTGATGGTGAACCCGTTCGAGGTTCTTGCGGATGAGTAACGCAACATCGTCATCATCCTCGACGAGGAACAGGTTCAGGGACTCGGGCATGAAGAGGAACTCCGTCCGCTCACGGATCGGCCCCGGGCAAGAGGCGGAGTCCGCTGGTGGCAGGTGCAATCGCAGCAAGTACCCGGCCGCGAACCGCCCTCAGTCCCGGTCCCTCTGGGACGGAAGAGCGCTCCGGAGCCTTCCGCTCGCTCCGGAATCCCGCAGCCAGGATCGATCAATCGTAGCTCATGATTTTCGGATTGCCATTCGATCGTTGCCACAAGAATCGATTCGCCTCGGATGGCCGGGCGGAACCTGGACTTTCCTCCCGGAGCGGGCGACAGTATGCTTGCCCACGCGGCCGGGCCCTGAGTCCCGGTCACGAACGCCCGGAGGGTGGCTCGATGGAATGGCTTTGGCTCCTGCTGGAATGGGTTCGGAACCTCGGTGAGAACCTCAATCATCTCGCCGGCGACCTGGGGCCGTGGTTCTACGCGCTGATGTTTCTGATCATCTTCGCCGAGACGGGCCTGATCGTCACGCCGTTCTTGCCGGGCGACTCGCTCCTGTTCGCTCTCGGCGCGTTGACGGCGCTGCCGTCGGCCCATTTGAGTCTGCCGGGTCTGCTCATCCTGCTCACGGCAGCTGCGGTCCTTGGCGACGCCGTCAATTACGCCATCGGAGCCCGGGTGGGGCCGGCCGTCTTCCGCTCGAAGAGTTCCTGGCTGTTCAACGTCGCCTACCTCCAGCGGGCCCAGGAGTTTTACGAGCGGTACGGAGCCAAGACGATCATCATCGCTCGCTTCGTGCCGATCGTCCGGACGTTCGCGCCGTTCGTCGCCGGCATCGGCAAGATGACGTACGGTCGATTCGCCGTGTACAACGTGCTGGGGGCGGTCCTCTGGGTTCTCACCTGCACGATGGCCGGGTTCTGGTTCGGCAACATCGACTGGGTCAAGCGCCACTTCGAGATGGTGGTCCTGGCGATCATCTTCGTCTCGGTGATCCCGATGATGGTCGAACTCCTCCTGGCCTGGCGGCGCAAGACGGGTGAGACTGCGTCGGAGGAGCGGGAATTATCTCCGGCGGGGCCACCGGCCAAGGTGTGAGCCGACGGCCGATCACGCGGCACGCCGACCGAGCAGTTCGATCTCCAGAGCGATCAGCATCGACACGACCGACCGAGCGGTGGGCCGCTCGTCGGGTTCCCGGGCCAGCAGACGCTCCACCAGGCGCGCCAGTCGGCCCGGCAGCGACCGGAGCGAACGGATGTCGGTCGGTGGCTCGTCGTGATGGCGGGCGAGAACCTCTTCCAGAGTGCCGTGCGGATAGGGCCATTCGCCGGTCAGCAACTCGAACAGCAGCACGCCGAGAGCGAACTGATCGCTGGCCAGGCAGTCCTGCGGTTCAGGACCACACAATTCCGGGGCGAGGTAGTGAGCGGTGCCGAGCAGATAACCCTGCTCGAAGAGGCGGTCGTTCTCGCCGGGGCGATGAGCGAAGCCGAGATCGAGCAGGACAACGGTCCCATCTCCCGTCAGGCAGAGGTTTTCCGGCTTCACGTCCCCATGGAGATAGCCGGCCTGGTGCAGTGCCGCCAGGGCCTCCGCCGTCTGCCGGACGATCCAGACCGCATCGGAGATTTCCAGGCGATACGCGCGCCGCAGCCGATCGCGTAACGATTCACCGTGGAGCCGTTCCATGACCAGGAACGGCAGCGGATCGTCGAGATAGCCCTTCTCGACGTGAACGAGGTGCGGATGCCGGACGCGCAGACCGGCACGGACTTCTCTGCGCAGCAGGCGCTGGGCGATGTCGTGATCGTCCCAGGTTGGGCGGACCATCTTCAGGGCAACGGGCCGTCCGGTGGTCTCCTCGCGGGCGGCGAAGACGACCGTCATCGGGCCGCCGCCCAGGCACTGCTCCAGTTGGTAACCCGACCGTAAGTTCATCGGCACATCTAGCCGCCGGCTTGCCGGCGGTCTTCCAGAAACCCGCCGGCAAACCGGCAGCGAAATGACGAGCGTCTCACCTCCAGATCGACCGATCGTCGTCGTGTCGTTCAGCAAAACCGTCACGAATCGACGCTGGGCCTGTTACAATAACGGATGGCCCTCTGGTTCCCAGCGAGCGAGGCACGCATGTCCGAACCGATCACCGAGTCGCCGGCCGAGAAGGTCCAGAAATTCCCGACGACGCCAGGCGTCTACCTGATGAAGGACGCTCAGGGCCTCGTCATCTACGTCGGCAAGGCCAAGAACCTGCGCAGTCGAGCGGGCCATTACTTTACGAAGGCGGCCGCCGAGGATCACCGCACCCGCGACCTGGTGCCGCTCATCGCCGACGTGGTTTACGTCCTGGCCGACTCCGAGGTGGACGCCATTCTGATGGAGGCTCGCCTCGTCAAGGACATCCAGCCGCGTTTCAACGTCGAGCTGAAGGACAGCAAGTCGTTTCCGTATCTACAGATCCGCATCCGCGAGGAGTTCCCACGCGTCGAGTTCACGCGGACGCCACGCCGCCGGGGAGTCCGGCTATATGGTCCCTTCACCAGTGCCAAGTCGCTGCGAGCGGCGATGCACGTCTTGCAGCGTCTGTTCCAGTTCCGCACCTGCGGCCTGGACATTCACTCGGAAGATCCAAAGTGGCGCTGGTTCCGGCCGTGCCTCCTGCACAGCATCCGGCAATGCACCGCGCCGTGCAATCTGCGGATAACGAAGGAGGACTATCGCAAGCAGATCCGCAAGCTCCGGCTCGTCCTGGAGGGCAAGAAGGCGAAGCTGATCCGGGAGATGGAGCAGGAGATGCAGCAGGCCAGCGCGGCGATGCTGTTCGAGAAGGCGGCCCGGATTCGCGACGACATCCAGGCCCTGCAGAAACTCGGCGACCGGGGCGACGTGCGCAAGGACGCCCAGCCGCATGTCTTTCCGATCGATCCGCGCAAGGGCCTGGCCGGCCTGCGCAAGGTCCTCGGCCTGAGCAGCACACCTCGCACGATCGAAGGCGTGGACATCGCCCACCTCCAGGGCGAGGACACGGTCGCATCGCTGGTCTACTTCATCGATGGTGTGCCGTTCAAGCCGCACTACCGCCGCTACAAGGTACGCACGGTCGCGGGCATCGACGATTTCGCGTCGATCCGCGAGGTCGTGTCGCGTCGTTTCCGGCCGCGTGAGGAGAGCGAGGACGCCTTGCCGGTGCCGGACATCCTGATGATCGACGGCGGTCTGGGCCAGTTGAACGCTGCCCGCGAGGCGCTGGAAGCGATGGGCGTGATGGTGCCGTGTCTGATCTCGCTGGCCAAGCGCGAGGAGGAAATCTACGTTCCGGGTCAGGAGGAGCCGTTGCGTCTGAGCCGACACTCGGCGGCCCTGCGGCTGCTGCAATCGGTACGCGACGAGGCCCACCGGTTCGCGCAGCACTACCACCACGTCCTGCGGCGGAAGCGGTTGACGGAGGAGTAGGAGCCCGCGGCGCGAGCAAGGGCCGGCCTCAACAGGCACAGCGGATGAACACCACTCTCTGCTCGACTGGCACGGATCGGCCGGTGAGAGTCTCGAAGTGTCGCCAGAAGTCCTCATGGTTCTGGAACACCACGCCGGGTGTATCCACACCGATGCAGAAACTGTTTCCCTTGTCGAGGTAATCGTGCCCGGCCTGGATCAGTTCCTCCTGGCTGATCCAGCACTGGGCGGCGTAGTCGTCCAGGAAGTCCTCAGCCTGCTGGCGTTCCGGTGTCCAGGTCCGGTGATAAGACGCCTCATCATCCTCGCCACGTTCTTCGAGCCAGTCGGCGAAGACCAGGTGGAGGTCCTCGTCGAAGGGGTTCTCGCGAAGGGCCTTCAAAAACCCTTCGGCGGCCGCGATGTTCGCCGCGTCTTTGAACCGGGCGAGTTCGGCTTCCAGATCATTGACCAGGCCAGCCCCACCGCAGCGTGGGCAAATCTGTTCTTCCCCCTGGTCGTTCCAGAAGGTGCCGCGGTAGCATTCCGGCTCCGGACACTTGCGTTTTCGCATCGGAATCTCCAGTTACCGAGGGACG
>CAYYJM010000039.1:0-18088 GCA_964471755.1 uncultured Alcaligenaceae bacterium
GGCACGCCGACTCCTCTACCGGCGCGGCCGCTGGCCTTAGCGTTCGCAACGCCACCTGCGGCCACAGCAGCCGACGGCACAACGCCATCTTCTCCCGACGCGATCGATGATCTGCAGTTGGTAGTCGCGGATCTGGTCGGGGGTGAGTAACTCCGGGGAGGAGTTGAAATGACGAGCGATGCGAGCGACGACGCGGGTGTAGGTTTCGATGGTGCGTGGCGAGCGGTTTCGGCGGCGGAGTTCGTCGATGAAGCGTTGACGAAGTGGAGTCATGGCCGTCCTCCGGTGTGCGGGAAAAGCAACACCGGAAGGGCATAGCCGAGCCGAGGCGGAAGCGCAAGAGCAGATCAGGTAGGCTGAAGGCGGGCCGTGTTATCTCCCGCGCCAGCGGGTTAGCTCAACAATCGGATACCCACGCTCTTGACGCAAGTAACCCGTTCGCGATACTCCAGGTCGCCTGCGAGGCGTAGGCCGTGGAATCGAAAGCCTTCGCCCTCAGGCCCCGGACGGAGGCGGCTCGCCGGCGTCCAGCAGTGCCAGCAGCCGGGCCGACCGCTCATGAACGTGACGCAGCGGCAACAAACGAGTCCGCAATTGGGGCCGCTCGCTGGCTCGTTGTCGGTTTTCGGGATCACGCTCCAGCAGAGACAGCGTCGCCAGGCTCATCAGTTCGATGGCAATCCAGGCCAGGGCCTCGCGCGGATGCGTGCGGGCCGCCTGCTCGTGGTTCTGCTCGATGGCATCGCCACAGGCCCGAACGAAAATCGCGGCCGACTCCAGAACCTCCTCCAGACGTTCGAGCAGATCCTTCAACACGATCCCCGGTGGACCGCCCGCCTCAACAAGAGCGGCCGCCGTCAGAGCGAGGACGCCCGCACCAGGCAGTGGTGCCACGGCGATCGTGTCGGCCAGCCGACGCAGAGTCGGTCGGAGGTCGTCCTCGGAAGCATCCGGCAACTCGGCCAGGACTGCCTGCGAGCAGGCGTGAACCTCGTCCAGATCGGAACTGGCCGCCACCGCGGTGATGATCAGATCGGTCACGGCCGTGCGGAAATTGCTCATGGTCCCTCACTTGGAGCGATCGCGGGCGGTGGTCGAAAGACGGGCCAGCAGTTCGGCTACCTCGCCGTGCAGGGCCGGATTCGAGTTATTCGGATTCGCCATCAGGAAGGGCCGGGCCGTGGAGCCGATACCGAGGAAGGTTTCCCGAACCGTCTCCGCCCGGATCGGGTCGGGACTGGTCAGATCGGGCAAGAGAATGGCCATCCCCTTCGGGCCGAGGCCGGCCAGCGTCAGAGCCACCAGCGGACGCGGCGGCGTGGTCTGTTGCCAGGCACGCCGCAGTTCCGGAAGCGCGGCCGGGCCGATCTGCACCAGCGCCTCCCGCGCGATGAATGCACGGCGATCGCCCGGTTCCAGGAGGCGGACCAGGGCCGGGACAACCGGCGAGCCGAGTCGCTTCAGGTGCGGCAGAATGCGAAGAGTGAGGTCCGGCATCGCCAGGTGTTCCAGCAGGGCCGGTAGCGCGGCCAGCGAGAGAGACGGGATCGCGGTCAGGCCACGAACCGCTCGCTGGCGGGATTCGCCTGTCCCCTGACGCCAGGCTGTCAGCAGCGGAGCCTCTGCTTCCGCCGGCAGGACATCGAACGACTCGAGCAACCGCAGCAGAGATCGGCGATCGCTGTCGGCCGCCGTTTCGAGCTGGTCGATCAGCAGAGCCAGCAGGCGGGATCGAGTCTCGATCACGGTCGGCGGAACGAGTCGAACCAGGGCTTCCGTGGCATGAACCCGGTGGGCCGATTCGGGATCGGTACGAGCGCGGTCGAGCAGTTGGTCGCGGGTTCTCTCGGCCAGGTTGGCCGCCCTGGCCCGGGGCGAATTCAAGAGGCCGGCGAGGGTCGCCAGGGCGGCGGCGCGGGTGGTGGCATCTTCCTCCTGCACGGTCAGTTCGGCGAGGCGGGCGATGGTCGTCTCGTCAGTCGTCGGCAGGAACGCGAGAGCTTCGATGGCCTTCCGGCGCAGGCCCGGGTCCGGCCCGAGCAGACGTTCACGCCAGGTCGCCAGCGTGGCCCCATCGTAACGTGGCAGGTTCAGCCACTGAAACATCCAGAAGCCGGCGATGAGGAAGAGGAACACCAGGCCGAGAAGGTGGAGTCGCTCCGCCAGGGTGCGGGGTCGCGGAACCGGTTTCGGCTTCGGATCGGGAGTCGGGACGACGGTGGCATCGCTCATACGGTCGGTTTCTCCGTGGCGGGGCCTGCTGCGAATCATCGGCCCGGCCGGACAGAGAAAGCATAGCACCCGGTCGAGGGGCAGAGCAGAACCCGGCGGAGTGGGGGCCCAAAAGGAGCCTGGTCGTGATGCGCATCGAAGCCCATCACGACCAGGGAAGCAGGAACGGAGAGTCGGGATCGTTTACCAGCCGTTGGCGAGAACCTCGCTGCCGGCGTAGGAGGCCGCATTGCGGTAGATGCTCAGAGCGATCGTCTCGCTGACGAAGCGGACCGAGCCATCGGCCAGGGCGAAGTTGGCCCCACCGGTGTGGTAGCTGCGGAACGAGTACACGTTGGGCCAATCCTGCGCGTTGTTGTAGCCCCGCTGGCCCGGCCTCATGGCGTTGTTGAGCGGGATGGCACAGGTGCCGTTGGCCCCGTTGGAGTAGTACCAGGCGTTGTGGAAGTTCATGGCACCGACATCCTCGCCGACCATGAGCGTGTTGCTGGTGCCGTCACGGATGTGGGCCATCGCCAGCGGACGATTGTAGTCCGAACGGTAGAAGATACCGTTAGAAACGTCCAGACCGTTGGGCGAGCTACCCATGGGGCGGTAGGAGTAGCTCCCGTAGATCCACTGGCTTCCCGAGACGCCCTTGTAGCTGGTCGAACCGACCATGTAGCCGCCCGGATGATTCGCGACCCCGACCGATGGACCAGGAATCCGGGTGGATGCACTGGTTTGGCGGATGGCCGGCGTCTCGTCGCTGGGGCACTTCAGGGTCTTGATCGGCAGGTTCAACCGGCGCAGGATCGTGGTGGTCAGATTGGTGTTCGTCAGGACGCCGAGCTGGCGCTGATAATTGTCCTGCTCGAAATGGGCCATCGCCCGGGCGATCCAGCTCCAGTGCGAGCGGCTCTGGCTCCAGCAGCAACCGGAGCGGTGAACCTCGTCGCCGCTATAGGGGAAGCGGGCGTTGGCGTCGTGAAAGCTGTGAACAGCCAGGGCCAGTTGTTTGAGGTTGTTCTGGCACTGCGAGCGAGCGGCGGCCTCGCGGACCTTCTGGACCGCTGGCAGCAACAGGCCGATGAGAATGGCGATGATGGCGATGACGACGAGCAGTTCGATCAGCGTGAATGCCAGCCGTTGACGCGGTCGATTCATGAGAAACTCCCACAAGGACAGGATGGAACAAAGACGCTACTTGCCTGGATTCGCTTCGTCATTTCGTCACGGTCAGGTCGAAATCGCCGGCCCCGCCGCTTTTTACCTCACGTTTCAGAGGCGTGGTTTCCGCACTGTCGTACTTGATGTCGATCAGAGACCTGGGTTCGACGTACAGGTCCGCATCCTTGGCGTTGGCATCAGCGGCGACCTGATAGGTGACGGTGATGAGCCACGAACCGGCGGGAACGCCGCTCGATTCGCCGGTCTTCATCTCATAATTCCCGTTGGCGTCCACGACACCGTTGGAGATGGTCTTTGCCTGGTTGCCGGCCGCGACATCGGGATGAAACTCGACGAAGGCGGTCTCATTCTGCTTGACCTTGATCGGTTTGCCTTGCAGAAGTACCCGCCCCTTGACCGGATAGAGCGCTGAGCCCCCTGCGCCGCATCCGACCACGAGGGCCAACAGAATCAGCCCGAAGAACCGAAGTGAATTTCGGAACATGCACGACATGATCGCCTCGCCACCTTCGGAGAGGATGAGAAGTAAACGGATCTTCCGCAGCTGCCGGATGGCGTCGTCACTGTCGAGTCTTAAGAATCCGGCACGTTCGCCGCAGAATGATGAGCAATTGAGGAGAGTGTACTCTGATTTGCCGACCGTCACAAGATAATTTTTCAGAAATCCTCATATCCCGGAGCCGACGTCGCTGACGAACACAAGAATTCGCAAGGCAATCACCCAGCAAGGGATCCGGCGCGGGATTCAGATTCTGAGAAAATCGAGAAGAAAATGATTGCAAGGGGCACAGACTTCATTTATTCTCATTCCCGCCTTCAGGTATTGATGGAAGAAGCCGATGGGAATGGAAGCGAGCCGACGGGGGACCGTCGGCTCTTCGAGAGTGGCTGACGAGGATCAACCGCCGAGCGCTTTTGGCCCGGTTGGGTTACCAGTCATTTCCGAGCGGTTCACCGCCGGAGTACGACGCGGCGTTGCGATAGGTCTGGAGCGAGATCGTCTCGCTGACATACTTGACCGAACCGTCAGCGACGGCAAAATTCGCTCCGCTGGTGTGGTAACTGCGGAACGAATAGACGTTCGGCCAATCTCCGGCGTTGTTGTAGCCCGGTTGGCCCGATCGCAGAGCGTTGTTGAGCGGGATGGCGCAGGTGCCGGTGGACGTGTTGGAGTAGGGCCAGCCGTTGTGGATGTTCAGGTTGCCGATGTCCTCGCCGACCAGCAGAGTGTTGCTGGTGCCGTCACGGATGGCCGTCATCGTCTTGGGATACTTGAAATCGGACCGGAAGAAGATGCCGTTGCCGTAATCCAGACCGTTGTTACCACCTGGCCAGCCCGGCGGGGTGTACGGGTAGCTACCCCAGGCCCAGTTCGCGCCCGAGACACCCTTGTAGCTGGTCGAGCCGACCTGGGTGCCACCGGGGAAATTGGCCACGTTGGTGCGAATGGCCGGGGTTTCGTCGGAGGGGCACCGGAGAGTCTTGATCGGCAAATTCAACTGACTCAGGTTGCTCGAAATCGGAGTGTTCGTACCAACACCCAGCTGACGGTAGTAGTTCTCCTGCTCAAAATGCGGCAGCATGCGGGCGATCCAACTCCACTGCGTGTAGCCCGAGGAGTAGCAGCATCCCGAACTACGGATGTCGTCGCCGTTGTACGGGAATTTGCTGTTGGTATCGTGGAAGCTGTGAACGGCGATGCCCAGTTGCTTGAGGTTGTTCTGGCACTGCGAGCGTGCGGCAGCCTCGCGGACCTTCTGGACCGCAGGCAGCAGCAGGCCAATGAGGATGGCGATGATGGCGATGACGACGAGCAACTCAATCAGCGTGAATGCCATCCGAACCGGGGATCGATGCATGAATTGCCTCCGAAAAGAGTAAAGAAGAAAGAAAGTAACCGCTGGCACGCGGAACGAACACGGATCTACTTCGTGACCGGCAAGTCGTACTCACCACTGGGAGCGTTGGCCTTGACCTCTCGTTTGAGGAATGTTCCGCCGACATTGTTGAAGTTCGGGTTGATCAGAGATTTCGGGACGGCGTACAGGTCGGCGTCCTTGGCTCCGGCCTTGGGCCCGGCCTGGTAGACGACGGTGACGAGATACTTGCCGGCAGGAGCGCCGGGTTTGCCATCCGTCGTCAGTTCGTAGGATCCGTCCGCGTTCACCGTGGCGCGTGGGGTGACGGGCACCGAGCTGCCGCCGTCCTTGTCGGGGTGGTATTCGACCAGGGCCGTTTGCCCTTCCTTGACCGTGATCGGCTTCTTGTCGAGAAGCACCCGCCCCTTCACCGGATGGAGCGTATCGCTACCGCCTCCACCGCTACAGCCGAGAAGAAAAAGCAGGAACCCCAGGACCAGAACCCGCGTCAAAGACCTGAACCCACGAACCATCTCTGCCTCCTACTCAATTAGCACCAGCGAAGAGATCTTCGGAATCGGTCGAACATTTGTGCGTAGATGAATGAATAGGCGCACCACATCCCGATTCCAACGGGGGAGTGGAACGCTGCGCACAGATGCGAGATCGCGAACGATTTCAGGATACTACCTTTTGCGTTTCTCATACACAAGCGATTACCACGAAAAATTGCAGAAAGGATTTCGCGTGCTATCCGGACCGAATGTCATCCTTGCTCTGAAGATCACCATCACGGCCGTTTCCGTCCTGCTGGCCGCCTCCCTGGTCGCCCTGGCTCGTGGCCGGGTCCGGCTGCATGGTCGGATCAATCTTGCCTTCTTCGTTCTGACGATGCTCGCCCTGGTCGTATTCGAGATCCTTATCCGTCTCGTCGATGGTCGGATCTTCGATTACATCCACGGCAATGCCGAACTGCTGGCGACTCTGCGTCTGCACCTCTGCTTCGCCATCCCGGCGGCGATCCTGATGCCCGTGATGCTCTTTACCGGCCTGACGCACCGCCGACGGTTGCACTTGATCTTCGCCGTTCTCTTCGGCATTCTCTGGATCGCCACATTCATAACTGGCGTCTTTTTCCTGCCCCACACTGTGAGCCCGCCAACGCCGTGATTCCTCCCGATCCCCAGGATGGTTCTCTGCCCCGGTGGACGGTCGATCTTCCGCCCGAGATCGAGCCGGTTCCCGAGGAGGCACCGGCCGAGGCCGAGCGTCGTCCAACTGCGGCTCCAGTGACGACCGACGAGACGCCACCGCCCTTGCCACGCCTGATCGAGGCGTTGCTCTTCGTGGGAGGCGCACCACTGACGGCCGAACGAGCGGCCGAGGTGATTCGCGGCCTGACCGCCGAACACTACCTGGAACTGCTCGAGGAACTGAACCGGACCTATCGTCATCAGGGCCGCCCCTATCGGATCGCGGCGGTCGAGGGAGGCCATGCCCTGGTCTTGCAGGCCCGATATCGCGAGGTGCTGCAACGACTGCACGGCGGCACGCGCGAGACACGCCTGATGCCGCCGGTACTCGACACCCTGGCCATCGTCGCCTACAAGGAACCGCTGACACGCGAGGAGATCGACGCCGTCCGCGGGGCCGATTCGAGCGGTCCCCTGCGGCAACTGGTCCGTCTGGGCCTGGTCGCTCTGGAACGGCAAACCGGCGAGACGCCCGGCGTGGTCTATCGCACCACGGGAAAGTTCCTCGCCCTGTTCGGCCTGCAAAGCCGGGACGATCTGCCGCGAACGCATGATCCGCAGCAACTGTGATCGGGGCAGGGCCCACATCCGGGCGAAGGCCGCAAACCCGCCTCTTGCAGATACTCGGAGCATGAGGTAGAATGAGTGTATTGGTGGCCGTGAACCCCACCCTCAATGCGAAACCGTTCCGATGTCATCCCTACGGATCGCACCTTCTCTGAATCTCCTGGTGTGCCTCTCTCTCTTGACCGGATCGGCCTCGATCACGGTCGAGCATGGCCATGCTCGCGGTCAGGTGCCGCACGCCCATGGGTTCGGCTTCTGCCACCTCTACGGCCTCGCCGGTTCCGCCTCGAAGGGCGGCGAGTGTCGGCATTACCACCATGTCGTCCTCGGCATCGAGTTCTACGGCGGCGATCTCTCGACCGGGGCACCGCTGCCCCGGGACGCCACCACGGAGGCCCACCTGCTCCTCGGCACGGTCGAGACGGCCGTCGTCGAGGCCGCCCCGGAGCCATTCGCTTCAGTCGAATCGGCTCGCACCCCTGCCCCATTGGCTGACCTGGAGCCTTCGGCTTCTCTCGCGCCCGGCTCAGAGCTGGCCCGACGATGCTGTCCGCCCTGGCTCTCCGTTCTGTGTGACACGGCCCGGCGTGAACGCTCCGGCGTGGCCCTCATCTGATCCCTACCAGCCCCTTCGTTCTTGCATCGAATCGGCGGCGTCCTCGCGTCTCGTGACGGAGCCGGCGTTCGACCACAACTTCCGCTCGCATTCCTCCAGACCAGGACCAGACCAGACGCCGTCCAGGCGGCGGGAAGGGCCATGAACCCATGAACATGACAGCGATCCGGGACGCGCTTCTGCGCGTCCTGACCGGGGCCAGGCGGCTGGCCCTCTCCCTGGCCCTGATCGGTGCCGGGGCGATACTCGGTTACGCCGGCCTGCGCTGGACCGGCGGCGCGGTTCCGCCGGCTCACGCGGCCGAGACACCGACCGAGACCCCCGAAGCGAAGGGGGAAAAAGGCATCGTGCGGATGCCGGAGGCCAGGTGGCCGGTGGCGGGCATCCGCATCGCGTCCGCCGGCTACGCCCCATTCACGGAACACCTCCAACGAACCGGTCGGCTAACGCTGAACGAGACGCGCATGGCCCATCTCGCCCCGCTGGCGGAAGGGGTCATCCGCGAGGTCAAGGTTCGCCTGGGCCAGGATGTCCGGGCCGGCGACGTTCTCGCAGTGATCGACTCGCGCGAGGTCGGCCAGGTCAAGCTCGAACTGGCCAGGGCCCGACTGGCGTCGGCGACCGCGGAGGCACGCCACGCCTGGACGCAACAGACCAGCCGGAATGCCGGCGAACTGGTCGCAGCGATGACCGCCGGAACGCCCCTGACTGACCTGGAGAATGGCTTCAAGAATCGCCCCATCGGCGACCTACGCCAGCAACTCGTCACGACGTATAGCCGCTGGGTCCAGGCCCGAACGAAGTTCCAGACGGTAAGCCAGCCGAGCCTTCAGGCCGTACTGCCAAAGACGAACCTGATCCGGACCCGGTCGGAATACGAGGTCGCCGGGGCCGCCTTCCGGGCCCTGTGCGAGGAGGTCGCCTTCCAGGCGAAGCAGCAGGTTCGCACCAGCGAGGCGGGGGTGCGCGACGCCCAGACTGCTGAGGCCCTCGCTCGAGCCCGCCTGCTCATGCTCGGCTACACCGCCCGCGAGGTCAATGCCCTTGATCCGGTCGCCGAGGGGGCGGCCGTCTCGCTCTACTCGATCCGGGCCCCGTTCGACGGAACGATCGTCGAGCAGCACGCTGTCCTGGCCGAGCGTGTCGGCCCGGATCTCCAGATGTTCCGCCTGGCCGACCTGTCCACGCTCTGGCTGCGGGCCGACATCCCGCAGAAGGACCTCGCCCTGATCCACGGTCTGGCCGGGGGCAAGATTCGCTTCCGGACGGCCGACGGAGCGGGGACGGATCGACAAGGCGTGGTCTTCTACACCGGCGACGTGGTCGATGAGCAAACCCGCACCGTGCCGCTGACGGCGACGGTCGCGAATCCGGGGCGAGACCTCAAACCGGGAGTCTTCGTCGAGGTCGAGTTGGAGCAGGCCGGTGCGATGGCGATCCAGGTTCCGGAGACAGCGATCCAGCGCGACGGGGCCCAGCCCTTCGTCTTCGTCCATGAGGAGGGGGACGCCTTCCGGCGCGTGGACGTGACGATCGCTCGGACTTCGGGCGGCGTTGCCGAGGTCGCTCGCGGTTTGCAACCGGGCCAACCGGTCGTCGTCGCGGGCGGCTTCGTCCTGAAATCGGAACTGTTCAAGGACCAGATGGCTGGGGATTGACCTCGCCACCCACCCTGCTCTCGGAGACGAACCGTGGTCGGCAAGCTGATCGATCTGGCCCTGGACAACCGCTTCGTCGTCATCCTGGCCAGCCTGCTGCTCGTCGTGGCCGGCTTCTGGGCGATGACGCTTCTGCCGGTGGACGCCGTCCCGGACGTGACAAACGTTCAGGTCCAGGTCATGACGACCGCCCCGGCCCTCGGCCCCGAGGAGACCGAGCAGTTCATCACCTTCCCGGTCGAGACGGCCATGAGCGGCATCCCGCGCGTCGAGGAGATCCGCTCCGTGTCGCAGTTCGGCCTGTCGGTCGTCACGGTCGTGTTCGAGGAGGGCACCGACATCTACTGGGCGCGCCAGCAGGTCGGCGAGCGGCTGCAGTCGGCTCGCCAGAACATCCCGACCGGCATCCCCGCTCCGGAGATGGGGCCGATCGCCACCGGCCTGGGCGAGATCTATCAGTTCGAGGTACGCTCGAAGCCGGGGCACCGCCACACGCTCATGCAGCTCCGTGAGGTTCTCGACTGGCAGATCGCCTACCAGCTCCGGAGCGTGCCCGGAGTGATCGAGGTGAACGTGACCGGCGGCGAACTCCGGGCCTACGAGGTCCAGATCGATCCCAACCGCCTGCTCGATCACGGCATCGCCCTCTCGCAGGTGTTCGACGCGCTGCGGGCAAACAACGCCAACGAGGGCGGCGGCTACCTGATCCTCCACTCCCAGGAGCAGCGCATCGTTCGCGGCGAGGGGCTCATCGCGTCGCTGGACGACGTGCGCAACATCGTTCTCGACTCGCGGCGGGGGGGCACGCCGGTCTATCTGCATCAGGTCGCCGACGTACGCTTCGCTCCGGTCATTCGCCAGGGAGCCGTGACGCGCGACGGTCGGGGCGAGGGGGTCATCGGCATCGTCATGCTCCTGGCCGGGGAGAACTCCCGCGTCGTCGTCCAGCGCGTCACGGAGAAGATGGCCGAGATCGAGAAAACCCTCCCCGAAGGGATCATGGTCGAGGCGTTCTACGACCGCACCGAACTGGTCCAGAAAACGGTCCACACGCTGACGAAGAACCTGATCGAGGGTGGGGCCCTGGTCATCATCGTTCTGCTCGTCCTGCTCGGCAGCTTCCGGGCCGGCCTGATCGTCGCGCTGGCCGTGCCGCTGTCCATGCTCGGAGCGTTCGTCGGCATGGTCTACGCCAACCTGTCCGGCAACCTGATGAGCCTCGGCGCGATGGACTTCGGTCTGATCGTCGATGGCTCGGTCGTTCTGATCGAGAACGTCGTCCGCCGGGTGGCCGAGCATCGGCACGAACACAAGGTCGATCGCGCTCCGGTCGAGGTCGTCCGGGATGCGTGCAAGGAGGTGGCCCGGCCGGTCCTGTTCGGCGTCGGCATCATCCTGCTCGTCTACCTGCCGATCCTGACGCTGCGCGGCCTGGAAGGGAAGATGTTCAAGCCGATGGCCTTGACGGTCATCTTCGCCCTGTTGACCTCGCTGGCGCTGGCTCTGACACTGATGCCGGTTCTGGCGTCGATCTTCCTGCGCAGTGTCAGCGAACACGAACCGTTCCTGGTCCGCTGGGTGAAGTCGATTTACCAGCCGGCCCTGCGTGCGGTGATCGATCGGCCGCGAATCATCCTCGCCAGCACCGGGGGAGCCTTCCTGGTTAGCATCGTGCTGGCCGCCACGCTCGGGGCGGTTTTCATCCCGAAGCTCGACGAGGGCTCGATCGCCATCCAGGCCGTCCGCCTGCCGAGCGTCGCGCTGGAAACGTCTGTGGCGATGACCACCCAGATCGAGAAGTGTTTGCTGAAGTTCCCGGAGGTCGAGTCGGTCATCTGCAAGACCGGTCGGCCAGAGATCGCCAATGACCCCATGATGGTCAACCTGACGGACATCATGGTGACACTCAAGCCGCCGGAGACGTGGCGGTTTCACACCAAGGACGAACTGGTCACGGCGATCGAGACGGCGCTGGAGGACGAGGTGCCGGCGAACGTGTACAGCTTCTCGCAGCCGATCGAGCTGCGCGTCGCCGAGCTGGTCGCTGGCGTGAAATCCGACATCGGCATCAGCCTGTACGGTGACGATCTGAAACTGCTTCAGGAGAAGGGAGAAGAGATCGTCCGGGTGCTGAACGGCGTGCCCGGAGCGGCGGACGTTCAGGCCGAGCAGACCGGCGGTCTGCCGTTCCTGCGCGTGGTCATCCAGCGGAACCAGATCGCCCGGTACGGGATCAATGCCCGCGACGTGCTGGACGCCGTGGCCGCGATCGGCGGACGCGAGGTGGGCCAGGTGTTCGAGGGACAGCGGCGCTTCCCGCTCCAGGTTCGGCTCGGTCCGGACTGGCGTCAGGATCTCGACCGTATCCGGCAGATCAAGATCGCCGACCGCCAGGGCCGACAGATCCCGATCGATCAGCTCGCCGACCTGCGTATGGAAGACGGCCCGGCCCAGATCAGCCGGGACGCCATCCGCCGGCGGACGATCATCCAGTGCAACGTCCGCGGTCGGGATCTGGCCGGGTTCGTCGCCGACGCCCAGCGGGCGGTCGAGCGCGGCGTGAAGCTTCCAGCCGGCTACTCGCTGACATGGGGCGGTCAGTTCAAGAACCTGCAAGAGGCGAGCGGGCGTTTGTTGATCGCCGTTCCGATCGCTCTGTTCCTGATCTTCGCCATGCTGCATCTGTCGTTCAACTCGATGCGTCTGGCGGCGTTGATCTTCCTGAACGTGCCGCTGGCGGCGACCGGTGGCATCTTCGCATTGTGGCTGCGGGGTCTGCCGTTCTCGATCTCGGCCGGGGTCGGTTTCATCGCCCTGTTCGGGGTGGCGGTCCTCAATGGCGTCGTCCTGCTGACATACGTTGTCGAACTGCGCAAGAGCGGCCTGGCCCCTGCCGAGGCGGCGTTCGAGGGAGCGCTGATCCGAATCCGGCCGGTGCTGATGACGGCCCTGGTCGCCATGCTCGGCTTCGTGCCGATGGCCCTCTCGCACAGTTCCGGGGCTGAGGTTCAGCGGCCGCTGGCGACCGTGGTCATTGGCGGCCTGGTCTCCTCCACCCTGCTGACCCTGTTCGTGCTGCCGGCCCTCTACCGCTGGTTCGATCCGATGGAGGTGACGCCGGATGTGACGGCAGGGGTGACGCCGGAAGTGAGCCAGAACTGAGCAGTTGCGACGCCGGTCTGTGGGCGATATCCTCGGGCGATGAGGAGGACCGCGCCATGAGACCGACCCTGTGCCTGCTGCACGCCTTTCCGCTATCGGCCGAGATGTTCGCCGGTCAGCGGGCGGCCCTGGCCGATGTCGCCGACGTGGTCACGCCGAATCTGCCCGGATTCGGCGGCACCGCGCCCCTGTCGCCCTCGACGATCGACGGCATGGCTCGATCGGTCGAGCAGGCCCTGGCCGGGCGTGATCCGCGGGCTCCGCTCGTCGTCGGTGGCGTGAGCATGGGCGGTTACGTCGCCCTGGCCTTCGCCCGGCAGTTCGCCCGAGAACTGGCCGGTCTCGTGCTGATCGACACGCGAGCCGAGCCGGACGACGACACCGCTCGGGCCGGACGTGATCGGAACATCGCCCTGGTGCGTGAGAAAGGGCTGGAGCCGCTCATCGAGGCCATGCTGCCGCGTCTGCTGGGCGAAACCACGCGACGCGATCGCCCGGACGTGGTCGAGCAGGTCCGCCGACTCGCACAGACCCAGTCGCCCGAGGGCGTCGTCGCCGGCCTGGAGGCGCTGCGAGATCGGGCCGACGCCCGGCCCGCACTGCCTGGCATCATCGTGCCGACCCTGCTCCTCTACGGAGCCGAGGATCAGTTGACGCCGCCGAGCGTGGGCGAAAGCCTGGCCGCCACCCTCAAGGGACAGCTCGTTGTCATCCCGCGCGCCGGCCACCTGCCGAACCTGGAGACGCCGACCGAGTTCAACACTGCCCTGCGAACCTTCCTGAAACGATGAACGACCGGCCGGATTCATCGTTCATCGTTCTATTCGGGTGGATACTGGATCGTGTCGCCCTGTCGCAGATATTGCCAGATCGCCTCGACCTGCTTCTCGCTGTCGCCGTCGAAGAACTGATCGAGCAGACTCTTCTTGCCCGGCTGGAACACGGCCGGCATCTTCGTGCCCGGCTCGACACGGAGCGGACTGTAGACCCAGCGTTCGTAGTAGTCGCGCGTCAGCCGATCGCGGACGTACTGGAAGTTGATGCCGGGAGCCTCGAACGCGGCCTCAGCCACCGACTTGCCGACGTTGTGGCACGCGACACAGCCCCAGTTCTTGCGGGCGCACAGTTCCCGGCCGACCGCAGCCGACTTCGCGTCCACCGGCGGCTGTGGCGGACTCTTCGGCGGGCGGCCATGCTGGAGAACGAGGCCCGTGGCGACCTGGTCCATCGGCCCGGTGAAATGCGGCATGCGGGCTCGCAGGTAAGGCCGTGGCTTGTACGCGATCTTGCCGGTCAGGAATGCCGTCAGCCACTCGGGGCGAAGTTTCTCGCCCGTCCAGGTCAGCGGCGGCCGCTGCTGCACGGCTGGGTACGGCTGACCGATCGGGTCCTTCTCCGGGTCGTTGCCGGGGAACTGGAACAGGAGCGAATCGCTCTCGTCGCGCAGTCGGGACCAGGCGTCCTCCCGGCCGTCGCGCTGGTGACAGGCAGCACAGCGCAGACGAACCATCGTCCGCTCCGCCAGGTCGATCGGCGAGTCGTGTCGGAGCAGTGTTGAGCCGTCGGCCAGGACCGCTCGCAGGGCCTCGCGCTGAGGTGGTGACAGGGCGTACGCAGGCGCTTTGCCGCCGGCCTTGACCTCCGCACCCAGACAGCCGGCATCGAGTTTCTTCAACTCGGCGAGCGTCGGAGCGATGACAGGTGACAGCTTCTTATCATCGCCCACGGCATGGCAAGACAGGCAGCCCTTGCTGGCGAGCAGTTCTTTGCCGCGAGCGGCGTCGCCCTTCGCGTAGGGAGCATCGCTCACCTTCGTCTGCGAGGTCTTCAGCAGAAAGGCGGCGAGGTGGTTCGCCTCGGCGACGCTCAGGCCGAAGTTTGGCATGCGAATCCACTGGTAGTGAGCGGTCGGTTCACGCAGAAACGCACGCAGGGCAGCCGGCTTCCACTTCGCGGCGACGTACCGCAGTGGTAGGCGGTCGAAATCCGTGTCCGTCAGTTCCTCCTTACTCGGCATCAGGTGGCACGCCACGCAGCCGAGATGAGCGAACAGACGGGCCCCCTGGTTGACCGCCTCCTCGGCGGCCGGTTCCTCCCGCTCCGGACCGGCACCGAGCGTGACGAGGTAGGCGGCAAGATCGCGTGCTTCCGGCCCTGGGCCGTTTGTCGATGCCGCGAGCAGTTGTGGCATGGCTGCCTGCGGTCGAAGCGCATGGGGATTCTGGATCCAGTGAGCCAGCCAGCGCTCGTTCACCCGACCGCCGACCTTCGCCAGCCTCGGGGCGTCGGACGCGAACTCGGGCATCGCCGTGTCCTTGAGGGCGTGGCACTTCACGCAGTGCAGATGGGCTGTCAGGGCACGGCCTTCGCGGATCTTCGCACCGGTCTGCTCCTCCTGCGTGGCGGCGTGCCGGGCGAAGGTGAAAGCAACCGGCTCACGCACGAAATTCTCTCCCTTCCAGGACAATCGGAGGGTCGCGTCGCCCGTCGCCGGAGCCTCATATTCGACCGTCAGCGGTGTCGGCTCACCGGGCACCTCGATCTTCTTGCCCGGAGTTTTCGAGAAGTCCTCGCCGGACAGGTCGAGCAACACCTGATTCTTGAGCTTGACGAGGAGCTTGCCGCGCCCCTCGGCCGAGAAGGTCAACTCCTCGGGCAACTCGAACTGAAGATCGCCCTGCCAGGTCGCCCGGAACGCCCCGGCCGGCACGAACGGCGACGGCCGGGTCCCCGCTGGAACGTACAGGGCGACGAGTCGAGCGATCGTTGTATCCTTCGCTGTCCCGTTGGCGAGGGTGAGGCGAAAGCCCGGTTGATTCTCGTCGTCTTGCTGACGGGCGGTGACCGGCAGAAGTGACAGCACGGCGAACAGGGCGACGATCGGCAGGAGGAAACGCAGGTGCATGAGAAATCTCGTTGGAATCGGAGAGCCCGCGTCGCGAGTGAGGGAGTTCGTTCCCTGGCTCGCGTTGCAGGCTCAGTCGCGGAAACTCACTTTCCGGGAACGGCGTTGATCGTATTGTAAATCGTCACGTCAACCGGTGCCCCGTCGGCCGCCTTCAGCTTCATCTTGATTTCCATCTGCATGACTCGCTTCAGATCCGGGATGCCGAGTTTGACGGTCTTGCCGTCCTCCGACACGGTCACGCTGGCGATCTGAACGGTGTCCTTGCCCGGTTTGAACAGTCGATAGATCTCGGCGATCTTATCGCCCCTGGCTCCTCTCGCGCGAAGTTGGTTGTACTCCTTCACCCGCTTGTCGAAGTCGGGACTATCGGCCAGGTATTCTCGCGACCCATACTCGCTGGTCCAGAGGTAGTTCCACTCCTTCGCCGTGAAGTACTTCGCATTCCCGGCCACGCTCCGATCGAGCGGTTCGCTGAATGTCAGTTCGAGGCCGTCCTTGACCACCTTCAAGCCGACGACGGTGTGAAGGGGTTTGCCCGTGAAGCGAACCCGCTGGAAGCAGGCATCCTTGGCCGCGCTCGACTGCCAGCCGCGCAGGCCGGCGAGGTAGAGCTGGCCATCGATCGGATTGAATCGCGGCCGACAGATGCCGGACAGAAAGTTGAGCGGAAACCGCACGACGCCGCCCTGCGCTCGTTCGCCCGGATCGCGCAGCACATGGTAGAGCGAGCAGGTGCCGTACGACGTGTGCAGCAACTCGCCTTTGAGCGGGCCCCACCTGTCGCTCGTCACCCAGACCTGACCGCCGTTGGAGTTGTCAACGCTCTTGGGAAGCCAGCAGATCGGATCGTCGTACCACGGTGGTTTCGGATCGCGATGCGACGTGTCCACGCAGCCGCCGAAGCCGCCGGGCTTCGACCAGTAATTGATCCGACACATCGGCATCCAGGTACCCTCGTTGTCCCCGCTGGTGATCTCACCCTTCGGGCCGATGCCAATGCCATTGGGTGCGCGCATCCCGGTGGCGACGATCGTCGTCTTCATCCCATCCGGGCTCACCTTCATGATGCAGCCGGAATGCTCGGCGATGTACTCGAAGCCACGTCCGCCACCACGAACCGGTCCCGCCTTGGAGTAGTAGAAATTCCCCTCCGCGTCGGTTTGCAGATCGAACGCGAACTCATGGAATCCGGGCGTTGTGTGGACGTCGTTGTTGAAGTTCTCGTAGTAGTCCGCCTCGCCATCGCAGTTGAGGTCGTGCAGGCAGACGATCCCCTCACGGCCCAGGGTGTACACCTTGTCGCCGACGATCTTCAAACCCAACGGCTGGAACAAACCGGTGGCGTACCGCTTCCAGGTGAGCTTCTCCAGCTTCGCATCGATGCCGCTGACGATCCAGACATCGCCGCTCCAGGTGCTGAGGGCGGCTCGGCCGTCCTTGAAGAAGTCCATGCCGCCGAAGCGCATCCACGCCTTGTACGGATTGGCCTCCGGGACGGTGAGCGTATCGACAACGTAGGCCCCGTCGCCGGGGCCGAGTTTGCCCTGCGTCGTGACCGTCTCCGTCCAGCGCGCCGGGCCGCCCTTCGTCAGCGGTTCCAGGTCGAGCTTGTCGGTCGTCGTGCCGGTCAGACGGGCGAGCTTGCCGTTGGTAATGTCCTCGGCGGTGCCGGTGGTCAGATTCACGCGGAACTGTGCCGGCGTCTTCCGCGGCGCGAGCCGGAGCAGGAGCTTGTTGCCGTCAACGTCCAGGCTCGCCCCCTCGGGAGCGTTGACGAGGCCGGCGATCGTCAGCGAGCCCTCACCCAGACCGACCAGGGAGCCCGTGCCGACCTTCTTCGGTTTGCCGGGCACCTCCGCCAGGACGTGAACCAGGCTCCGGGTGCCAGCGGCGAGGTTGATCGTCCGGGTGAAGACGGGCCGACCATCGTGGACTGCGTAGGTGGGCATTTCGAGAAGACCCGCATCGCCGACGTCGTAGCGGAGCAGGACATTGTCACCGTGCAGGTAGAGCCCGACGAACTTCGCCCACGAGCGTGGCAGCGGGCCGTAAGGTTCCTGCCGCGGATCCTTCCAGTCGCCGCTCTCCGGGTTCGCCCAGCCGGGGCCGCCCTGCGTCTTCCAGACGACCTTACCCTGCACGGACGGACTCGGGCCGTGGGCTCCATCGTACGGCGTGCCGCGCAGATTGAGGAAGCCATCGGTCCAGCCGGCACCGTAGCGGAGCAGATCGAGGTCGAAACAGATGGCCCCTCCCGGCTCGCCGCCGAGGTGAATGGCGACGCCCTTGTTCACCTTCGTGGCTCCGGGAATCTCCAGCGTCGCGGTGATGAACGGGCCATAGTTCATCTGTTCGTGGCGTCTCTTGCCCTGGCCGAACGAGAGACTCGGCATCACGGCCAGGACCATGATGACGGCCCAGGCCAGTAGTTGTGGCGTGCGGAGGATCGGCATGAATGCGCTCTCGGCAGGAAGCAGGTTCGGTGGGATGCCAGGGGGCAACGCCCTTACCCTACCTCGATTCCCGCGAGAAAACCAGGGGGTATCGAATGGACGATCCGCCGTCGTTGGTCTGTGGCGACTACTCGGCCACTCCGACCGCCCAGCGGACGCCGTTGGCCAGAAGGGTCGCCACGGCCGGGTTCTTGAAATCGCTCACGCCGC
>CAYYJM010000039.1:18098-19737 GCA_964471755.1 uncultured Alcaligenaceae bacterium
GTAGAACACCTTGCCGCCACCGGCCCGCTCGCGGACCCAGGCGACCGGCTCGGCCGGCTTTCCCTCGACGACGCCACGCAGCAACACCGTCGCACCTTTTGCCACCGGCGACGTCTTGTAGAGCGACGTCTCGACCGGGAAGGCGTCGGTGCGGACGCCCTTGACGACCGGATGTTTCGCCGCCTCGGGCACCACCTGCACGGTCGTCTTCGTCGCTGCGGGATAGTGCCCCTGGTAGTTGCCGCCTAGGATGTCGCGGTCGAACTCGGGCCACTGGGCACAGCCGGGCGGAACCTTCTCGCCGGGCCGGACGGCGAAGGCGTGACTGCTGGTGCGGATGGCGATGACCGGCTTGCCGGAAGCGATGAACTTGCGAATCCGGGCGAGGTCCGCCTCGACAAGCGGCCGACGCCGAACGCTCAGAAGGATCGCGTCGGCCGTGTCAAGCGCATCGAGTCCCCGCAGGTGTGTACGGTCCTTCGGATCGCCGAGAACGAGCGTGACGCGGAACTGTTTTTCCAGATGATTCTTCGCGAAGACGGGCAAACTCTCCTCCGTCCGGTATTCGTCCTCGGCCGAGACGATGACGAGATGAGGCCGGGCATCCTTTTTGTCCGCACCAGCGGCGAAGGGAAAGCCAACCAGGGCCAGGAGCGTGAGTGCGACGAGACGCGAACGCATGGCAGAATCCTCCGGGTGATGGCCGCCATGCTACCGCCGGGCGTCTCGGAGGGCAATGAACTACCGGCATGGAGACGCGACCCGCTCATCGGGTATAATCACCACCATTCCAGGAACGGTGTGGATACCCTCCGCGGATGGGAGGAAGCCATGAGTGACCCGGCCAATCCCTGCGAGACATCCCCGACCGCTCCAGCCCCGAAACCCCTGGCGGCCTGGGCGACCTGGTGCCGCCAACTCGACGCCCTGCGCAAGGCGCACGAGAGCCTCGAACACGAGGCAGCCTGTCTGGCCATTCAACAACGACTGCATCGGTTCTCGACCACGCACGCCGCCGAGCCGGCCGCCATCAAGAAGGTGACTTCCGCCCTGTATCGGGCCGTACCACTGCTCCAGGCCGCCCTTCACTGGGAAGACCCCACCGTCGGCGGCACACTCGACCGGCGCAGCGCCACCGACCGACGGCGTGGCGAGCAGTGGCGGCTCGTCCTGGCCTTCAGCGGCATGGAGACGCTCACCAAGGCCCTGCTCAGTCAGAAGGGCCGGGGCGGCATCGGAGCCGAGCATTTCCGCACCCTCCTGAGTGGATGCGCTCTGCCGGAATACCTGCCGCTGGAGGTGCCCCAGCACAGAGAATCGCTCCTGGAAGACTGGTTTACGGCCGACGCTCAGGACGACCTGCTCGACTTCCTCGGTCTCGACTTTGGCGACGCGAAGATCACCGCTCGCTGGCTCGTCGAACGTCGGCCGATGATCGACTGGGTCGAGGGGCTCTGCCTGGCCAAGGCGCTGCGAAACGCCACGGTCCACGGGGCGCTGTCGGCAAGCAAGGTCGAGCAGTGGAAACTGGCCGACGCCATCGGCCGGCTGGTCGATGACATCGCCATCATCGCCACGGCGATCCTGGCGAAGCTCGCGGAGGTGCCATGAACCTGACCGGCAATCTGTTCCGCCATCT
>CAYYJM010000039.1:19747-31976 GCA_964471755.1 uncultured Alcaligenaceae bacterium
CGGAGGAGTTTCTTTCCCTGTGGCGTCGGCCGGGCCTGCGGGTCGAGCGGATCGTCTCACACGGTCAGATCACCGCCGAGGGCCAGTGGTATGATCAGGACTGGGACGAGTGGGTGCTGATCGTGCGTGGGGCAGCCCGTCTGCGGATCGAGGGGCGTGAGACGCTCGTCGAGTTGACCGCAGGCGATTGGCTGTTGCTGCCGGCCGGGTGTCGCCATCGTGTCGAGTGGACCAGCCACGATGGCCCGACGATCTGGCTGGCGATTCACGCTGGCGACGGGCTCGACGTCGGCCCCTGTAGCCCTGATCATCTTGACCATACCACCCCTGGCCCGCTACCCTCTACCTAGATAACACACCAGGCCGCAGAAACGACCGGGAGAACGCCATGCACCACGCCACCGAGGCGACGGGGTTGAGCGACGCCGAACTGCAACGTTTGCACCGCGAAGATGTTCAGACCACGACCGTGGTAGCATGGCTGATCACGGGCATTTTCTCCCTCGGGCTGGTGATGTACGCCGCCATCGCGTATCTGGTGATCCCCTGAGCCTCGGACCACCCCGCGCATGGACCCCATCGAGTATCAGCGCCGGAAGGACTATCTCGATCTCACGCCAGCCGACGGCGACAACGTCCGCCAGCTGCGTGAGGTCTTCCATCGTCATGCGCAGACCTTCGCCGAACGCTTCTACGACCACCTCCAGGCCAGCCCGCTGACCGCGCCGTTTCTCCAGGATCCCGTCGTCCTCGAACGCCTCAAGCGCTTGCAGGCCGAGTACTTCGCCCAACTGCTCGAAGGCGTCTTCGACGACGAGTACGTCCAGAGCCGACACCGCGTCGGCCGGGCGCACCAGCGCGTCGGCATCGAGCCGCTCACCTACCTGGGAGCCTACAATCAGTACATCCAGCTGACCTTCCCGCTCTTCGTCGAGGCGTTCGGCGACCGCCTGGCCGAGGTGCTGCCAGCCCTGCTCTCCCTGGTCAAGGTGATCTTCTTCGACATCACCCTCGCCCTGGACACCTACTTCCGCGACGCCACGGAACGGCTGCGTCGTCAGAACGAGGATCTGCGGCAGGCTCTCGTCCTGGTCCAGCAGGCCCGTCAGCGCGAGGAACAGTTGCGCCGCCTGCTCGGCCACGAGATCCGGGGCGGCCTCGCGGCCATCATCACCTCCCTGGAGGACCTGCTCGACCGTACCGACCTGGACGAGGAGCCACGCGACGACCTGGAACACGTCCACCGACGGGCCTGGTCGATGACCGAGATGCTCACCGAGATGCTCACCCAGGGAGCCGAGCCGCATCCTGGCGGCCCCAGTCGGGTCGATGTCCGCGCCCTGCTGCAAAGCCTTCGCTCCCGGTTCGATCTGTACACCGTTGGCCGTGACGTCGAGCTGACACTGCCGGCCAGCCCGCCGTCGGTCTGGGCCGATCCGTTGCAGCTCCGCGAGGTGTTCGCCAACCTGCTGGCCAACGCGGTCCGTTATCTCGACAAGCCGCAAGGCCGGATCGAGGTGATCGCCAGGCCCTTCGCTCCGGGCGATGCCCCCGCCGACCTGGCCCACCCGGACGGTACCTTCATCCTGTTCGGCGTGCGCGACAATGGCCCGGGCCTGCCCGACTCGATCCGCGCTCGCCTGTTCGAGCCGTTCGTTCGGGGGCCGGACACGGGCAACGCACCTCCGGGCACCGGTCTGGGCCTCTACTTCGTCCGCACCAGTGTCGAACAGGGCGGCGGACGGATCTGGTTCGAGTCGCAGCGCGGCACGGGAACGTGCTTCTGGTTCACCTTCCCAGCAGGGGCCTCCGATGGCTGACGCACCTCCCATCCGACTGCTGATCGTCGATGACGACGACCAGTTGCGCCAGACTCTGGAACGTCGCTTCCGTCGGCACGGTCTGCAACCGTCCGCGGTCGCCAGTGCCGAGGCGGCGCTGCCCCTGCTCGACAGTCACCGCTTCGATGTCGCCCTGCTCGACCTGCACCTGCCCGGCATCAGCGGCGTCGATCTGCTGGCCGAGTTGAAGGCCCGTCAGCCGGAAGTCGAGGTCATCCTCCTCACCGGTCACGGCAGCATCGATACGGCCATCCAGGCGATGAAGGGCGGAGCCTACGACTACCTGTCCAAGCCGTTCCATCTGCCGGAGCTGGAGATCCACATCCAGCGCGCCTACGAGAAGGGACAGCTTCTCCGCCGTCAGTGGCAGTGGGTCGAACATCTCCGCTACGAGTCGCCACGCTATCAACTGATCGGCTCGAGCCAGGCGATGGCGCGAGTCCACCAGATGATCGAGCGGGTCGCTCCGACCGATGCGACCGTCCTGATCCACGGCGCGAGCGGCACCGGCAAGGAACTCGTCGCCCGGGCCATCCACTACAACAGCGCTCGCCGCGATCGGCCCCTGGTCACGATCAACTGCGCCGCCTTGCAGGAGACGCTGCTGGAGAGCGAGATGTTCGGCCACGAGCGCGGCTCGTTCACCGGGGCGGTGGCAGCCAAGCCGGGCCTGTTCGAGGTCGCCGAGGGCGGCACCCTGTTCGTGGACGAGGTGGCCGAGATGGCTCCGGGCCTCCAGGCCAAGCTGCTGCGCGTTCTCGAAGATGGTCGCTACCGCCGGGTGGGCGGCACGCAGGAGGTCCAGGCGAACGTGCGCATCGTGGCGGCCACGAATAAGCCCCTTGCCGAGGAGCAGAAGGCGGGCCGCTTCCGCGAGGATCTCTACTATCGCCTGAACGTCGTGGCCATCGTGCTGCCGCAACTCCGTGATCGCCGGTCGGACATTCCGGAGTTGATCGAGCATTTCCTGACGACGCGGCAGCTCGGTCCCGCACGCTACCGCATCCACCCCGAGGCGCTGGACGTTCTGGTCCGCTACGACTGGCCTGGCAACGTCCGGGAACTGGCCAACGTCCTGGAACGGGCCCAGATCCTGGCCGAGGATCATCTCATCACCCTGGACGATCTGCCCGAGACGATGGTCGATCGCGGTCGGCCGGTCCCGACCTCCAGCAGTGGCGATCTGCTCCAGCTGCGCGAGGTCGAACGGAGCCACGTCGAGATGGTGCTGAACCGCGAGAAGGGCAACAAGGTCCAGGCGGCCAAGGTACTCGGCATCAGCCGCCGAGCCCTCTACCGCCTGATCGAAAAGCATGGCCTGGAAGGGTGACGCCGACCTGTCAGCGGCGCGGTCGCGGACGCGGTGCGTTGCGGCGAGCCGGTGCGTTTTGCGAGCGCGGCTGGGCTTGTGGCTGCGGTCGATCCGAGTTTGCCGGCCGCTCGGCGGTGGGTTTCGGTTGCCGTGCCGGAGTGACGTTCTGTGTCGGTTGGTACAGGAGCAGACCGACGATCGTCGAGACCCCCGCACCGATGAGAATCGGCAGGAACGTGGCCGGCTCCCTGGCGAACCCGACGCCGAGAACGACGCCACCTGTGAGCAGCACACCGATCAGCCAGGCTGGGACTCCGGCCGGTGCTGACGGGGCCTCGATCTTCCGGGGCTTGCTCGCCACACGAGGTGTGGGTGCTTCTTGCGGATCGCTCTCGATCGGCGGTGCGGCAACGGGCCGCCGCGCACGCGATGGACTGGGCCGGATGGGAGCGACCTCTTCGGGCTGTGGCGGAATCTCGATATCCAGCGAGGTCGGCTCGAGTTCGTCGGCGGAGTCGTCGCCGTGATCGAGCAGGGCGGTGCCGTGGTCGGCGGGAGCATTTCCCCAGGTGCCGCCCGGGTTCTTGCTACCGCTCAGGCCGCGCTGGACGCCCGAGCCGGCCGCGACGCGCTGGATCGGCGCGGCACTGACGGCCGCCTGCAAGAGTGACACCAGGGTGACACTTCCGGCCGCGGTCTTCCTCTCGGCCAGGTTCAGCGAATCGCTCAGGGTGGCGTAGGCGCGCGCAACGCCCGAATCCGGGTTCGACTGGCTGATGATGCGACCGAAGAGAATCTCCTGGCCGACCTCATCCTCGAAGGGGATGACGTGCGGCAGGACGCGTGAACCGAACCGTCCGCGCAACTCTCGCTCCATGCGATCGCCCGGTGGCTCTCCCTCGCCGAGAGTCAGCAGGATGCCGCGCATCTGCAGGTGATTCTCGGCCGTCTGGCTGCGCTGGACGAGTTCGAGGAACGCCGGCAGGGTACGGTAGGCCAGCGGCTCGGCCCGCATGACCAGGATGTATTCGTCGCAGGTGCGGACGAGCTGACCCGGATTGGCTCCCAGAAAGGGGGGCGTATCGACGATCAGGCAGTCGTAGTGCTTGGCGAAGGCGGGAGCCTTGAGCAGCCGGGCGAGTTCGTCGAAATCGCTGTCGGTGCAGCAGCCCTCGTCGTAAGGGCTGATCACGTCGAGGCCCGGAAGCACATTCGCGACCAGGGCTCCGGGCAGATCGATGCCGGCCTGGCGGAGCGACTGTCTCTCGGGATGGGCAGACAGGTTCAGGGCCCCGCTGATGCTACTCAGCGGATCGGCGTCGAGCAGCAGAACCCGCGCACCAGCCTGGGCCGTGACGGCGGCCAGGTTGAGCGAGGTTGTCGTCTTGCCCACGCCGCCCTTCTGGCATGCGACCAGGAGCTTCCGCACGGCCTTCTCCACCAAATCGGAAACAAGGAGACAAGCCCGGTTGCCGTTCGACCGGCCCGGCTATCCACAACCATAGGTCGTAATCCGGGCGGAGGCGTTGTTCCGGGGCAGAATTCGAGGATCATTGCTCCCGATTGATGAGGGCCAGCTGACGGAACAGAGACGCCGGCAGATCCTCGCTGCGGAACGAGACGCTTCCGTCGGCGAAGAGGAGATGGAGTCCGTCGGGATACAGACCACCGAACGGTCGGCCGGAGCCGAACAGATCGTCGCTGGTCGGCGGGATGCTGGCGGCCGTGCCGGGTCCGCCACGCGCCCAGGCTCCGCCGCTCGTCGTCCCGGCGACGGCCAGCGTGTAGGAAGTGCCAGCCTTCAGGTCCGCCGGCCGGATGCGACGGGGATAGCCGAAGAAGCCGGCCCGCGGATCGGTTTCCGGCAGCGCGATCGCGTCCGGGCCGACGCCCGCGATGCCACGGTAGCTGGTGAAATCGGCCGGCACCGTCTCCGCCGGCGCTCGCGGCGACTGGTACGGCCGTAACGGAACGCGCGCGGGAGCGTTGACGTCGGCCTCGTAGGCCGCGCTCAGATCGAGCTGCGCCGCCAGGTCGCGGAAGGTGGCCCGACCGCCCTGACGCTGCTCCAGATAGGGCAGCAGCAGCACCATCCAGGAGAGACGTTCCTCCACTGGCAGGTCGCTGAGCGGGCTCACGGCCCGGGGGTAGGTTCGGTGGTTGGCGGTCTGGAACGTCTCCAGGGCGACGCCGATCTGGCGTAGATGATTCATGTCGGTGCTGCGGGCCTGGTACGGCTCCAGACTGACGACGATGATGCCGAAGAACCAGAGGACCTGGAGGCCGCAGCCGACCAGGCCGAGCAGAAGGCCGACCACGGCCAGGCGAGCCCCGTGCTGCCGACCATCGCTCGTGTTGATCTGGACCAGGGCGAGGTAGCCGACGACCAGGGCCGCCACGCCGGCGGCCAGCCAGAACGAGGGCACCAGAGCGAACAGACCCAGAATCAGGGCCACGATCGCCAGCCGGTTCCGGGTCGGAGTCGTCGCGTTGGTCGTCATCGCTGTTGCGTCTCTTTCTCGCGAACGCTACAACAGAAGGGAGCGTATTACGAAATATGTCGTCTCGGTCGCTCTGGGTGGAGGCTGTCCCATGCTGATGCGAACGCTCGCGCTCCTCGGTCTGGCGGTCCTGACGTTCCTGACTGGAGGTTGCTCCTCCGCGCCGGGGCCGTTCGATGGGCTGCCGCCGGCTCCGGTCAAGGTGGTCGTCTCCTTCCCGCCGTTGTACAGTTTCGTGGCGAATGTGGCCGGGGAGCGAGCGGCGATCCTGTCGATCTGCACGACCAGTGGTCCACACGGCTACGCCTACACGACCGGTGACGCCTACAAGGTGCGTGCGGCCGACGTCGTCTTCGCCCTCGGGCTGGGCTTCGATGACAACTTCATCGACCGGGCTGTCGTCAACAGTGGGCCGGGGATGAAGGAGCGCGTCGTCAAGCTCGGCGACCGGATCGTCGCGGAGGTCAAGGCGAAGAAGTTGCCCAAAACGCTGCTCCTGTACGGTGTCTGCGATCACCCGGCGCACCAGGGGCAGGCCCACCACCACGAGGACGACATCGACGCGCACATGTGGAGCGGCATTCCCCAGGCGAAGCGGATGGTCGAGTTGATCCGCGATCGGCTGACCGAGATCGATCCGGACGGTGCGGCCGAGTACGAGAAGAACGCCGCCGCCTACCTGGCGAGGCTCGACAAACTGCGCGACGAGGGTCGGGACCTGCTCAAGGATCGAACCGACCGTCAGCTCGTCACCTTCCACGCCTCGATGGGCTACTTTGCCGATACGTTCAACCTGACCGTCCTCGACACGATCCGCCGCATTCCCAGCGACGACCGGACCTCGAAGGAGTTCAAGGACCTGGTCGAAAAGTGCGAGCAGGCGCGGGTTCGCACCATCGCTGTCGAGCCGCAGTATCCCCGAGAGGGCTCCGTTCATCTGCTGGTCAAGGAGTTGAACAAGGTGCTGCCGAAGGACCAGCAGGCGACGGTGATCGAACTGGATCCGCTGGAGACGGCCCAGCCCGAAGACCTCTCGGCGGAGTGGTACGAGAAGAAGATGCGTGAGAACCTCGACGTCCTCAAGAAGGCGCTGCCGTGACCAAGCCGCTGCTGGAGTTGCAGGACATCCGCGTCACGCTGGGCAACGTCGAGGTTCTCCGCGGCGTGGACCTGCAATTGACCCGTGGCCGCATTCACGCCCTGATCGGCCTGAACGGCTCGGGCAAGACGACGCTGCTGCGTGTCCTGATCCACGAGGTGCCGTACGAGGGTACGATCCGCTACTTCTGCGGCCATGATCACTCCCGGCCGACGCCGGAGTACGTCGGCTACGTGCCGCAGAAACTGCGCATCGAGGGGCAGTTACCGCTCACGGTGCGAGACCTGTTCGGCCTGGTTCTCCAGCGAGCGCCGATCTTCCTCGGCATTCACTCCGGGATTCGCCATCGGATGATGAATCTGCTGACCCGTGTCGGAGCGGAGGGGCTGGTCGATCGTCCGGTGGAGAAGCTGTCGGGCGGTCAGTTACAGCGTGTGCTGCTGGCCCTGGCCCTGGAGCCGACGCCGGAACTGCTGTTGCTCGACGAGCCGGCCGCAGGCATCGACTTCCGCGACCAGGAAGCGTTCTACGACCTGATCGCCCGGTTGAACCAGGAGACGGGCGTGACGATCCTGCTGGTGTCGCACGATCTGAGCATGGTCTCGAAACTGGCCAGCCACGTCTTCTGCCTGGCCGATGGCCGGATCGAGTGCCAGGGCGAACCGCGAACGCTCCTGCACGACGAGACGCTGCGGCGCACCTTCGGCGACGGCAGCGCGATCTATCATCACGGCCACTCGCACGGCGAACCGCCGCGTTAGGGAAGGGCGTGCGTGCACCGCAGGGCGGTCGCTAATGACGGAAGGGGCTGGACACCCAGTTTAATCGTTCATCCGGTGTCACCCGGTGTCCGTTCCACCTGCACCAGGTTGTCGAAGAACGTCGCTCCGCCGCCGAGATCGGTCAACGCCGAACTGGTCGTCACGTTGCCGTTGACGCCGTCACGCGTTCGCTTCCGCCACCAGACGCCCTGCGAGACGACCACGCCGGGCCGCACCGTCGCACCGACCTCCGCACGGGCCAGGAAGCTGCCGCGATCGTTGAAGATGCGCACCCACTGGCCCGTCGTGATGCCACGCATCTCGGCATCCACCGGATGAATCTGGACCGTCACCTCGCCGGCCTGCTTCTCCAGGGCCGGCACGTTGACGAACGTCGAGTTCAGAAACGACGGCTCCGGCGGCGACACCATCTGGAGCGGATACTTCGCCGCCAGGTCCGGCCGCGTCTGCGGGTCCTCGTGCGGCGGGATGTACGTCGGCAGCGGATCGTGACCGAGCCGGGCCAGGCGTTCGCTGTGGAACTCGCACTTGCCCGACGGCGTGTCGAAGCGGCCCTCCGCGAACGGAGCCCAGTTGATCGGCACGTTGAGCCGCAGCGGGCCTTCCTTCTTCAGCCGCTCCAGGGTGATGCCGTCGAAGCCGTCTTGTGGCGGATAATGCTTGCCGTTCGCGCCCGGATCGGCCAGGGCCAGCTCGGCGAGTTGCTCGTCGGTCAGGGCGAACTCGCGATCGGTGAAACCCATCCGGTCGGCGAGCAGACGAAAGACGTCGGTGTTGCACCGCGCCTCGGCCAGCGGAGCGATCGCAGGCGTGTTCACCTGAACGTAGAGATGGCCGTACGAGGCGAGGATGTCGAAGTGTTCCAGTTGCGTCGTCGCTGGCAGCACGATGTCAGCGAAATCGGCCGTGTCGGTCGGGAACTGCTCGTGGACGACGGTGAAGAGATCCTCCCGCCGCAGGCCGGCGACGACCCGGTTCTGATCCGGACAGACGGCCGCCGGGTTGCTGTTGTAGACGAACAGCGCCTTGACCGGCGGCCCGGGCAGGTCGCCGTGAAGGGCCTCGGCCAGGCTCGTCATGTTGATCGTGCGCGTGCCCGGCGAAATCAGGTCGGGCCGCTCCAGTCGATGGGCCGTCCGGGCGAACGGGTAGGCGGCGCTGGTACTGAGCAGAGCCCCGCCACCGACATCCCGCCAGGAACCGAGGACGGCCGGCAGGCAGGTGATGGTCCGCACGGCCATGCCGCCGCCACCGTGCCGTTGCAGACCGTAGTTCAGGCGAATCAGGCTCGGCCGATTCGTCGCCAGTTCGTGGGCCAGCGTCTCGATCGTCTCGATCGGCAGGCCGGTGATCGCTGCCACCTTCGCCGGTGGGTAGTCGTTCAGGACCCGATCTCGCAGCTGCTCCGCGCCGAGGGTGTGGCGGTCGAGGTAGTCCTGATCCTGGCGGTCATCGCGGAAGAGGACGTGCATGATCCCCAGGGCCAGGGCAGCGTCGGTGCCGGGCCGGATCGGAATCCACCAGTCACTGCGCTCGGCGGTTCGACAGCGGAATGGATCGATGGTGACGATTTTCACCGGCGGGCTGACGCCGCGCCGCTCGCCTTGTTTTTTTGCCTGGAGCATCAGCGTCCAGAGGTGCTGATTCGTGACCGCCGTGTTCGAGCCCCAGTTGACGATGTACCGACTGTGGACGACCGTCTCGGGATCGAGGAAGGCGCGCGTGCCGAGGGTGTAGTCGCAGCCGACCATGCCGGCCGTGGCGCAGATGGTGCGATCGAGCAGCGACGCTCCGAGGCGGTGGAAGAAGACGCGATCGAGGCTGCCATACTGGAGCTTGCCCATCGTCCCGGCGTAGCTGTAGGGCAGGATCGCCTGGGGGCCGTCCGGCGAGGCGGCGATGGCACGGAAGCGAGCCGTGATCGTGTCGAGCGCCTCGTCCCAGGAAATACGCTCGAAGCGGCCAGTGCCCTTGGGGCCGATGCGCTTCATCGGATACTTGAGGCGGTCGGGATGGTAGACGCGATCGAGGTAGTTGGCCACCTTGCCGCAGACGAACCCCTGCGTGAAGGAATGCTCGGCGTTCCCCTTCAGGGAGACGGCCCGGCCCTGATCGACCTCGATTACCATGTTGCAAGTGTCGGGGCAATCATGGGGGCAGACGGCCTGCACCACCGCAAGCGACTGGCGCTTCATCCACGAACCCTCCCGGGCGATGAGGACAGTCTACCAGATTCCGTGCGGGAAGGGGAAATCCTACCGTCGAGAGGATCGGTCTCTCCGGGAGAGTCGGTGAAAATTCATGGCAGGGTCTTGCAGCGGCGCGTCGGTCCTGTCACACTCAGGGATAGGGTGAGCCGATCGCGGCTTTCGCCCGGATCCATCCGTGTGTGGGGAGAATCCGACAACGATTTTCCTCCAGGTCCCTATCCTCGACGTATAGTGGTGAGGAAGCACTGCGCGAGTTTTCGCGGCACGGAACCGATCGGTCGCGGTACAGGTAGCTCGATGCCGTCGCCAGCCAACACCGTTGAACTTCTCGACCTGGTCACCCGCAGCGGAGTCGCGGACGATCAGCGCATCGCGGCCTATGTTCAGGCCCTTCGCGCCAATGGTCAATTCCCCTCCGACCCGGTTCGCCTGGCCGAGTTGCTCGTCGGCGAGGGACTGCTCACGCGCTTCCAGGCGGAGCAGCTCTTGCAGGGCAAGTGGAAACGCTTCAACATCGGCAAGTACAAGGTTCTCGAACGGCTCGGCTCCGGCGGCATGGGGAGCGTTTACCTGTGCGAACACACCCTGATGCGCCGGCGTGTCGCCGTCAAGGTGCTGCCGGCCGCCAAGGCCGACGATCCCTCCGCCCTGGAACGCTTCTACCGCGAAGGCCGCGTCGTCGGGGCGCTGGATCATCCGAACATCGTCCGCGCGTACGACATCGACCAGGACGACAAGCTCCACTTCCTGGTCATGGAACATGTCGATGGGGCGAGCTTGCAGGAGATCATCAAGCGGGGCGGTCCGCTGTCGGTCGCGCGGGCCTGTCATTACATGCGTCAGGCGGCTCTCGGCTTGCAGCACGCCCACGAGCAGGCCGGCATCGTCCATCGTGACATCAAGCCGGCCAACATCCTCGTCGATCGCAATGGTATCGTGAAGGTCCTCGACATGGGCCTGGCTCGCTTCTTCCACGATGAGGATGACATCCTGACGCGGAAGTACGACGAGAACGTCCTGGGCACGGCCGACTACCTGGCTCCCGAGCAGGCGCTGGATTCGCACACGGTGGACATCCGAGCGGACATCTACAGTCTCGGGGCGACGTTCTACTTCACGCTGACGGGCCGGCCGCCGTTCGCCGAGGGAACGGTGGCACAGAAGCTGATGTGGCACCAGACCCGTCAGCCACGATCAATCCGCCAGCAACGGCCCGAGGTGCCCGAGGCGGTCTGCGCGATCATCGACAAGATGATGGCCAAGGATCCGGCCCAGCGCTACCAGACGCCGCTGGAGTTGGTCGAGGCCCTGGCTCCGTTTACGCAGATGCCCATCGATCCGCCGCCGGAAAGCGAGATGCCGCAACTGTCGCGGGCGGCCATGTCGGTCGATCCGACCCCGACCCGGCAAGGCCCGGCCACGACCCTGCCCAGCCCAAGTCCACGGCGACAGTGGCAGGTCGCCGGGACCACCAGCGGGACCGTCACGCCCCAGCCGACGTCGCAGTCCCCGATCCCGCAACCGGGACCGACGCAGCAGACCACGCCCGCGCCCTTGACACCTCCCTCTCGCCGGCGACCGCCGTCCAGTCCGGTCATTCAGCCAGCCGCACCGACGCCAGCGCCGGATGCCGCCGGCCCGATTGTTCCGGTCGTCACCGCAACGCCCCAGTCGGCACCGACGTCCGCACCAAACCCAACGGCCGAACCGGCCTGGGACGATGTGGCTCGCGACGAGGAAGCAGGCAAGCCGTCCTCGCGGCGCAACCGCCGACTGCGCGAACCGGGCCGGTCGCTCAACTGGCTCTGGCTCACTCTCGGGGCCGTCTTGCTCCTGGCCGTCGGTAGCGGTGTCGTGTATCTGGTGTTCGCCTCGCCCACGACGCGGCCGGTGACACCGACCCGTCAGGCACTGATTGTCGATCCTCAGGGCAGTGGCGGTTCGACGTACCGGACCGTCTTCGCCGCCTGGCGCGATGCCGGTCCCGGCGATCGGATTATCCTGCGCGGCGAAACGACGGAGGTGCCACCCATTCTCGACGGTCGGGAGGGCATCACCCTGGAAGCCGAGGAAGGCAAGACCTTCGTCTGGAAGTCGCCGACACGCTGGCCGGTCGGGCCGAGTACGCGCACCCTGGTGGACATCCGGAAGCTCGCCAACGTTACCTTCCGTGGCATCACCTTCGATGGTGTCAATACTGCCGATGTCGTCGTGTCGATCTTCGGCCATTGCCCCGGCCTTAAGTTCGAGCGCTGTTCCATGCAGAATTTCAAGAAGACTGGCATCGCCATCTTCAGCGCCGAAGGAAACGAGAACCGGCCGATCACGTTCACCCAGACCACGATCAAGACCGGCGAGAAGAAGGCGGTCGGGATCGTGTTCGACGTTTACCACAATCCCGGTTTTCCACAGCAGAACCGGTTCATCACCTTCCAGGATCTGACCATCGAGGGACCGACCACGAAGATTCGCTGCCCGAATCCC
>CAYYJM010000040.1:0-8736 GCA_964471755.1 uncultured Alcaligenaceae bacterium
GCCACCTGGCCGTCGCAGTCGATCAGCACGGCCGGGATCGCCTCGTTCGGCCCACCCTACAAGAGCTGAGGAAGCGACGACATCGCGGGGTTAGCCTCCGGTGCGGGGTGATCACGGTGCCGTGTAGTCGAACGACAGTCCCGCCGTCCGGGCCGTGGCGGCCAGATCGCGAACGCGGGCCACCTCGCGATCGGAGCGATCCTTGCCCAGGACGATGTACAGCTTCTTGAACGGCGGCTTGCTCGTGGCGATCAACTCGCGGACGGCCTTCAGGGTCAGCAGGGCATCTGCTCCGCTGCCGCGAACGCGGTAGTAGCGCTTCTCCGCGACCGCAACGGGACCGATCGCCTTCTCGATCTCCTCGTTCAGCAGCACCTCGATGAACAGATCGCGCTCGGCGTTCGCCCCCTGGTCCTTGGGCCGGACGACTTCGAGGTCCTTCTCGACAGGTCGCTCGTCTTTCCGGCCGGGGTTGAACGGATCGCCGGCACCCTCGCCGAAGCCGCCGCCGCCGGAGCCGCCCAGGCCGCTGCCGCCGATGCCGAGAACCCACAGAGCGACCAGCCAGCCGGCGACCAGGGCTCCGAGCAGTCGCACCGCCTGGAGAACGATGACCGGAATGACCTTCCCCCCCGTGGCGCGGACGCTCAGAATCGTGATGGCCGCAACCAGAAAGTAGCCCACGGCCGCCCCGCCCAGGATGGCCAGGAGATTCTGCGGCTGGATCAGCTTCAGGAAGATCGACGTCTGTGCAAGCAGCATGGCGACACCTCGGATCTCTTCATTTAGCCGCCGGCTAAATGGGGCTTACCTCGTGCCCGGTCCATCTCCTACCTTGTCGAAGCGGACCTGCACGTCGCGGAACCAGCGTTCGTACTTTTCGCGTTGAGCCCCGGTCGGGCGATCCGACTCACGGTCGCGCGGATAGAGGATGACGTAGAGCAGTTCCTTCTGGTTCACCGCCAGGGCCCGCCGGTCGTTCTCGATCAGGCTCTGGGCATCGGCCTGGTCCTTGATCGGGTGCCGCTCTGGACTGCGGTAGTACAGCTCGCCGGTCTGCGGATCGATCTCCAGCACGCGGATAGCCAGACGCTCCTGTAGCGACAGGCCCTTCTTCTCCTGGATCTTCTTCAGCTCCTCCTGAAGGCGGCGAATGTTTTCCTGATCCTGGAAGTGCTGCTTGAGCAGTTCGTCGCCCGACTTCGGTAGCGCGGCTCCTTCTTCCGTATCCGGCCGGGCCAGCGGCATGATGAGGAAGACGCAGAACAGCAGCGTCAGCACGTCGATCAGTGGGATGAAGAAGCGCGTGACGCTCCGTTTCGGGGCCTCGATCATAGCCGTTCCGCCTGCGTCAGGGCTCCCGTCGCGGTGCGGATGTCGGGCTCACCGGGCTTGCGTTCGCCCGATGGATGGACCGTCGCCGAGCCGCCGAGCTTGAGGATGATCTGTCGGCCGATCGAGACGATCCAGGTCGGCAAAATGTTGAGCAGGGCCATGAACAGACCGCTCAGGGTCGCCGTGATCGCCGGGGCGTAGCGGGCGATGACCTGGGACTGCGTGACGACCTCGCTACCGCCGAAGGCCGCGAACGTCTGCATGATGCCGGCCACGGTGCCGATCAGGCCCAGGAGCGGAAACCACTCTGCCGACTGACCCAGGCTGGAGAGCGTCTTGTCGAAGCTCTCGTTGAAGCTGTTCTCCTGCCAGCGCAGGGCGAACAGGGCCAGGACACTCTGGACCAGGAACAGGATCACACCCAGGATGATGACGAACCAGTCGAGGTTCGTCAGATGGCTGAGGTAGAACGTCCGGGCCGTGTCGGGGATGGCCGCGATGACGAGGCCGGCGGCCAGCACCGGCAGCAGACAGAACACCCACGGCAGTACGTCGCGAATCAGGTGACTACGCACGAGGGCGATCCTCCGAACGCTGGTTTTGCAGATACTCCGGCAGCGCCTGCGGCCGGCCCTCACGATCGACACAGGCCAGGGTCGTTGCCCCCTCGGCCAGCTGCTCGCCATCGCGGTAGACCTCGTAGCGATGGTCGAGCCGGACCATGGTCGAGCGGGCCAGGATCGTGCGGATGGTCAGCACGTCGTCGTACCGAGCCGGCCGGCGGTAGATCACCTCGGCCCTGGTCAGCACGAGCAGGAAGCCCTGATCTTCGAGGGTGCGGTACGACACACCGAGATCGCGGAGCAGCTCCGTCCGGGCCTGCTCGAAGTAGACGAGATAGTTGGCATGGTGTAGCAGGCCCATGCGATCCGTCTCGGCATAGCGGACGCGAATGGCGATCTCGCCCGTCATGGTGAGCGCTCCGTGAGGGTGTCTCTTCTGGTGATTGTCGGAAAGACGACCGCCGGAGACAAGGAGCGCGATTGTTCATGTCGATTCGACGTCGCCGGTGATGCCATCGACGAACCAGTCGTTGCCGTTCCAGAAGACGAACTTGCGGCCGTGGATCCAGTCGTGGAACGACCCGCCGACGCCTGCGGTGCCCTGCTCGCCGTCATCTTCGGGGGCGAGGTCCGGTTCGTCCAGCAGGCCGAGTTCGTCGACGAGGTGGCTCGGCAGGTACTCCACGCTCGGCCCCCAATCGCCCGAAAAGCGAATGTCCTTGACGCGGATCAGGCACGGGCGATGGCCGAGCCGCTCGACCAGGTAAGCGGCGATGCCCTTCTCCCAGGCCCACCAGTGGTCGAGGCCGCCTTCGCCGCCCTGGTACATTCCGTGCGTCGGCACCAGGTGGGTCGGCAGCGTGAGGGCCCGTTCCTCGATCTGGTTGCCGTCGTGATCGAACAGGAGCAGCGGCATCGTGGTCGAGTTGGGTGTGGGCATCTGGCCGAAGACTTGGGTGCCATCGGGGAGCTTGCCGGGGAAGAAGCCATCGAAGTAGCCGCCGCCGCCCGGGGCCATCGCGAACTTGTAGTTAAATGGATCGAAGCAATGAAACAGCGGTCGATCGGGTAACCTGTCCTTGTCCCCCCAGAGGACCTCGACGCGCTGTAGGGCCGGCGGCAGCCTATTCAAGTCTCGAAGTGGTTCGTACCACTCGCCATGGTTACCGTCCGGATTGAGCCAGACGCGCAGCAGTTGGAGCGCGCCGAGGTGCGGCGACTCCAGCAGGTCACCGAGGTCATCGACGGCGACCCAGCAGGCGATCTCCAGCTCTCGAATTCCAGCCAGATGGGGACACCGGGCCAGCCGTTCTCCCCAGCCATGAACGCGGAACAGATCGAGGCGCTGGATCGTGGGATACTCGCGTCGCAGCACTTCGGCATCGTCAAGGAACCACTGCACCGGCATCTGGACCGACGCTGGCAGGCCGCGCCGGACGAGGAGGCCGATCCCCTGGCTGTGGCCGCCGAAGTGAGCCGCGCGTTCGTCGCACCACGGTTTCCAGAAGCGGCGCAGGAGTTCCTCCTCACGCTGGCGGAGGGCGGCCGGTCTGGCGTTGTCGTGGTCGTCGCGCACGGGCTCCAGCTCGCACTGAACGCGAATCAGTTCGGCCCGCTCGGGCTGGTCGTGTTCTTCCAGCCAGTCGGCGAAGATGAGCCGGTGCGTGTCATCGTCCGGCTCGGCAGCAATGGCGGCAAGGAAGCCGGCCTCGGTGGTCATTTCAACCCCCGCAGGTATGCATACAGATCGGCCAACTCGTCGTCGCGCAGTCGATCGAGCAGGCCGGCCGGCATCAGCGATTGCGGCACCTGACGCCGCTCGCGGATCTTCGGCGACTCCAGACGCACCGTCGTCGCCGGCCCCGTCTGCAAGATCAGACTGTCCGGCGCATCGTAGATGACGAAGCCCTGATAGACCTTGCCCGCATCGGTCGTGAAGGCCGTGGTGCGATACCGGGCCGGCACGTCCTTGTTCGGTTCGAGCATCGCCGTGAACAGGTCGTCGCGCGAGAATCGGCCGGTGACGCCGCGCAGGTCCGGTCCCAGAGCCTGCGCTCCGGAATGACACGCGGCACAGCTCGACTTCGTGAAGACCGCCCGGCCTCGCGCCGCGTCGCCGGTCTTCCAGTCGATCCGCCCCAGGCGCTCGACCCAGGCGGCGCGGTCGATGCCGGTCTGCTCGAGCCGCTTCGAGCGCACCGCGTCGGCGAAGCGGAACCAGTTCGCCCACTCGGAGTAGGTCGTCCATTTCTGCTTCGTCTGCTTCTGGAGAACGACGTTGAGCCGGGCGCGGACGGCGTTGTGTTCCTTCATCGGCGGCCAGTCGCGCAGGGCCTTCAGCAGGGCGAGTGTCTCGTCGGCGTCACCGGATGGGCCGAGCGTCTCCAGGGCCGTCGCCGCGATCTGCACCAGGTTGGGGCGGGCCAGGGCCAGCGCCTCGATGTATCGGCCGCGATCGTCCAGCTGGGGATCGCGAGCCAGGATCGCCAGCAGGGCATCGTCCAGGCCGACCTCGCCCCAGAGTTCGCGGACCACCGGGCGGGCCTCCGTCGCCGGCAGCAGGGCGAGCAGAGCGATCAGGTCCGCGTTCCAGGCGAAGCCGGGCTGCTTCCGCCGGTCGAGGAACCTGCGCGCGGCGGTCAGGCGATCGAAGCCCGGTGCCCGTGTGAAGACGGCGTGTGCCGGCCGACCGAACTCGGGTGCCTTCAGCAAGGCGGCGTTCAGGGCCGGATCACGAGCGGCCAGCTCGCGGTGAGCCTCGGCCAACCGCAGCGGCCAGTTCGTGTCGGTGGCCTGGCCCTCCTTCGCCTGGAGCGCGTCAAGGCCGAGCAGATGCGCCGCGATCATCGTCGTCTGAGCCGATGTCCGGGGAGCGGTCAGCTTCGCCACGCAGAGCAGGTAATGGAGATCGTCCGCCGCGGTTGGCGAGCGCCGCAGGCAGGTGAGGACCGCCTCCAGGGCGGCCGGCCGGTCGTCGCGGATCAGGGCCAGGATGCGGGCCGCCTCGCGGTTCACGTCACGATCCTTCGCCGGCAGCAGGCGCGTCAGGGCCTCGCACTGCTCGATGGTCAGCGTGCCGCCCTTGCCGGCGAGCGTGTAGCCCTCGAACGCGGTGCCCCTGGCCGTGTTGCCGGGCACGTCGCCGAGCCAGCGCTGCGTCAGACGCAGACCCCAGACGGCATATTGCGAAGCGAACCGAGGGTCCGTCGCCAGGTCGAGCAGCGGCTCCTTCACCAGGCCGGCCAGGGCGAGCGTCACGCGCGAGCCGGCCTCGGTCACGCCGACGGCGACCTTCGCCCGATCGTCGGCCGACACCTGGCCGATCAGACGGGCCGTCGCCTGGCGGATGAGGCGATCATCGCTGCGCAGGTTCTCGCGGACCACCGCGACGAGATCACTCACGGCATATTTCGCCGCATACCGCGTGAGGTACTCCAGAGCCCGGCGACGCTGGTGCAGGTCGGCGTCGGTCGCCTGACGGAGCCAGTCGGCCGATCGATCCGGCTCCCAGTCCAGCGTCAGCGGAGCGGACACCTTGCCGAGGATCCGCTCCGTCCGGAGTTTCTTCAACCCCTCCGGATGCCGGATGCGGTAGATCGCTCCGCGCGTGCCCCGACCGCCGATGGAGACGAACAGATCGCCCGTCTTCGGATGCACCGCTGCGGACGTGGGCGCGAAGCCGACCTCGCCGGTCGTCTCCAGAAAGCGCACCGGCCGGGTGGAGTAACTCGCCCCATCCGGCGTCAGGCCGAGGAACCAGATTCGGCCGAAGGTCCAGTCGAGCAGGAACAGGCCGTCGCGGTATTCGGCCGGGAACTGGGCATCGCGGTAGCAGACGACGCCGGTCGGCGAGCCACGATCGAGGTGAGCCAGCGGCGGGACAACATCGACGAAGCACGGCGGCATCCGCCATGTCTCGGCCCGCTGCGGCGACAGCCAGCCGTGATGACCGCCTGGCACGACGTGATACGCTCGGGTGTACTCGTACCACGGCAGACCGACGCAGCGCTCGTTGTCCGAGTCGTAGGTGAACCACTCCCCGGCGGCGTTGTGGTCGAGGCCGTAGGCGTTGCGGAAACCGTCGGCGACGATCTCGCAGCCGGAGAAGTCCGGCGGAAAGCGCAGCAGCACGCCGGCGGTCGGTTCCTTGATCGGCGAGGTCGGTAGCGTCGCGTGCTTCGCCGTGATGCCGGTCGAGTTGCCGCACAGCAGGTAGAACCAGCCGTCACGGCCGCGAACGATGGCGTGGGCGGCGTGTTCGCCACCAGTCCTGCACGCGAAGAGGATCTCGCTCGGCTTCTCCCGACCGCCCTGATCGACATCGCGGAAACGCCGCAGACCGCCGCCGCCGGTGGCGTACAGATGGCCCTCGTCCCAGAGCAGGCCCATCGCCCCGTCGGCCAGCGGCTGGGCGAAGTCGCTCGCCTTGCCGGCCTTCTCGTTCTCGGTGCCGTCGAGCAGGCGCAGGTAGCCCCGACCCGCGACGACGAGTCGGCCGTCCGGCGTGAAGGTGATGCAGTAGATGTCGTTGGCCACGGAGGCGTCGGCCCACTCGGTGACGACGAAGCCGTCGGGCACGCGCAGACCGGCGACGCCCTGGGCCGGGGCGAACGCGGGGAGCAGCAGCAGGGCGAGAAGGGCACTCCATTTAGCCGCCGGCTTGCCGGCGGTCTTCCAAAACTCCGCCGGCAAGCCGGCGGCTAAATGGGGATGTCGCGTCGTTGTCATCTTACCCTCAGCGTGAACGGACGCAGCGGAAGCCGGTGTGGTTCGTCCCCGTGTCGATCGCTCCGTGGTGCCGGGCTCCGGCCATGTAGCGGACGCAGTAGTTGTCCGCGCACAGGAACGAACCGCCTCGCGTGACGCGGAGCCGTTCGTGCTGGCCCTGTCGGGGATCGATCGAATAAGCCGGCCCCTGTGGATTGATCGACTCGCCGTTCTCGTAGGCGTTCTGACGGAACCAGTCGTTGGTCCATTCCCAGACGTTGCCGGACAGGTCGTACAGACCGAAACCATTGGCCGGGAACTGGGCCACCGGAGCGATCCCCTTGAAGCCGTCCTCGCCGGTGTCCTCCTTCGGAAACTTCCCCTGCCAGGTGTTGGCCATGTGCTGGCCGTCGGGATACTTCACGTCGCCCCAGTAGAACGGTTTCTGCTCCAGCCCGCCGCGCGCGGCGAACTCCCACTCCGCCTCGGTCGGCAGGCGCTTGTTCGCCCACTTGCAGTAGGCCACGGCGTCCTCGTAGGCGATGTGAACGACCGGGTAATTGTCCTTGCCCTCGATGTCCGAGTCCGGCCCGAGCGGATGCCGCCAGTTCGCGCCGGGGACGTACTTCCACCACAGGTGCCAGCTGTTGTTGTCCAGACACGTCTGGCACTCCGCGTCCGGCAGGTCGAGCGGCGGCGAGAAGACGAGCGAGCCGGCGACCAGATTCTCCGGCGGCGCAGTGGGATACTGCTCCTTCGTCGGCGTCTGCTCGGCGATGGTGACGTAGCCGGTCGCCGCCACGAACTTCTTCCACTGGGCGTTGGTCACCTCCGTGCGGTCCATCCAGAAGCCGTCCACGCTGACCTTGTGCAGCGGCCGGGCCTCGGGGAACTTGTCGTTGCCCATGACGAACTCGCCGCCCTCGATCCAGACCATGCCGGAGTAGTCGTCGCGCAGGACGAACACGGCCGCGATGCCCAGGCTGATGCCGATCAGGAAGACGCCGAGCGTCCCCCACAGAAATGGCCGCGACAACCCGGCCGGCTTTTTGAGGGAGAGAGGCGCGGCAGGAGCGGCCTGTTTCTTCGCGGTCTTCATGATGCGGTCCCGTGGAGGCGGCGAGCGACGGAATGCCTGTATCATCGTGGTCGGAACGTCGGATCGCAAGCCCCGGCCTGGCCGGATTTCGAGTAGCCGCCTGTCTGCCTCCGGCGGCGATGGTAGCGTCGGGACGTAGGGTGGTCCGGAGCGCCACCGGCGCTCCACACTCTCCCTGACACGACCAGCGACGGCCCGCCATTCCTTGCCTGGGAGCGCAGCGACACCGTACCCCGACAATGGAAGAATGATCGGGGTAAGGTTCCTAATAGCGCCGGAGTATCCGCAACCGCTGGCGGGCGGGAATTCGTTCGGCCAGTTGCTGGGCAGTCAGCGGCTGGGACGCGGCGAACACCTCGGCCGAGCCGCCTTGGATAAGCGGGGTGTAGATCCCGCCGTCAGCCTCGATGGCGGCGAGCAGATCCTCCGCGCTGCCCTCGGCCGGGCTCGGCATCGGCACCACACGGACGCTGCCGTCGCGCGACCCGGACAGGATGCGCAGGCCATCGGGTGAGAAGCGAAGGCAGGAAACCGGCTCGGCGCGATTTCCCGGTGACGGCATCATAAAGGGCCAGGGGCGGCCCCTCGGCCAGGTTCGGATTGCCTGCGGCCAGTTTCCGCCGACCAGCGACGACCACCTGCCCGCCGTCTGGGCTGAAAGCGACCGTCTGGATGCCGCTGGGGTGCTGGATCCGCGGCCGCCCGGTGGCTGGGCCCAGCGTCGCCGTATCGATGAAGTGGATCGCCCCGCCGGCGGTGGCCGCGGCGAGGATCTTGCCGTTGGGGCTGATGGCCAGACTGGCCACGGCGTCATGATCCTTCTGGGCACCCGTCGTGTATTCGCCGAGGGGCCGGTCGCCTTCCAGGTCGAAGAAGTGGACGCGGTTTCGGACCGAGCCGATGGCGACGAGCCGGCCATCGGGGCTGATGACGCACCCGCGAAGGTTCCCCTGCACCTCGTGGATGCTCAGCAGCGGCAACAGGGCGGAACGGGCCTGGGCCCAACCGAAACGCATGGCCCGGTCGAGGTCG
>CAYYJM010000040.1:8746-28391 GCA_964471755.1 uncultured Alcaligenaceae bacterium
GTCTTCGCCCCTGAAGGTGCGAATGCGGTGGGCCAGAGCGATGCCCGCCTCGGCCGAACCCTCCAGGCGTCGGAGGTATTCTGAGGCTTGCATGACGACCTCTGTGCCGCCGGTTGCTTCGGTGAAGCGGGCCTCCGAAGCGGCCTGATACCAGAAATACACGGTCACCGCCAGGATGACCAGTAACATCGCCACCAAGGCCCCGGAAACGATGGCCAGCGACGTGTTCCGCCGTCCGGCATCGGCGCGGAGCCGCTGCACCTCCTCGTTGGTGCGGAGTTGCGTCCGCTCGTTGGCGTAGCGTGGGTCGCCGTCGAGCAGGTCCTCCTCGTCCTGCTCCGGCCCCAGTGGGGCAGCCAGGACGGGCTCCCCGACGCGGAACGCCTCCAGATCCTTGACCAGCAGGGCCGCCGTCTCGTAACGCTTCTCCGGCTTCTTCTTCAGAAGTTTGCGAACGATCCGTTCGAGCCGATCATCCACGACGCGCCCTGCCAGCAAGGCCAGTATCGACGGCGGGTCGCGTCGCAGCGCGGTTTCGGCTGCGACCACGTCGCGCGCGTTTTCCATCGGAAACGGAATCTCGCCGGTAACGCACTCGAAGGCGAGCACGCCCAGCGCGTAGTGATCGACGTGGCAGGTATGGTAGCCGGGGTGGCGCTGCTCGGGAGGCATGTAGTTGTTCGTCCCCTGCATCCCCCGGGTGATCGTCTCGGACTGGGCGCAGGCGATGCCGAAGTCGGTCAGCACCGGGACGTAGACGGCACCGTCAAACTCCCAAATTGAGTCGGCAGGGGCCTCCGGCCGTTCGGATGCCGGGTAGAGGAGGATGTTCGCCGGTTTGACGTCGCGGTGGATGAGATTGCATGTCTGGCAGCACTCCAGCACCCGGGCGAGAATGAGCATCAGCGACCGGGTCTCGCAGTCGCTCAAGCGCCGCCGTTGGCCCGTTGGCCCTTCGGGCTGCAGCAACTTGCCCAGTGTCAGCAGGGCGGCCGGCATGACGACCGCCCACGTTCCACGGTCCTTGTCGGTGGCGTCCCAGAAGCCGTGGTGGAGATATTCGACGACATTGTGTCGGCACGCCGACCCGGTCGCGTGCAGAGCGAGGACGGCCCTGACCTCTTCTGGCGGCCGGGCACGGCGGGTTCCGTCCCTGTTGAGATTCTCGATCCTCTTGACGGCGACCGGCTGCGCCCTCCAGGTCCCGAACTGGATATGGGCCTGCCCGCCGCTCGCGTGGATCGTTGGGTCCAGCGTGAGCTGATCCTTGAGGTACTCGCTCTCCGTCGGCTGCCTCAGCAGGGCCAGCACCCATTCGGTTCGGAATTCCAAGCCCTGTTCCGCCAGCCACTCCGCCACCTCGTCGCGGTCGGTAAGGCCCAGTGAACACAACTTCTCCGCCAGAACTTCGTCGGCGAGTTGTGAGGGGATCGACACGTGCGGCCTCCCTTTCTTTACTGGGGAGTCTCAGGGGAACTCGGTGCGGCCTCCTGCAGCTTCTCGACCGTGGCGCGGAAGTGGTGGAGGGCTTTCTCGATCTGTTTGGGCTTCTTGTTGTACAGGGCGGCAATCTCGCCGGTTTCCATCGCTGCGTCGTCGCTGAGTCGGAACCATTCGGTGACCGTGAACTGGTCCGCGTCCAGGCCGTATTCGGCCATCAGCCGCTCCTGCGCGGCGAGTTGCTTCAGCAGCCGATTGGCCACGACCTTGGCGTTGCCGTCTGGCCCGCTCTTCTCGGTCACCTTCGCGCAGCGTCGGCGGATTTCGCGGAACGCTCGGGCAAACCCCAACAGGAACTCCAGCCGATCTTCCAGCGTGATCAGCCGGTTCTCGACCGCAGCTGTCGCACGGTCGCGGAGCATCGCGAGATTCTTGCGCGGCAGCAAACTGCTCGGCGGAACGAGCGGATCGTTCTCCAACCGGTCCGCCTCGGCCCAGCCCAGCGCCGTCAGGCCGCCCAGACGCAGATGGGCCTCGCGCAGGCCGGCGGCGTCCCAGCACAGACGGCCCAACTGCTCAGGCGAAATCGCGCCGATCTCCAGGGCCGCCCAGCGCCCCTAGCGTTCGATGACGACCAGCATCGCTGAGTAGTCCACAACCGCCACTTCCGGGGCCTCACCGCCGAGGCCCCTCCGGACGCCCCGAATTAGAGCGATCCGGGTCCGGTTCGCGACGGGGTCGCAGAGCCACAGTTCGACAGCCAGCACGGCTCGGTCCCGCTCCTCGCTGGACTCCGAGTCGTACCCCCCCTCGAAGTCCACCGCCCAGGTGGGTTCGGTTTCATTGGTCATGTCTTCCTCCGTTCAAACGCTGTTGGATGCACAGGCCGAGTTTCTTCAGGATCCGCTTCCACAGCCACGTGGCCCAGGAGGGCTCGCGGCCGTATTCCGCGGCGAAATCGCTCGCGGTTCGGATTCGGTCCAGCTTCACTTCCCGAAGGAACCGGCGTTCCATCTCATCGAGGCAGTTGGGGTCGGTGACGCACCGGCTTGCCGCTTCGGTCAGCGCGGCTCGTTCCTCGGCCGATTCCGCCTCCTCCGTCGGCGATGGTTCGAGTGGCGCGGCCAGCATGTCCTCGCCGGGGAGCGTCACCGGCCTGTGCGCCAGTAGGGAGCGAAGGAGATCGGTCCCGGCGTTGCCGATGACACGCCCGGCCCACGACCTCCAGGAGACTCCCGCCTGCGGGTTGTAACGCCTTCGGCCCTCGCGCAGTTTGATGTAGCCGCGGTGCAGCGCGTCCTCAAGATCCTGTGTCTGCAGCTTGCGAGCGCGAACGCAGCAGAGGAAGTAGCCCCAGTGCCTCTCAAAGAGGACGTCCAGCGCCACGTCACCGTCTTCGCCGTCCGCGACAGACAATCGAATGAGTTCGTTGTTGTCCAGCTCTCGGAGGCAGGCCAGGAGTTGCTCCCGTGATCGTTGGGGTGGATCCTGATTGGTGTCCGCCATCGGTTGACCTCCGAAGGATGCGGTTCTCGACGCTGGCCTCCAATCCACTCCGCCCGGAGGCCGATTCCGATACGCCTTCATCACTATTTACGGGCCTCGAAGCGAGGTTTGCAAAAAAAACTACGCCGACGAACCTGGCTTGAGGGAGCTTGTTTTCACGGCTTTTTCGACACGATAAGCTCGGGAATCAGCAGAAACTCGCTGGAATCGTGAGCCCTTCCAGTCGAGTTTGTCCGCCGAGAAAAAAGGATAACAGGTTTCGGAGGAATCGAACCTTGACAGCAGATCTACGCACCCCTGCAACTGCGGGAATGCACCCGATTTCCCAATTTCGAGATTTCGAGTAGCCGCTTGTCGGCCTCTCCCCGTGATGGTAGCGTTGAGGTGTTCCCAGGTCCCAGGAGACGCGACATGCTGCGGTTGACGACCACACCGACTCGCCGGGAATGGCTCCGCCTGGGCGGCCTGGGCGGCCTCGCCTGGCTGGCCGGACCTCTGCGCGGGCTCGTCGGTGGCGCGTCCTCGTCCAGCCCTGGATTCGGTCGTGCCCGCAGTGTCCTCGTCGTTTTCACCCCGGGCGGACAGAGCCAGCTGGACACCTGGGACCCCAAGCCGGACGCCCCCGAGGAGATCCGCGGAGCCTTCGGCACCATCTCCACGCCCCTGCCCGGCGTTCGCGTCTGCGAACATCTGCCGCGCACGGCTCGCCTGCTCGACCGCTGCACCCTGGTGCGCTGCGCCAGCCATCAGGACGTCGATCACGGCTCGGCCATCTACCTGTCGCTGACCGGGCACTATCACGCGAAGCGTTCCGGCAATCCGCCGCCGTCGCCGGAGGATCTGCCGTTCATCGGCTCGCTCATCCAGCGGGTTCGGCCCGAGCGCAAGCGCTTTCCCGCCGCCGCCGTCACGGTCAATGGTCCGGTCCTCGTGCCGGAGACGCCGGCTCCGGGCCAGTTCCCCGGTCTGCTCGGTCGAGCCTACGAACCGCTCGCCCTGGGCGATCCCGGCGCGACCGCACTCAGCCTGCCCGGCCTGCAACCCGAATCGGACCTGCCTGCCGAACGCCAGCAGGATCGCCGTCGTCTGCTCGAACGGCTCGACAGCGCCACGCGCAACCTGGAACGCGATCAACAAGCCCTGCTCGATCAGGACGAACTCGTCCGCCAGGCGTACACGCTGTTGTCGGCTCCGCAGGTTCGCCGGGCCTTCGAGCTGGAGCGTGAACCGGACGCCGTCCATGAACGCTACGGCCGCTTCCGCTCGGCCCAGGCTCTGCTGCTGAGCCGTCGTCTCATCGAGGCCGGCGTCCCCTTCCTGACCGTGTTCTGGAACCACAACATCCGCGGCCAGGACAAATCCACCGGAGCGGACGCCTACGGCTGGGACACCCACAACGACATCTTCGAGTCCCTGCGCCAGCCGCTCCTGCCGCGCTTCGATCAGTCCTTCTCCGCCCTGCTCGAGGATCTCGATCAGCGTGGCCTGCTGAAGACGACCCTGGTCCTCTGCATCGGCGAGTTCGGTCGCGCCCCGCTGGTGGCCCGCGAGGCGAACTTTGCCGGCGATACGCCGGGACGCAAGCACTGGGCCGGCGTCTATTCGTTTCTGGCCGCCGGAGCCGGCGTTCGACGGGGTGCCGTCCTCGGCGCGTCCGATCGGCACGGGGCCTATCCACAATCGCCGAGCGTCGGCCCCTGGGACGTGGCGGCGACCTGCTTCTCCGCCCTCGGCATCGACCCGGCCGGCCACACCTACGACCCCAACGGCCGACTCGTCGTCCTGTCCGAAGGCAAGCCGATCGCGGGCCTTTACACCGGAGAATAATCCACTCGCTGCATCCTTTGCATTCGCCCCAGATTATCTATCCACCCCTATTTGCGGTCTTTTTCAGCTAGCCCCTTGCATTTCCCGTCTCACCTGATAAGACTGACGCTTCGGTTTGCCATTCCGGGCCGATTGCCGGGAAGGGGCCGATTGTAGGCCAGGGGCGGTCTACAATGAATCGGGCGACCCTGCCGAATGGGCGCGACTCATCGCTCCCCTTCCTCCCTCTTCTCGAGAATTGCTCACGAAGGAATACAGAACCTCGCCCGAAACGGGTAAATTTGGGAAGGATGAGAAGTCTGGACAGCAAGGGCTAATACGGTAAACTCGGTCGGGTCGGACACTGGTGCTGGTGGTCGATAACCCGAGGCCAGGACCGGGCCGAGCTGGTGGAGGTTGCGGGGTTTCCCCGAAGTGATAAACGACCCGATCCGACGGAGCGTGCGGGAACGCGACGACGGATCGACCCGTGGGAAGCGGGCATAAAACCGAGAGCGCCACGGCGGGCCAGAAGGAGCGCGACATGTGCGGGATTGCAGGGATTGTCGATCTGGGTGGCTCCCGAGTCGCGGCCCCCGACCTGTTGCGTCGGATGGCCGAGGCGATCTACCACCGCGGGCCGGATGAGGACGGTTTCCTGGAACGGCCGGGCCTGGGCCTGGCCTCACGGCGACTCTCGATCGTCGGTCTGGCCGACGGCAGACAGCCCATCTGGAACGAGGATCGTACCGTCGCCGTCGTCTTCAACGGCGAACTCTTCGACTACCCCGAACGGAAGGCCCAGCTCGAAGCTCGTGGACATCGCTTTGTCACCCACTGCGATACCGAGCTGATTCCGCATCTGTACGAGGAGCATGGCGAGCAGGTCTTCGAGCATCTGCGCGGCCAGTTCGCCGTCTGCATCTACGATCTGAAGCGTCGGCTGGTTCTGCTCGGCCGCGATCGGTTCGGCATCTGCCCTCTCTACTGGACGCGAGTCAAGGACGCGGAGGGGGAATGGCTGCTGTTCGGCTCGGAGATCAAGGCCATCCTGGCGAGCGGCATGGTCAAGCCGCAGGCCAATCCGCGCGGTCTGCACCAGTTGTTCACCTTCTTCGCCGCCCCCGGCCCGCACACCTGCTTTGCCGGGATCGAGTACCTGCGGCCGGGCCGCTACCTCAAGGCGCAGCTCGGCGAGGGACGGCTCAGCGAGCAACTCTTCTGGCAGATCGACTACCCGGACTGGGGCCAGGAAGATCGTCGGCCGACTAACGTCCTGGCCGGTGAACTGGACGAGCTGCTGCGAGCGTCGGTGGCCCGACGACTGCGGGCCGACGTGCCGGTCGTGTCGTACCTGTCCGGCGGAGTCGATTCGAGCGTGGTCGTCGCCCTGGCCAGCAAGGAGCGCGGTTCGCCGATTCCGTGCTTCACGATCAAGATCAAGGCCAAGGGCCTCGACGAAACGAGCGAGGCGGCCATCGTCGCGCGTCACATCGGGGCCGACCCGACGGTAGTAGATTGCGGAGCCGATGAGGTCCTCAATACCTACCCGGAGCTGATCAGCGCGGCCGAGATGCCAGTGATCGACACGTCCTGTGCCGGCCTGCTGCTGCTGGCCCGCGAGGTCCATCGGCAGGGATACAAGGTCGCTCTGACCGGCGAGGGAGCCGACGAGTGGCTGGCCGGTTATCCCTGGCACAAGGTGTCCCGCCTGTTCGGCTACCTGGATGTCATTCCTGGCCTGTCCGGCAGTGCCCTGATTCGCTGGCTGGGCCGCAAGCTCGGCGTCCAGCCGCCGGCGGACGACAAGCTACGACGAACCCTCGACGCGGTCGGCGGAGCCTACAATGGATGGGTCTACCTGTACGGCATGATGGGTCAGTCGCAGCAGCGCTTCTTCAGCCCGGAGCTGCGCGAGGCGACGAAGGATTTTGTTCCGTTCGAGGATCTGGATCTGAACGCGGAACGGATTCGCCGCTGGCATCCGCTCAACCGCGAGCTGGCGGTCAGCATGCGGTGCATGCTGCCGGGCCTGCTCCTGGCGAGCAAGGGCGACCGGGTGGCGATGAATTCGTCGGTCGAGACGCGTTATCCATTCCTGGATGAGGGCGTGGCCGACTTCCTGCGGCAGGTCGATCCGCGCGTCAAGCTGCGGGGCCTGTTCGGCGACAAGTATCTGCTGCGGCTGGTGGCCCAGAAGTGGCTGCCGAAGCAGATCGCCTGGCGCAAGAAGGCCATGTTCCGGGCACCGTTCGACAGCTTCCATCTGGAGTCGGCTCCGAAGTTCGTCGATCAGCTGCTCAGTCCGGAGTCCCTGCGGAAGACGGGTTACTTCGACCCGGCGAGCGTGGCCCACTGGCGGCAGGCGTTCCGGAAGCTGCCCGGCTTCAGTGTGCGGCGTGTGTCGGTCGAGATGGGCCTGGTCGGGGTGTTCGCGACGCAGTTGTGGCACCATACGTTCATCGACGCCAGCCTGGCGGACCTGCCCTCGCGGGCGGTTTCCGCGGCGGCCGTCGGCGGACCTCACTCCTGGAGTACGGATCGGGTGACAGGACCGTCACTGACGCGGGCGAGTTGAAGCGCAGACGAGGGCATCATGAGTTACGCACTGTCAACGCTCTGGCACGAACGGCAACGCTATCTGCCCGGCATCCTGGCCGTGGCGTTCAGCGCCTTGCTGATCGCGTTGCAGTGCGGTCTGCTGCTGGGTCTGTTCAGCATCACCTCGCTGACCATCGACCACAGCAGCGCCGACATCTGGCTGGCCGGGCCCTCGGTCCTGAGCGTCGATCTGGCCCGACCCATTCGCGACAGTCATCTGTCACTGCTGGCCAATCAGCCGGAGGTCGATCCGCTCCAGGTCGAGCCCTACGCTCAGGGGTTCGCCTACTGGACCAAGCCCAACGGCAGCACCGAACTGAGCATGGTCGTCGGAGCGCGCCTCGACCGGGGGTCGCTCGGACGGATCGACGCCCTGAGCGACGAGTTGTGTGCCCGACTGAGCGAGCCGATGAGCGTTGTCGTCGACGTGTCCGACCTGAACCGCCTGGGCGTCAAGGGGGTCGGAGACACGGCCGAGGTCATCGGTCATCGCGTCAAGATCGTCGGCCTGACGACCGGGGTCAAATCGCTGGCCGGGCCCTACGTCTTCTGCAATCTCGACACGGCTCGGGCGCTGCTGCGGCAGTTTCCCGATCAGATGAGTTACGGCCTGGCCCGCTGTCACGATCCGGCTCAGGCCCAGCAGGTGGTGCAGCGATTAAAGGAACTCACGGGCTCCGAGCTGTCGATCTTCACGGCCAACGACTTCTCGTTCGCCTCGCGCATGTACTGGCTGACCAAGACCAAGGCGGGCATCGCTCTGGGCTACGCGGCGGCTCTGGGCCTGCTCGTCGGGGCGGTGGTGACCAGTCAGACGCTGTACGCGGCGACGGTGGCATCGCTGCGTGAGTACGCCGTCCTGCGAGCCCTGGGCATCCCACGCTGGCGGATGGCCTTCATGGTCATGCAGCAGTCGTTCTGGGTCGGCATCATCGGCGTGATGATAGCCCTGCCGGCGATCTTCGGCTCGGCGACCCTGGCCGATCGGCTCGGCGTCAAGGTCGATCTGCCCTGGTGGCTGCTGGTCGGTGCCGCCGTCATCACCCTGGGGACGGCCCTGGTGGCTGGCATGATCGCTCTGCGATCGCTGCGTCTGGTGGAGCCGGCGACCTTGTTGCGGTGACGAGATCAGGCCCGGTCGGAGTTTTTGTATCGACATCAGGAATTTGCCTGCGGAGTGCTGTCATGGCGGAGGAGTATACCAGCGCGGTTCTGGAAGGGCGGAATCTGTTCCGTGCCTTTGGGGATGGCAAGGGTCGTTCACAGGTGCTGAACGGCGTCTCCGCCAACCTCTACCCCGGCCAGATCACCCTCCTGATGGGGCCGTCCGGCAGCGGCAAAACCACGCTGCTGGCCTGCCTGTCGGGCCTCCTTCGACCGGATGACGGCCGGGTGTTGGTTCAGGGCGAGGATCTGTGGAAGATGTCCGAGACGCAGCGCGAACGCTTTCGGCTGCGCCATTTCGGCTTCATCTTCCAGGGCTATAACCTGTTCGCCGCCCTGACCGCCCGGCAGCAGCTGGAGATGGTTCTGCGCTGGGGCGAAGGGGCCTCCGCATCGGAGGCACGCCGACGTGCCGACGAGGTGCTGGAATTGCTCGACCTGGGCAACAAGGGGCATCTCCGACCCGGAGCGCTCTCCGGCGGCGAAAAACAGCGCGTGGCCATTGGTCGAGCCCTGGTCAAGCAGCCGACGGTGCTGTTCGCCGACGAGCCGACCAGCGCCCTGGACTGGGCTCATGGCGAACAGGTCATCGAGATGCTCCGCAATGCCGCCCACGACCGCGGGGCCTCGGTTCTCGTGGTGGCTCACGACTCACGCATCATCCCCATGGTCGATCGCGTGGTGGAGATGGAAGACGGCCGCTTGCGAGAGCCGGTGGAGGAAGCCATTGACAGTGACGAGCATCGGGCCGCCGAGGCCCTGAGCCCGGGCGGGGTTCGCCTTCGCCTGGGGGAACATGGCGCATACTGAAGCGAGTAACCCCTCATGGATAGCAATACCACGACCCCGACCAGTCCCACTCCGCAGGCCGAACCGGCCGCGCGCTCCCGACCGACCGCGTCCACCGGAGGCTGGCGTTTTCCCTGGGCCATACTGTTCGGAGTGGTTTTGCTGGTAGGGACCGCCGTGGGAGCCAGCTACGCTCTCAACGGCACCTCGACCGGAACCGATCCGAATGCCCAGAACAACGCCAGCAAGACGCCGATCCGCTCGGTCTGCTTCGGCTTTGTCGATACCGAGGCCGGGATCGTCAATCTGTATCCGGCGCAACCCGGTCGGGTGACCGAGGTTCTGGTCGAGGAAGGACAGCTCGTCGAGGCCGGCACCGTCCTGTTCAAGATGGACGATCGCCTCGCCAGCAAGACGGTCGAGGCGGCCCGGGAAGACCTGGCCGCGGCGCGGCTGCGCGTCGAGCGGGCTCAGGACGAGGTGACCAAGCACAAGAAGACGCTCGAATCGCTGGACCTGGCTCTGCGTGCCAAGGAGGCCGAACTGGATGGCGCTCGTCCGATGCGCGACAAGGCCCAGCGTCTGGTTGGCAAGGGGCTCGCCTCCCGTGAGGATCTCTTGCAGGCCGAGGCCAAGATCAAGGCCCTGGACCTGGAATTGCAGAGCAAGCGCGACGAGCTGGACGGTGCCCGCGCGATCGACACGGATCGACTGATCGCCCTGGCTCGCAAGGACGTTGCCAGCAAGGAAGTGCAGCTGGAGAAGGCGGAACTGGCCCTGGCCGAGTGTGCCGTCAAGGCTCCGATGAAGGGGCGCGTGATGCGCTTCTTCATCCGCAAGGGCGAACCGCTCGGGGCCAATCCGCGGACGCCGGCCGCCCAGTTCGTCGCCGAGACGCCTCGCATCGTGCGCGCCGAGATCACCCAGGACTATGCCGCCACGATCTTCAGCGGCCAGTCCGCGACCATTCAGGACGACTCGATCAAGGGAACAACCTGGAACGCTCGCGTGGTCCACATCGGCGACTGGTACACGCACCGTCGATCGATCACCCTGGAGCCGATGCAGTTCAACGACGTGCGCACCCTGGAGGCGATCCTTGAGTTCACCGATGCGGAGCCGCCGCCGGTGCGGATCGGTCAGCGCGTCCGGGTGATCTTGCACGACAGGCCCGAAGCGGAGACAATCGTCCGCTAGCCCGGCACAGGACAGGGAGGTCCGCCATGATGGATTGGGTCTATCTCGCCACCGGCTTTACCGGGGCGCTCACCCTGACGTTCCTGGGGCGTCTGCTGTTCGGCTCCCGAGCCGGCGCGGGCTCCCAGGTTCTGTTCGCTCCGAGCGAAAACGGTCTCGCCGTGATCCGGGCCGCCATTCAGACGGCCCGCAAGGAGATTCTCGTACAGGCGACGACGTTCGCCGTGCCCGAGTTGGCTCAGGCGCTGGTCGATGCCAAGCTGCGCGGCGTGGCCGTCGAGGTGCTGCTCGATCTGTCGCAGGAACGCGATCCCGGCTCGGTCCTGCCCTTCCTGCTCGATCAGGGCCTGGCTCCGCTGATCGATCATGAGAATCGGGGACCGACGACGCAGCTGATCCTCATCGATCAGGTCACCGTCTTCGCCGGCGGCTGGCCCCTGGCTGCCGCTCAGGAAGGCGACAATTCCGAGTGGCTGATGGTCATGCCCCGTCAGCCGGAACTGGCGGCGCGATTTCGGCAGCAGTACTTCCTCTTCCGTGAACAGGCCCGACCGCCGCAGCTGAGGCGAACGGCAACCACGACGCCGGCCGCGACACCCACGCCGACGCCAGCCGCGACGCCGACGCCGACTCCCTCCATGCCACCGCTTTCCGACACTCTGGCCCAGTTGCTGCCAGGCCGCAAGGGCGTGAATCGGCCATCGCAGCAGGAACTCGACGAGGAAGAAAAGGCGGCCTGAGGTCGGCCTGAGTTTTCGTTACCTTGTCAGCGGCGCTCCTTGCGCCTATGGATGTCCGATGTTCCCGTCACGGACACCCCGCGAGGAGCTTGCTTCATGATCCGCGTTCTGCTCACCTGCACCGTCTGGCTTGCCGCCGCTCTGGCGATCGGCCAGGCGGCTCCCCCGGAGAACCCCGACCGCGGCAGTCCCGCGGGCGAGGCGCGCCTGCTCCGCTTCCCGACGATCCACGGCGACGCCATCGTCTTCGGCTATGCCGGCAATCTGTACACCGTCTCCGCTCAGGGCGGCATCGCTCGTCGGCTGACCAGCCACGAGGGCTACGAGATGTTCCCGCACTTCTCGCCCGATGGCAAGACCCTCGCCTTCACCGGCCAGTACGACGGCAACACCGAGATCTACACCATCCCCGCGGAGGGCGGCTCTCCGAAGCGGCTCACCTTCACCGCGACCCTGGGCCGGGACGACGTCTCCGACCGCATGGGGCCGAACAACATCTGCCTCGGCTGGACGCCGGACGGCAAGAGCGTGCTGTTCCGCTCGCGCATGCGTTCGTTCAACGACTTCATCGGCCAACTCTTCACCGTGCCGGTCGAGGGCGGTCTGCCCGAGCAACTGCCGCTGCCGCGCGGCGGACTGGCGTCCTACTCGCCCGACGGCTCCAAACTCGCCTTCAATCGCATCTTCCGCGAGTTCCGCACCTGGAAGCGCTACCGGGGCGGCCTGGCCGATGACGTCTGGGTCTACGACTTCGCCACGAAGAAGACCGAGCCGATCGCCAGCAATGAGGGCCTCGACATCGCTCCGATGTGGGCGCGCGATGGCATCTACTTCCTGTCCGATCGCGGTCCCGAGGTTCGCATGAACCTCTACCGCCATGACCTGGCCACGCGGGCGATCACGCGCTGCACCGAGTTCAAGGACTTCGACGTGAAGTTCCCCTCGCTCGGCGACAGGGCCATCGTCTTCGAGAACGGCGGCTGGATCTACCGCCTCGACCTCGAGACGCAGAAGACCGAGAAGGTCCACGTTCGCATCCTGGAGGACGAGGGCCTCGCCCGGCCGACGCTCGTCTCCGTCGGCAAGGACGTGACCAGCTACGAGGTTTCGCCCGATGGCAAGCGGGCTCTGCTCGGCGCTCGCGGCGAGGTCTTCACCGTGCCGGCCAGCACCGGCCCGACGCGCAACCTGACCCGCACCAGCGGCGTTCACGAGCGCAACTCGAAGTGGTCACCGGACGGCAAGTCGATCGCCTACGTCTCCGACGCCACCGGCGAGGACGAGATCTGGTTGCAGTCGCCCGGCGGCACGGAGAAGGCCGTCCAGCTCACCACCGGCGGTGACGTCTACAAGTACGAGCTGTACTGGTCGCCGGACAGCAAGAAGATCCTCTGGACCGACCGTCAGTTCCGCCTGTTCACCATCGACGTGGCGAGCAAGAAGGCGAACCTCGTCCGCGAGGCGAAGGTCTGGGAGATCCGCGATGCCGTGTGGTCGCCGGACAGCCAGTGGATCGCCTGGAGCGAGGAGCAGTACGACGGCATGAACCGCGTCTACCTCTACTCGCTCGACAGCAAGGCGACGACGCCGGCCAGCGATCCGTTGTACGCTGCCAGCTCCCCCTGCTTCTCCGGCGACGGCAAGTACCTCTTCCTCGCCTCGGCGCGTGACTTCAACCCGGTCTACAGCCGAACGGAGTGGAACCACGCCTACACCGACATGGAGCGCGTCTACGCCGTCCTGCTGAGCAAGAAGACGCCGTCGCCGTTCCGGCCGCGCAGCGACGAACACGGTGCCGAGGCAGACAAGAAAGACAAGCCGAAGGACGAGAAACCCGCCGAGGCCAAACCGGCCGACAAGAAGGTCGTCATCGACCTTGCCGGCCTGCCGGAACGCACGCTGCGGCTCGCCGTCGCGCCCGGTTCGTACCGCGATCTACGCTCCGTCGGCGCGACGGTCTACTACATCCGGAGCAGCACGAAGGCCCCGACCTCGACCCTGTGCAGTTTCGATCTCGGCACGCGCAAGGAGACGGTCCACGGCAGCGCCAGCGGCTACGAGATCTCCGCCGACGGCAAGAAGATGCTCGTCTCGGCCGACGGCAAGTACCATATCATCGACCTGCCAAAGGGCTCGCTCTCGCTCGGCGGATCGCTCGACGTGTCCGACATGGAAATGCACCTGGATCGCCGGGCCGAATGGCGTCAGGTCTTCGACGAGTGCTGGCGGCAGATGCGTGATTTCTTCTACGATCCGAACCTGCACGGCGTGGACTGGAAGGCCGAGCGGTCCCGCTATGCTCCGCTGGTCGCTCACGTCGGTCACCGCTACGATCTGACCTACGTCATCGGCGAGATGATCTCGGAGCTGAACGCCGGCCATGCCTACGTCGGCGGCGGCGACGCTCCCCGACCGCGACGTATCCCGCTGGGTCTTCTCGGTGCCGAGCTGACCCGCGACAAGGCGACCGGCTACTACAAGATCGGCAAGATTCTCAAGGGCGTGGCCTGGAATCCGAGTCTGCGTTCACCGCTGGACGAGCCGGGCGTCGATGCGCACGAGGGGGACTTCATCCTCGCCGTCGATGGCAAGTCCACGAAGGGGATGACGAACATCTACGAGGCGCTCGTCGATACGGTGGACAAGCAGGTCACCCTGACGCTGAACGGCAAGGCGGAGGAGAAGGGCTCGCGCGAGGTGGTCGTTCGGCCGATCGGCGGCACCTCATCGCTCTACTACCACGCCTGGGTCGAGGGGAACCGTCAGTACGTCGCCGGCAAGACCGACGGCAAGGTCGGCTACCTGCACGTCCCGGACATGATGTCCACCGGTCTGAACGAGTTCGCCCGGCAGTTCTATCCGCAGACGACCCGGAAGGCGATGATCATCGACGTGCGTGGCAACGGTGGCGGCAACGTCTCGCCGATGCTGATCGAGCGACTGCGGCGTGAGATCGCCATGATCACGATCGCGCGGGGCAGTGTGCCGCGCACGAACCCGGAGGAGATGATCTGGGGGCCGATGTGCTGTCTGATGAACGAGTTCTCGGCGTCGGATGGTGACATCTTCCCGTATCGATTCCGGGAACATGGCCTGGGCAAGCTGATCGGCAAGCGGAGCTGGGGCGGCGTCGTCGGCATTCGCGGTTCGCTGCCGCTGGTCGATGGCGGCACGCTGAACAAGCCGGAGTTCTCGCGTTACGACACGGCCGGCAAGGAGTGGGTCATCGAGGGCAAGGGCGTAACGCCGGACATCGTGGTGGACAACGACCCGGCGCGCGAGTGGTCCGGCGAGGACCAGCAGCTCGACCGGGCGATCCAACAGATGCTCGATGAACTGAAGACGAAGGAGAAGAACTTCCCGCCGCCGCCGCCGACACCGAGGCGGTGAGCGGGACCGGTCCGTGGGACGACCCGACTGGGTCGTCCCACGCAGTCCGGACGATGGGGCAAGGGCCCCGATCAGGTCACGTTCGCCGCCGCCAGGCCGGCGTACTCCGCGCTGGCCAGGAAGGCGAAACTCAGGGAACTGTAGTTCGTCGCCCCGGTCTGCAGGGCTGCGATCCAGCCAGCCCGGCCCGCATCGCTCGGCCGCTGGAGGTAGGTGACGTACAGACTCTCGACCGCCCAGGTCGCTCCCTCCTCGGAGTGCAGGAACGCCTGGACAGCGACCATTCGGCTGAGCCCGCCATCCAGCTGGGCCGTCCAGATCGCCAGGCCTCCGGCATCCGGTTCGCGGTTCAGCAGGAGCCGGTACAACTGCGTCACGAAGTCGGCGTTGCCCGGATGATGGCTCGCGAACTCACCCGAACCGAGAATGATGGCGATCACCGTGGCCTCGTCCTGGGTGGCCTGGAGGTAATCGACCATGCCCACGCTGCCCGGATCACCGACGCTCGTCCGGCCCAGGAAGGTCTGATAGTAGTACTCGATCTGATGCTCGCGGTGTTCGCGCGAGTTCAGGAACGCGTTGATGACCGCCTCGCGAGTGCCGCCACTATTCAGGAACTGCACCCAGGCGGCAACGCCGCTCGCCTCACCCTCGCGGCCCAGCACCTGGTTATACAGCCCCTTGACGAACGCCTCCGTCGCGCTGGCACTCGGACGCGGAGCGTACGGGTCCTGAGTCGAGGTCAGAGCGAAGGCCGGATGGAGCAGAGGCCGCTCGGTGACGTGCAGGGTGACCACCTGATCGGTGTTCGCCCCGCCGTCGCTGACGCGAACGGTGAAGGTGTAGTCGCCGGGCCCCTGCGCCGCGGTCGGCGTCCAGGTGAACTGGCCGGTCGCCGGGTTGATCGCTGCCCCGCTCGGAGCGCCGACCAGACTGAATGTGAGTGGCGGAACCGGCCCGTCGGGATCCGTCGCTCCGGCAGTGAAGGTGTACGGCACCTGTTCCTGAATCGTCGCCTCGGTCGGCACGCCGGTCAGGATCGGCGGATGGTTGATGACCGTGTTCACCGTCCAGGTGTCGGAAGCGCTGCCGGTGCCGACGTTCCCGGCGGCGTCCTGTAGACCCGCGCCGTTCACCGTCAGGACGTACGTCCCATCCGAGGATGTCAGGCCGGCTGGCAGACCGATCCGGTAGGAATTGCCGCCCAGGTAGCTGACCGCCGCGGAGGCGGAGATCAGGTTCGGCCCACCGTTGAGGGTCAGGGACAGGTCGTTGAAATCGAACGTGTTCAGATCGACCGGCTTGGACAGCACCACGGTCACTGCTGTCACCGGGGTGGTGCGCGGATCGGGTGACACTGGAACGACACTCACCACGGTCGGTGCGGTCGTGTCCATGACCCAGGAATCGGCCGCGCTGCCGGTGCCGGTGGTCCCTTGCAGATCGGTCACGCCGACCGCATTCACGGTCAGCGCGTAGGCACCGTTGATGCCGGTCAGTCCGGCCAGGCCGCTGATCTGGTACGTCGAGCCGACCAGCTGATTGACGGCGACGGCGTTGGTGATCAGGTTCGGGCCACCGTCGCGCGTCAGGGTCAGGTCGTTGAAATCGAACGTGGACAGATCGACCACCTCGGACAGGACCACGTCGATGGTGGCCACGGCACTGTTACGCGGATCGGGCGTGACCGGGCCGACGGCGACCACGGTCGGAGCGGCCGCGTTCATCAGCCAGGTCTCGGCCAGGCTGTTCGTGCCGGCGTTGCCCAGACCGTCGCGGATGGAGCTGGCATCGACCGTCAGTTCGTAGCTACCGTCACCGCCGGTCAGGCCGGCCAGGTTGTTGATCCGGTACGTCGTGCCGGAAACCAGGCTCATCGTGACGGCGTTGGTGATCAGGTTCGGCCCGCCGTCGCGCGTCAGCGTCAGGTCGGTGGAGGTGAACGTCGCCAGGTTGATCGCCTCGGAGAACGTCACATCGATCGAGGAAACCGGGACGTTGCGCGGATCGGGAGTGACGGGCGCGATGGCCGTGACCGTCGGCCCGGTGCCGTCGAGGAACCAGCCCGTCGATTGCGTTCCGACGACGGCGTTGCCGGCCGCATCCGTGATGCCGGAGCCGGTGACCGTCAGCAGGTAGGTTCCATCGATCGACGTGAAGTCTTTCAGATTGCCGATGCGATACGTCGTCCCGGAAACGTAGCTGACCGATACGCCGCTGGTGATCAGGTTGCTGCCGCCGTCGCGGGTCAGGGTCAGGTCGTTGAAGTCGAACGTGGTCAGATCGACGGCCTCATCGAAGACCACATCGACCGTGAAGACCGGCGTGGCGCGAGCGGCCGGGGTGACCGGGCCGACACTCACCAGGTTCGGCGCGACCGTATCGACGACCCAGGTGTCGGAGGCGGAGTTCGTCCCGAGGTTGTTGAACAGGTCCTTGACGGTGGTGGCATCGACCGTCAGGTCGTAGGTGCCGTCGGCCGCCGTCAGGCTGGCCAGGTTGTTGATCCGGTACGTCGCCCCGCTGACGTGCGTGACGGTGACGGCGTTGGTGAGCGGAATGCTGATGCTGTTGTGCGTCCGGGTCAGGTCGTTGAAGTCGAACGTGGACAGATCGATCGGTTCGGACATGACCACATCGACGAAGGACACGGCGCTGTTGCGCGGATCGGGCGTGACCGGGCCGACGCTGACGACCGTCGGACTGCTGACGTCCACGGTCCAGCTCTCGCTGGCGCTGCCGTTGCCGGCGTTGCCCACGGGGTCCTGGATGCCCGCACCGGTCACGGTCAGTTCGTAGACACCGTCGGAGCCCGTCAGACCGGTCAGATCGGCGATGCGATACGTCGTGCCGGAAACGAGTGTGACGGTGACGGCATTGGTGATCAGGTTGGGGCCGCCGTTGCGCGTCAGGGTCACGTCGTTGAAGTCGAACGTCGCCAGGTTGATCGCCTCGGACAGGGTCACGTCGAGGAACGGGACAGGCGTGGCCCGCGGATCGGGCGAGACGTTGGTGATGCTCTGCACCGTCGGGCCGGTGGCGTCCACGGACCAGGTTTCCGTGCCGGTGTTCGCCACGGCGTTGCCGGCCGAGTCCTGGATGCCGGCCCCGTTTACCGTCAGGACGTAGCTCCCGTCGGTCGCCGTCAGGCCGGCCAGGCCGTTGATCCGGTAGGTCGTTCCGGAAACGAAAGCGATGGTCACCGCGTTGGTGATCAGGTTCGAGCCGCCGTCGCGCTTGAGCGTCAGGTCGGCGAAGGTGAACGTCGCCAGGTTGATCGCCTCGGAGAACGTCACGTCGAGCGTGCTGATGGCGCTGTTGCGTGGGTCGGGCGTCACGGTTTCGACGCTGGTGATGGTCGGAGCGGTGATGTCCATGACCCAGGTGTCGGACTTCGACCCGTTGCCGCCGTTGCCGAGCGGATCGGCGACGCCGGCCATGCTGACCGTCAACTCGTAGGTGCCGTTGCTGCCGGTTACCGACGCCAGGCCACGGATCTCGTAGGCGCTGCCAGCCAGATGGTTGACCGCCACGCCGCCCGGCAGGGAGACCGGGGTGCCGTCCCGCGTCAGGGTCAGGTCGGCCGCGGTGAACGTGGCACCATCGACCCGTTCGGACAGGACGACGTAGACGACATCGACGGCCGTGTTGCGCGGGTCGGGGGAAACCGGCACGACCTGGGTCACGGTCGGCCCGGTCGTGTCCATGGTCCAGGTGTCCGACACCGTGCCGATGCCGAACTCGCCGTTGAGGTCCTGAATGCCGAAGGCGTTGACCGTCAGGAGGTAGTTGCCATCGCTGCCGGTCAGGGCGGCCAGGCCGTGGATCTGGAAGGTCGTGCCGCTGCCGGTGACCGTCACGCCGGTGAGCGTGACGGCGACGCCATCAAGTGTCAGAGTCAGGTCGGCCGCATCGAAGCTGGCGGCAGTGACGTCCTTGGAGAAGGTGACCGTGACGACCGGGGCCGGCGTGTTGCGTGGATCAGGCGTGACCGGCCCGAGACTGACCGGGACAACCGGAATGCTGTTGAGAAAGACGTCCTGGGTGTTGTTCAGGTCCGGGTTGACCAGATCGGTGGCCTGGCTGATGAAGGCGACGAAGTTGCCGTTGCCGCTGATCGCCGGATTGGCCGAATCGCGGTTGCCTGACCTGGTGGCGTCCGGGATGTAGCTGAACAGCCGGTTCGTGTTCGCTGTCCGGTCGTAGACGAAGACATCGGAATCGTTATAGTTGGTGTCGTTGGTGACCAGGTTGGTGGCCTGGCTGGTGAAGGCGATGAAGTTGCCGTTGCCGCTGATCACCGGGGAGGACGAGTAGGAGTTGCCCGAACCGGTGCCGGCGCTATTGCGGCTGACCAGGGCGTTCGTTCCGGCCACCCGATCGTAGACGAAGACATCCTGAGTGGTGCCATTGCTGTCGTTGGTGACCAGGTTGGTGGCCTGGCTGGTGAAGGCGATGAAGTTGCCGTTGCCGCTGATCACCGGGGAGGACGAGTAGGAGTTGCCCGAACCGGTGCCGGCGCTATTGCGGCTGACCAGGGCGTTCGTCCCGGCCACCCGATCGTAGACGAAGACATCCTGGCTGGTGCCGTTGTTGTCGGTATCGCTGGTCAGGTTGGTGGCAGAGCTGTAAAAGGCGATGAAGTTGCCATCATCGCTGATCGACGGGGTGGAGGAGGAGTTGTTGCCCGAACCGGTGTTGCCGACGGTCCGGCTGACCAGGGCGTTCGTCCCGGCCACCCGATCGTAGACGAAGACATCCTGGTAGTAGCCATTGCTGTCGTTGGTGACCAGGTTGCTGGCACCACTGATGAAGGCGATGAAGTTGCCGTTGCCGCTGATCACCGCGCTGTACGAGTCGTAGTTGCCCGAACCGGTGTTGCCGACGTTCCGGCTGACCAGGGCGTTCGTTCCGGCCACCCGATCGTAGACGAAGACATCCGGGCTGGTGCCGTTGTTGTCGGTGTCAGGGGTCAGATTGGTGGCATTGCTGAGGAAGGCGACGTACCGGCC
>CAYYJM010000040.1:28491-31725 GCA_964471755.1 uncultured Alcaligenaceae bacterium
GTCAGGGGTCAGATTGGTGGCATTGCTGAGGAAGGCGACGTACCGGCCATCGGCGCTGATCACCGGACCGGACGAGTCCCCGTTGCCGGACACGCCGCCGCTGGTGTGACTGACCAGCGTCACCGTCTTGTTCACCCGGTCGTAGAGGAACACGTCCTGGGCGTTGTTGGCGTCTCCAGTCACCAGATCGCTGGCGCTGCTGGTGAAAGCAACGTAGCGGCCGTCGTCGCTGACCGCCTGGTACTGGGCGATGCCACTGGACTGGTTGCCGGACAGCGACGTCAAGGCCAGGGCCGGGTCGCGTCGGGTGAGCAGGGAGACGGCCCCGCCCGTGGCGAAGAAGGCGTCCGAGGCGTTGTTGCTGTCCGCTGCAACCAGGTCACTCGCGGAACTATTGAAGGCGACAAGGCTACCGCTGGCACTGATCGACGAAGTGTAGGAATAGTTGTTGCCCGAACCGGTGCCAGCGGCGTTCTTGCTGACCAGGGCGTTCGTCCCGGCCCCCCGGTCGTAGACGAAGACGTCCTGGTAGGTGCCGTTGCTGTCGTTGGTGACCAGGTCACTGGCGGAGCTGGCGAAGGCGATGAAGTTGCCGTTGCCGCTGATCACCGGGGAGGACGAGTCGGAATTGCCCGAACCGGTGCCGGCGCTATTGCGGCTGACCAGCGACACGGAGTCCGCGCCGCGGTCGTAGACGAAGACATCCTGGCTGGTGCCGTTGCTGTCATTGGTGACCAGGTCACTGGCCTGGCTGGTGAAGGCGATGAAGTTGCCATCATCGCTGATCACCGCGCTGAACGAGGACGAGTTGCCCGAACCGGTGCCGGTGATGTTCTTGCTGACCAGGAGGTTCAGACCGACCGGGCGGATGAACAGAAAGACGTCCTGGTAGGTACCATTGGTGTCGTTCGTCACCAGGTCGCTGGCCTGGCTGGTGTAGGTGATGAAGGTGCCATCATCGCTGATCGACGGGGTGTAGGAGTAGTCGTTGCCCGAACCGGTGTTGCCGACGTTCCGGCTGACCAGGGCGTTCGTCCCGGCCACCCGGTCGTAGACGAAGACGTCCTGGTAGGTGCCGTTGCTGTCGTTGGTGACCAGGTTGCTGGCCTGGCTGGTGAAGGCGATGTAGTTGCCGTTGCCGCTGATCACCGCGGAGGACGAGCCGATGTTGCCCGAACCGGAGCCAGCGCTATCCTTGCTGACCAATGACATGGTGTCCGCGCCGCGGTCGTAGACGAAGACATCCTGATCGCCATTGCTGTCGGCGTCAGTGGTCAGGTTGGTGGCATAACTGGTGAAGGCGATGAAGTTGCCATCATCGCTGATCGACGGGGAGGACGAGTCGTTGTTGCCCGAACCGGTGCCGGCGCTATTGCGGCTGACGAGCGTTGTCGTCCCGGCCACCCGGTCGTAGACGAAGACGTCCTGCGTGCCGCCATTGCTGTCGTTGGCGACCAGGTCGCTGGCGTAGCTGGTGAAGGCGATGAAGTTGCCGTTGCCGCTGATCACCGGGGAGGACGAGCCCCCGTTCCCCGAACTGGTTCCGGCGGCGTTCTTGCTGACCAGGGTCACCTTGTCCAGTAACCGGTCATACAGGAAGACATCCTGAGTGTTGTTCGTATCGTTGGCCGCCAGGTTGGCCGCGTTGCTGGTGAAGACGATGTAGTTGCCGTCGTCGCTGACGCTACGGGCATTAACAGACCCGCCGGTGGTGTGACTCGACAGGGCCGGCAAGACCTGCGATACCAGGTTGACAGCTGGCAGGGTGCGGTCCTCCAGCACCTCCAGAAGCGGGCGCGGCCGACCGCGCCGCGCCCTTCTGGAGGGCGTCCCGAACAGCTTGCGACGCAGCGATTCCAGCCATTGCGACCAGGCAGGCATGAGCGACCTCGTGGCTTGCAGGTGCGAAAACGAAGCGGAGGGTGACGTTACGCGGTCACTCTGCTTCGACACGGTCGAGACAGAACGATAGCATCACCCCGACTGGGGTTATTTCCCGGCCGGGATCAGCAAAGGACAACCGTCGGTATTGATGATGAAGGACGACCATCCCTGGCGAGGATGGTTCAGGCCCCATCACCAATACCCGTGGCGAACGACCTTTACCCCTGGGTCAGTCTCAACGTGGCAGAAATGAGGCTGAGCGATTGGGGCGATTTCAAACGGGTGCTGGATCAAGCGATCTCAGCATCAGGCAATCTTTTCTTCACAACCGTGGGGATTCTACTGCGCAAGCGAAACATGGCGATCTCCCGCGCTGGGGCTCAGGCTCCGATGGTGAATCCCTACAGAAGGAGCAGTCAAACCGCGAATTCTGAGGGCCGTGCAACTCTTCCACATTCCGAGAAAGAATCTTGTTACTTCCGTGTATTAGATTGGCTGAAAACGATTCGCCAAGCAAATTATCTGGCCAATCCAAATAATCGGCAAGGTCCAGTTCCCTTGCCTGGTCCGCTCCCGAAGTTGCGTCTTCCTGACGGGTGATGGTTTCGCCGTCGTTCCGGTCCCTACTCCCGTCGCCCGCCGGACGGATCGACCTCGGTCTCGCGCAGGAACGTGGCGGCCTGCTCCGGCGGCACTGGATTGATGTAGAAGCCCGTGCCCCACTCGAAGCCGGCCACGCGCGTCAGACGTGGAATGATCTCCACGTGCCAGTGGTAGTGCGGCAACGGCGGCGTATCCAGCGGTCCCGTGTGGATGATGTAGTTGTACGCCGGCCGATCCAGGGCCTGCTCCAGCTTCAAGAGAATCGTCTTGAGAACCGTGCCCAGCTCGTCCACCTCGGTCTTCTGGATGTTCTCGTAGTGGCTGTTGTGCGACTTCGGCAGCAGCCACGTCTCGAACGGAAACCGACTCGCGTACGGACAGAACGCCACGAAACTCTTCGTCTCCAGCACGATCCGCTTGGCGTCGTCCAGTTCCTGGTGGACCATGTCGCAGTAGATGCATCGACCCCGGTAGTTGAAGAACTCCAGCGCTCCGTTCATCTCCTCCCAGACGTTGATCGGCACGATCGGCGTGACGATCAGTTGCGAATGCGAATGCTCCAGCGACGCCCCGGCTGCGGCTCCCACGTTCTTGAAGACCATGCCGTAGACGAGCCGCGGATCCTTCTTCAGGTCGAGCAGACGATCGCGGTAGACCCAGAGGATGTCGCGAATGTGGTCCTCGGTCAGGCAGGCCATCGACAGCTCATGGAACGGACACTCGATGATGACCTCATGCGCGCCAATG
>CAYYJM010000041.1:0-13378 GCA_964471755.1 uncultured Alcaligenaceae bacterium
GTGCGCTTACTCCGCTCGGCCTGCGGCCTCGCTGCGTGCGCGGCTCTGACGGATCGCTGTCCTGGAGCGTCACGATGCTGCGCGAAGAGCAGATCGACATCCGCCGCAAGCGTGCGGCCGAGGAGGGCCTTTGCGTCCAGAATCTGGGCCGCAATCGCATCTTCAGCGATTACCTCGTCACCAACCCACGCACCAGCGGCCAGTACAAGGTCTCCATCCGCGGCTTCGATCTCGGCGAGAATACCTGTGAGTGCCCCGACTTCAAGACCAACACCCTGGGCACCTGCAAGCACATCGAGGCCGTCCTCGCCGCGCTGATGGAGGACGCTCCGCCCCAGGTTCGCCGCAAGAAGGCGACCATCACGCAGCCCGAGATCTACCTCCATTACGGCGAGCAACTCCGCATCGGCATCCACCTGCCGGCTCGGCCGTCCGACGCCCTGGCCCTGCTCGCCGAACGCTTCTTCGACGCTCGCCATTTCTTTCAGCCCGGCGAGAGCTATCAGCACCTCATCGACACGGTGGGAAGTGTCCCTGAACAGGTGACCATTTTCTCCGACGCCCTGGAGTTCATGGACCGTGAGATCGAGCGTCAGGAGATGGCCGCCTGGGAAGACGAGATGCGCCGCCAGCTGGCCGAGGGATCGCTCGATCTCGACGATCCCGACGAACCGCTTGGCCGCCTGCTCCGGACGCCGCTCTATCCCTACCAGATCGAGGGAGCCCTGTTCCTGGCCTGCCGTGGTCGAGCGATCCTCGGCGACGACATGGGCCTGGGCAAGACGATCCAGACGATGGCCGCCGTCGAGATCCTGGCCCGGAAGCGCGGCATCGAGCGTGTCCTGGTCATCGCCCCGGCCTCGGTCAAGTATCAGTGGGAAACCGAGATCCAGAAGTTCACCGACCGCTCGGTTCAGGTCGTCGATGGCACCAGCGCCCAGCGCGATAGCCGTTATCGCCAGGCCGCGTTCTATCGGCTGATCAACTACGAATCGGCGATGCGCGACCTGGAGAAGCTCAACGCCTGGCAGCCGGATGTCATCGTCCTGGACGAGGCCCAGCGCATCAAGAACTGGGAGTCGAAGACGACGCGGGCGATCAAGAAGCTCCGCAGCCGATACGCCATCGTCCTGACCGGCACGCCGCTGGAGAATCGGCTGGAGGAACTCTACAGCATCGTGCAGTTCGTCGATGATCGCCGCCTCGGCCCGGCGTTCCAGTTCCTGCACGACCATCGCATCCTCGACGCCGACGGAACGCTCAAGGGCTACCGCAATCTGGAGGCGATCCGCGAGAAGCTGTCGCCGATCCTGCTGCGCCGGACGCGAGACGCCGTCCTGGGTCAGCTCCCGGCCCGCACTGACACGACGCTCTACGTCGAGATGAGCGACGAGCAGCGGCGCCTGTACAACGAGCATCAGCACACGCTGGCCATGCTCCTGCAACGGAAGTACCTCAGCGAGTTGGAGCGTCGGCGCGTCCTGTGCGCGATCGCCAACCTGCGCATGCTCTGCGACAGCACCGCCCTGGTCGATCCGACGACGAGCCACGCGCCGAAGCTCGACGAACTGGAAGAACACCTGCGCGACTGGATGAGCAGCGGCCCGCACAAGGTCGTCGTCTTCAGCCAGTGGGAGAAGATGCTCCACCGGATCGAGCCGGTGTTGCAGCGTCTGGGTCTGGGTTACGTCCTGCTCTCCGGCAGCGTTCCGGGCAAGGATCGCCGAGCCCTGATCGAGAAGTTCCGCGAAGATCCTGACTGTCGGGTCTTCCTCTCGACCGACGCGGGCGGCACGGGTCTGAACCTTCAGGTGGCCGACATCGTTCTCAATCTCGAATCGCCGTGGAACCCGGCCGTCCTGGAACAGCGGATCGCTCGCGTCCACCGACTCGGTCAGCTTCGGCCGGTGCAGGTCTATCATCTGGTCACGCGTGACAGCATCGAGGAGCGGGTGCAGCGGGTCGTGTCGCGCAAGCGCGAGCTGTTCCAGTGCCTGTTCAGCGGGACGAGCGACGAGGTCACCTTCGAGAGCGTCGGCCAGCAGACGTTCCTGGAGACGGTGCGCGATCTGTTCCGTGACGAGAACGCTCCCGCAGAGGAGGTGGCCGCACCGCCGCCCGCACCATCGACGCCGTCGCCGGATTTGTTCGTGGCGGGGGTACAGTTCCTGGAGGCCCTGGCCGACGCCCTGCCGGAGAATGCAGATGCCGGCCAGGTGGTGACGCTGACGTTGCCCGACCGCGAGATCCTGGCTCGCGGCGTGGCCGCATTGAAGAAACTGCTCACCCGGTTCGATCCTCCCGCGTGACTGCCGGCTTCTGTAGCGATTACATCGAGATTGCACGTTTTACATGTTGTCCGGCCGCTTCAGAGGCGGCTGATTCAACCACCTCGATATCTCAAGTTGTTATCCTTAAACGACTTGAGACATTTCAAGGAGGCCGCCAAAATCTCTGGCACGCCGCGTGCTTTAGTGAGAGACGACCCGATCAGCAACAGGAAGAGACGAGTGGATCAAAAAGGTCGAAGCGGTTCCCCCACCGTGCGGCCTATTCCGGACAGAAAACCCGGTTCAAGGAGGACTTCCCCCCTCCAACCCAGTGAACCGGACGGAATGTTTCGGAACAATCCAGGCGTCGCTTCCCCTGTCCTCCTCATGCCAGGACCCAGTTCCCCGAGCCTGTCTTTGAGGCCGCTCGCTCCCCCGCGAGCGGCTCTCATCTTTTTGGCGCTGTGCGGTTTGCATCGAATCACGGAGCCGACCGTTCCCCCGCGTGGCTCAACTCGTCACCAGTTTCGCTTCCGTCCCTCCCCCAATCGTGCTAAAATGCGGCCATCATCACCCAGAGCGGATCCGCCGACATGAACATCCAGATCGACGTCTCATCTGCCATGAACAGGTCACCGGCAGAGGCCTCCGTACCTCCTGCGCCCACCTCGGAAACCGTGAATCTGCTCCGCCAACTGCTCGAGGTCCAGCGCGAGCAACTCTCCCAACAGCGTGCCGCTGCGGCCGCCCACGACCACTCGGCCCGCTGGCGCGCGTTCCTGAATCGCTGGCAGAGCGAGTTCCCCGGCCTGGCCGAGGGGTGCCGGCGCTCCCTGCCCCTGCTCGAACGAGTCTACAGCCGACTCATCCACGAGTTGACCGAACGCCTGGCTGAGGAAGGCCCGGAGTGCCTGGAGAACGATTTTTCCCTGCAAGATTTCCTCGACCGCTACGGCATGCGACTGGCCCAGCTCGGTACGATCATGAACCTCGTCGGTCCCCTGGCCGAGGCCGGTGGTTCGGGCGAATCGGCCTGATGGTTGCCGAACACCTGCCCGCTGGTTAGAGTGTCCTTCGTCTCTCTTGACGAAGGAGCCTCCGTGAGCGAGTTGAAGCCGAATCCCTGGGCCGCGTGCGCCGCGGAGATCCTGGGAACGTTCATTCTGGTCTTTCTCGGCCTCGGCGCGGTTCATGCCGCCGTCCTCACGGGCGCTCAGTCCGGCCTCTGGCAGGTGGCCGTCGTCTGGGGTGTGGCCGTCACCCTGGCGATCTACGTCGTCGGTGGTGTCAGCGGCGCACACATCAACCCGGCCATTACGGTCGCCCTGGCCGTCTGGGGCCGATTTCCCTGGCTGCGGGTCGGCCCCTACATCGTGAGCCAGGTTCTCGGAGCCGCTCTGGCCGCGCTGCTGCTGCTGGCCCTCTTCGCGCCGTACCTCGCCGAACGCGAACAGGAGCGGGGAGTCGTGCGCGGCCAACCGGGCAGCGATCTGACGGCGATGTGCTTCGGCGAGTATTTCCCCAACCCCGGCCCGCTCTCGACGGCTTCCGGTCCCTACGATCCGACCACGCGGGCCGCCTTCGACGCCAGAGTATCGGAAGGCACGGCCTTCCTGACCGAGACGGTCGCCACGCTCCTGCTGGCTCTGGTCGTCTTCGCCCTGACTGATCCGCGCAACACGGCGGCTCCGGGAGCGGGTCTGGCTCCCGCCTTCATCGGCCTGGCGGTCGCCGTGCTGATCTCGGTCGCCGCACCGCTGACGCAGGCGTGCTTCAACCCCGCTCGCGACTTCGGCCCGCGGTTGGTCGCCTACTTCGCCGGCTGGGAATCGATCGCCATTCCGGGTCCGCGCGGCGGCTTTGCCACCGTCTATATCCTCGCGCCGACGCTGGGAGCCATCCTCGGCGGCGGCCTTTACCTTGGGGTTCTCGCTCCGACCCAGTCTGTCTTTGCTCCACCCGACCATCACGACTCCAGAGACTCTCAGCCATGACGCGCATGCGGTTCATCATGATCGGCGGCTTCCTCGGTGCCGGCAAGACGACGACGCTGGCTCGCCTCGCGCAGTTCTACCAGGCGCGCGGCCAGCGCGTCGGCCTGGTGACCAACGACCAGGCGGCGGACCTCGTCGATACGAACAGCCTGCGCTCGCAAGGCCTGGCCGTCGAGGAGGTCGCCGGCGCGTGCTTCTGCTGCCGGTTCGAGGATCTCGTCGGCTGCGTCGGCAAGCTCGAAGCCAGCCAGCGGCCCGACGTGATCCTGGCCGAGCCGGTCGGCTCCTGCACCGATCTCGTCGCCACGGTCGTTCAGCCGCTGAAGGACCTCTACGGAACCCGCTTCGAGGTCGGCCCGTACCCGGTTCTGTTCAAGCCGTCGCACGGCCTGCGCATCCTGGAACCGAAGCCGGGCCAGAAGGGCGGCTTCTCGCCCAAGGCGGAGTACATCTTCCGCAAGCAACTGGAGGAGGCCGACGCCATCGTCCTGAACCGGATCGACGAGATGACGCCGGCCGAGATCGATCGCGTCGTCGGCCTGGTGCAGACGCAGTATCCTGGCGTGCCGGTGCTGAAGCTGTCGGCGAAGACGGGCCAGGGCTTCGAGTCGCTGACAGCCCTGCTCGACCAGCAGGGCAATTTCGGCCGCAGGATCCTCGACATCGACTACGACACCTACGCCGAGGGCGAGGCGGAACTGGGCTGGCTGAACAGCACCGCCCAGGTCCGGGCCGAATCGGCGTTCGGTCTCGATGAACTGCTCCTGGCGGTGGTCGAGAAGTTGCAGGCCAGGCTGGCCGCGACCGGGGCGGAGGTGGCCCACCTGAAGGCGATCGGCCTGGCCGAGGGAGCGTTCGGCGTGGCAAACCTGGTGTCAAGCGGCGGTCAGCCCGAACTGTCGATGCCGGCGCGGATGAGCGTCGGTGAGGTGAACCTGATCGTCAATGCCCGCGTGGCGATGGACCCGGAGCAGCTCGAAGCCGAGGTACGGCAGGTGGTCCAGGAGATCGCGGCGGCGTACGGGGCGAACCTGATCTTCGGTCAGACGCAGAGTTTTCGTCCAGGCCGACCGACGCCGACGCACCGGTACGCGTCGGCGACGCCATGACTCCGCGACCTCCTTCGCTGCCTCTTGCAGGGTTTCCACATTCGGGGTACTGTGGTAGTTGATGGGCCGAAGAATCCGAGGACGCATGGCTGCGCCACGGCAAATCATCTGGGTCGATCCCGCGGAACTCCACGTGCCGCCCAGCCGGTCACAAGGGGCCGACCCGGCCAAGCTGACCAGGCAGATCGCCCTGCACGGGAGTTCCCTTGACGGGATGCCACCGCTGGAACTCGTTCGCGGGCAGGGTGGAGCGTTGCGAATCAACGACGGCGTCACCCGAGCGACCCGTGCCGCGAAATTGAGGCCAGGCGAACTCGTCCCTGCCGAGATCATTCAGGACTTGCCGAACTTGAACGTCGCCCGTACCCCGAAGATCAAGGACGTGCTGCCATGACCAGTCAACAGCGGGCCGAGGTTCTCCAGGCCATCGCCGAACTCTGGGAACGCTACCCACACTGGCGCCTGGGGCAACTCATCGACAACGCCGCCGGGTGGGCCGACATCTCAACGTGGGACGTCGAGGATGAACAACTCCTCACCGTGATCCGGGCTCACCTCGACGCTCTTGCGGCATCGCGCGAACAGGTCGCCACAGCTGACCGCTGATCGCCTCAATGCCCGATGTACCGCGCGTACAGTGTCCGGGCCCTGTCCAGATCGTTGGTCCCCTTGATGATCGCCCGGCCATCGGGGAAGACCGTGAACTCGTAGTCGTCCACGGTAAACTTGAGCAGGAAGCGATTGAACTGCACCTGACCGAGCGTCGAGAGGTGCTGGGCCATCTCCTCGAAGTTCAGCTTCCCGGCGACCTTGTGCGTCACCTGTACGGCGTTTCGGCCGCACAGGCTCGTCGTCTGCGAGCCCTGTGCGCCTTCGAGCCACTCGAAGTTTCGCCGCTGACAGCAGGGGCAATCGACCTTGCCGTGCAGCGGCGCGACCTTGATCCGCCGAGAGGTGTTCTCCCAGATGTCGAAGTAGAGCAACTCGCGGACGATCTTGTCCTTCTTGTCGGCCAGGATCTTGATCGCCTCGGCCGCCTGATAGCTGGCCACGATGTTGACGATCGGCCCCAGGACGCCGGCCGTCTCGCAGGTGCCGGTGTCGCCCGGAGCCGGAGCCGCCTCGAAGACGCAGCGCAGACAGGGCGTCTCGCCCGGCAGGATGACCATGACCTGACCATGACCGCCGATGCAGCCGCCGTAGACCCACGGCTTGCCCGTCTTCACCGCCACGTCGTTGATCAGGTAGCGGATCTCGAAATTGTCGGTGCCGTCGAGAATCAGGTCGGCATCGCGCGTCAGTTCGAGGATGTTCGTCCGATCGATGTCGGCGACGACCGGCTCGACGGTGACACTGGAGTTGATCGCCCGGAGCTTCTTCGCGGCGGCCTCGGCCTTGGGCAGGTTGTCGGCGATGTCCTGCTCGTCGAAGAGAACCTGACGCTGGAGGTTACTCGGCTCGATGAAGTCGCGATCGACGATGCGAACGAAGCCTACGCCGGCCCGGACCAGGGCGTTGGCCAGCACGGTGCCCAGAGCTCCGCAGCCGCAGACGGTGACGCGGGCGGCGAGCAGTTTCTTCTGGCCCTCTTCGCCCAGGCCGTAGAAGCGCATCTGCCGGCTGTATCGGTCCAGGGAAACGCTCATGCGTCGTCACTCTCCTCGGTCGCGTCTGCGCCGAACTCTTCCAGAAACGAACGGAACAGCTGGCCCAGTTCGCGGGGCCATTTCTCCTGACGGGCGTATGCCGACAGGCTCGCCAGGTCTTCCTGGACCCGCCGGCGATGGTCGTCGTCGAGTCGGCCGAGGCACTGACCGATCTGGTCGAGAACCTCCTCGGCCGCCACCGGATGCACCACCTCGTCATCGGAGCCAGACAGGAAGACGGTCGCATGCAGCACCGCCAGCAGCAGCGGATCGATGCCGAGTTCTGCTGGCACGACCGGAAAGACGGCTGAGCCCTCCGGCACTTCCTCGTCCGGTGCGAACGTCATGTCAGCCTCCGGCGACGGCGGGGATGATGGCCAGGTCGTCGCCGTCCTTGACCGGCGTGGCCAGGTTGTCGAGGTAGCGCACGTCCTCGTCGTTGAGATACAGGTTGACGAAGCGGCGGACCTGTCCGTTGTCGAACAGCCGCTGGGTGATGCCGGGATACTTCGCGCCGAGCGCGTCGAGGACGGCCTGGACGGTCGAGCCCGCGACCTCGACGACGGCAAGGCCGTCGGTGTGCGGACGCATCGGCGTCGGAATCTGGACTTTCACTGGCATGGTGGAACGCTCCTGTCGTGTCCCGGCGAGCGGCGCGGCGTTAGCCCGCCGGTGGTTTTCTCTTCAAAGAACCGGCGGGCTGACGCCGCGCCGCTCACACGCAGAACCGGCGGGCTGACGCCGCGCCGCTCGCCGCGTTACACCAGCGCCGGCTCCGACACGACCGCGTCGCGGACTGCGGAGAACTCGTCCAGCGACGGGTTGATCAGCACCGGCTGCTCGAGGACCTCCGCGACGGCGTCCTGCGTCTTCAGGCCGTTGCCCGTGATGCACAGGACGATCTCTTCGTCGCGCGGGATGCGGCCCTGCTCGATCAGCTTGCGGGCCACGGCCAGGGTCACGCCGCCGGCCGTCTCGGCGAAGACGCCCTCGGTCTTCGCCAGCAACGCCATCGCCTCGCGGATCTCCGGATCGCTGACGTCCTCGGCCCAGCCACCGGTTTCGCGGATCAGTTTCGCCGCGAAGTAGCCGTCGGCCGGGTCGCCGATGGCCTGGCTCTTGGCGATCGTGTTCGGCTTCTTGACCGGCCGATGCTGCTCCCAGTTGTTCTTGACGGCCGTGCTGATCGGCGAGCAGCCGGCCGGCTGAGCCCCGTACATCTTGCACTCGGCCGACTGGACCAGGCCGACCTTCTTCAACTCGCCGAACGCCTTGTGGATCTTGCCGATCAGGCTGCCGCCGGCCATCGGACAGACGACGTGCTGCGGCACGCGCCAGCCGAGTTGCTCGGCGATCTCGAAGCCGAACGACTTCGACCCCTCGGCGTAGAACGGTCGGAGGTTGATGTTCACGAAGCCCCAGCCGTACTTGAAGGCGATCTGCGTGCAGAGGCGGTTGACCTCGTCGTAGGTGCCGTGGACGCCGACGACCTTGGCTCCGAAGACGCTGGTGCCAAGAATCTTGGCCCGTTCCAGGTCGGCCGGCACGAGGATGTACGCCGACAGGCCGGCCGCGGCGGCGTTCGCCGCGACGCTGTTGGCCAGGTTGCCCGTCGAGGCACAGCCGACGGTCGTGAAGCCGAACTCCTTCGCCTTGCTCAGGGCGACGGCGACGACGCGATCCTTGAACGACAGGGTCGGGAAGTTGACGGCGTCGTTCTTGAGCCAGAGTCGCTCGACGCCGAGCGCCTCGGCGAGGCGATCGGCCTTGACCAGTGGCGTGCCGCCGACGTGCAGGCCGACGGTCGGTTCGTCCTCCAGGGGGAGGAATTCCTGGTAGCGCCACATGTTGAACGCGCGGGCTTCGATCTTCTCGCGCGAGATGGCGTCAGCGATGGCCTCGTAGTCGTAATCGACCTCGAGCGGCCCGAAGTCTTCCGGACAGAAGTTGGTGGCGCTGATGGCATACGCTGCGCCGCAGACGCGACACTTGAGACCACGCACGAACGAGGAAGGCACAGTCAAACTCCTCCAGCAGGGAGTGCCTGGTGTCCAGGACAACTGGAGGTGGCTATCATCCAGATTCGGCAGGTTCCGCCCGGTCCACCGGACCCGCCGGACGTTCAGAGAAGAGCCGTGCTGACACGATCTTATCTCTCCCGGCCGCGTGCCAGGTAGGAGGTAGCACCAGCATTCGCGGCGAACCGCGAACCGGTTGCTGTGGCATCTCAGGGCCTAGTCCCTCAGCCACTCTGGATAAGATATCCACCTTTCGGTTGCAACAATCCTAGGGGAACCTGGCCCCGGGAGCAATCCTCTGCGGTGGAATTTTTCGCGGAACTCGTTCCGGTCGTAGTGTCACCAGTCCCTCTCGACGCCATCGGCCCTCCTGGCGTACACTGCGGCGCGTGACTCAAGGACGAGGGAGGCCTGCGCTCATGGCTGACGTGAAATCCAGGTGGGGTTGGCTCAACGCGATGCTGGCTGGCCTTGGCGGCCTCTTCTCCGGGGCCGCCGTGGTCTTCGTCACTCCGGTGGTCGATTACGCCGTCAAGCCGGCCAAACCGCTGGCCAACTTCCGCTTTGAACGCGACGGCCTGACCATCCGCTTCGAGAACCTCGGCCAGAACGTCGCGCAGGGCTGGTGGGACTTCGGCGACGGCTCTCCGCTCATGCCTCTCTCCTCCGATTCGCCGACCGTGTCGCACGCCTATTCTCGACCGGGTGAGTATTCCGTGCGTCTGCTCGTCACCAACCGGATCGGCGACGAGAACGAGCGCAGCGTCGTCGTCAAGCTCGACGCGCCGGCCGTCGCAGAGGCACCACAGATCGTTTCCCTGGAGGCCATCCCGCTCAGTCCCGGCAGCTACGCGCCGGCGTCGTATCGCCTGCTGAGTAGTGTCAAGAATGCCCAGGTTTGCGTCTGGGATCTGGGCATGGATCGGCCGCTGGAAGTCGTGACCGACCCGGCCACGTCGAATCCGATCGTTACCTTCCCGCGCTCGGGCGGCTACGTCGTCAAACTGGCCGCCGTCAACGGCACGCAGTACGACGAGCGGACCGAGATCATCACCGTCATGGAACCGCCGTACGGGACGCTCAGCGCGACCGTGTCGGTCACCGATCGTGGCGTCCGACGGGAAACGCGCAACCAGGCCGCGACCTTCGGGGTTCCCTATCCCGCCGAACGGCGTGATCCGGCTTTCAAGTTCGATCGTCAGACCCTGGCCCCAACGGGCCATCGTATCCGCGATGTGAAAATCGCCCCGCCGGGTGTATCGCCGATTCATCTTGGCGAACGGACTGCGCTCGATCTCGACCCGGCCGTTTTGGGTCTGAAGTCATCGCGCAACCTGCGTTTGAATCTGACGGCGGATCGCTCGGCGGTACAGTTGACCGGCGAGTTGCTTCGTTCGGGCAACAAACTGGATCCACTGCCGAGTCTGGTCCTGCCGATGGTGCTGATCCTGGAACGCGAGAAGACCATCGAGAAGCCGACCGTTCAGGTTGCGGCCGCGTTGACTCTGCCGACGCCGGCGGCACCCCAGAGCCAACGTCTTCAACTCCCGCCGGTTCCAACCGACTGGTCGAAGGCCACGCGCCATCTTCAGGTCGAGCTGCGCGACGGCAAGAAGCTCCTCTGGAAGGGGAGTAATCCGCCGATCGCCGCCGCCCTCACTCTCGGGGATCGAAAATACGCCGTGACGATCACCTCGGTAGAGGGGCAACTCCAGATCGACCTGCGCGATATCACGGGTCGAACCGCCAGCCTCCCCTGAGGCCGTTCAGCATGATCTCTCAAACCTGGATCGTCTCGAAGGAGCGCAGTTCCGGATGCCCATGACCGGGCGCGACGGGAGCATTGCCGGGCCGCAACAGCAGCCCGGTCGGCATTCCAACCGATCGAGCCGCGTCCAGCTCGGCGACCACGTCACTGAGGAACAGGATCTCTTTTGCTGACAGCTTCATGTCAGCAACGATCACGCGGTAACTGTCGGCCTCGCGTTTGGGACCGGTGGTTGTGTCGTAGTTGCCGCGCAGGAAGCGGGTCAGATCGCCAGCCTCGGTGTGGGCGAAAAACACCTTCTGGGCCGTCACGCTGCCCGACGAGTAGATGCGGACATCGATGCCCTGCCCGGCCCAGCGTTCCAGGGCGGGTGGCACGTCCGGATAGACGTGCGAATGCAGTTTCCCGTCGGCGTAGCCTTCCTGCCAGATCAGGCCCTGGAGCGCCTTCAGGCCGGTCACCTTGGCGTCGGTGTCCATGAGGCGGTAGACCTCGGCGACGACGGCCCGACGACGGCCCGGCACACGGGCGCGCGGCACCCATGCCGTCAGGCTTGCCGCTCCGGTATCGCGGGCGATCTGCTCGCAGGCCGCCGCCACGTCCTCACGATCCCAGTGCCGCGTCAGGAAGCCCTCGACCTCCTGACGGGCGTAGGGGAACAGCGTCCGATGGACGTAGTCCAGGGCCGACGTCGTCCCCTCAATGTCGAGCAGAATGCCCTTGCCGCGAAAGATCATTGCAGCCGAACTCCGACGTCGCCGGTGGTCGTCCCGGCCACCCAGGCCGGCCCGAAGCAGACCGGTTCGTAGCGCGTGTGGACGCCGTTCTCGATGTAGTGTGGCGTCCAGCCGGTCATGTCCTGGAACAGGCGGATGGCCCGGATGGTCTTCTCGCCGCACAGGTCGAACCAGTGCTTCGTTCCACGCGGCACAGAGATCAGATCGCCGGCCTCGACCTGGATGGCGAAGACGAGGCCATTGTCTACGTGGACGTGAAACAGACCTCGACCGCGCAGGATGAATCGCACCTCGTCCTCGGAGTGCGTGTGTTCCTTGCTGAACTTCTGCAACATCGCTTCGAGATTCGGCGTCTCCGACGTGATGTTGACCACGTCGGCGGTGACGTAGCCGCCCTCCCGTTTGAGAACGTCGATTTCCGGTGCGTACGCGGCCAGGATCTCGTCGGCTGGCGCGTTGGGATCGACACGTTCCGCGAGTGGCCAGCGCTCGTATCGGATGTTGGTTTTTGCCAGGAAGGAACGGATGGCATCGACGTCGTCGATGCGTCGGTTTTCGTCCGCGATGATGATGCAGGCCATGTTGGATCTCTCGTTGGGTTTGGGTTTGGCGAGCCGGGGCTTCAACTTCGCAGGCTCAGCCGTCGGCCGACGACCTCGAACAGAAACTCGAAGATTTCGATCTGCCGCACGGCCTCCTCCAGGTTCTTGCCCCAGGTGTACAGACCGTGCCGCTCGATCAGGAAGCCATGCCGCAGCGGATCGGTCGTGTCGTCGAGTCGCTGCGCCACGCGCCGGGCCAGGTCCGGGATGTCCTGCGTGTTGGGGAAGATCGGCACCCACAGACGATGCTCGTGCGTCTTGATCCCATCCAGGCCCTTGAGCATCTCGAAGCCCTCGATGGCGAAGCCGGCCTCCTTGCCGTGCCGATCCGACAGCAGCGTCCCCCAGACGGAGTGCGTGTGGAGAATCGAGCCGACACCGGGCCGCTGGCCGAGCATGACGTGCAATGCTGCCTCCGCCGAGGGCCGTTCCGGTGCCCCCTCGAGCTGCTGGCCCTGACCATCGAGAACGACGAAATCGGTCGGGCCGAGTTTCTCCTTGTGCTTGCCCGAGGCGGTCACCAGCACCCGGAACGGCTCATGGCTCAGGACCACGCTGTAGTTGCTGCTGGTGCCCAGCGACCAGCCACGCTGATGGAAATACGCCCCGGCCGCACGCAGTCCCTCGGTCGCCTGCTGACGAAAGGCCAGGTCTGTCTCACGCTGGTCGCCTGTCCGCTCCACGATGCACCTCCTCCGGCCCTCGGCCCTCTGGCGCTTGCCGCCCCGGACCGAGATTCCGAGAATGTAAGCGACGCGATCAATCCAGGCAAGATTCAGCGAGGATCGCCATGACCGAATCAGCGAACTTCCGTGGCCATATTTACGACGACATCACCCAGTGCATCGGGGCCACGCCGCTGGTCCGCCTGCGACGCGTGGTCGAGGGTGCCGGGGCGACCGTGGTCGCCAAACTGGAGAACTTCAACCCGCTGTGGTCCGTCAAGGACCGCATCGGCGTCGCCATGATCGACGCCGCCGAGCGTGATGGCAAGATTAAACCGGACACCGTGATCATCGAGCCGACCAGCGGCAACACGGGCATCGGCCTGGCCTTCGTCTGCGCCGCTCGCGGCTACAAGCTCATGGTCACCATGCCCGAGACGATGAGCCTGGAACGCCGACGACTGCTCAAGGCGTTCGGGGCCGAGGTCGTCCTGACGCCGGGTGACAAGGGCATGCCGGGAGCCGTCGCCCGGGCCGAGGAACTGCTCCGCGAGATTCCCAACTCGTTC